>JACQVX010000169.1 GCA_016209495.1 Planctomycetota bacterium
CCGCCACCCCCACCGCCTGGGCCAGCCCCACCGCCGGCCGGGCGGAGCGGCCGGCTGCGGCCACCGCGCGCGCCGCGAGCGGCAAGACCATCCCCGCCAGGACGGAGGCGGGGACCATGTGGGGCAGCCGGCCGGCCTCCACCGCGCTCCAGGCCAGGGCCGCGCCCAGGAGGGCCTGGGCCAGGGCCAGCGACCCCGCGGCCGGGGCGCGGTCCACCACCAGGGCCGCCGCGAGCGAGCCCGCGGCGAGGCCGGCCAGGTGGAGGGCCAGCATCCGGGCGAATTCGCGGGCGAATCCCTGCTCCACGAAGGCCAGGGCCCGGGCCCAGGCCACCTCGGCCCCCGTGGAGGCCGCCCCGCCCAGGAGGCAGGCCGCGAGGACCAGGGCCGCCGTGCGCCGCGGGTCGGGCCCGCCTCCCGTCGCCGCCTCTCGCATCCGGCGCACCGTGGGGTCGTGGGTGCGCGCCCCGGGCGCCCCCAGCCAGGCGAGGCCCAGGGCCGAGGCAGCCACCGCCAGGTTCGCCCCCACGGCCAGGAGTTCCGTGGCCTCGAGGCCCAGCCGGGCCAGGCCCCAGAGGCCCGCCAGGGCCGCGCCCCCCACCGCCCCCAGGGTATTGGCGGCGTAGAGGACCCCCACGGTCCGGCCGAGCCGGTCCCCCTCCGCGGCCTCCACGGCCTCCACGGCCACCGGCAGGACCGCGCCCATGAAGACCGGGGGCAGGGCCGCCACGAGGAAGGCCGCCGCCGGGTGCAATGCCCCCAGGGCCCCCAGCACCGCGGGGAAGGCCAGGCCGCACCCGGCCGCCGAGACCTCCAGGAGGGCCAGGAGGCGCAGGGGGCGGCCCGACCTCCGGGCCACGCGCCCACCCAGGGCGGCGCCGGCCGCCAGCCCCGCGAGGAACGCGGCCACGGCCAGGGCCACCGCCTCGGCGGAGGAGCCCGTCACCACGGCCAGGCGGCGCGCCCACGAGACCTGATAGACCAGGGAGGCGGCCCCGGAGAGGGCCGCCAGCAGCGGGACGAGCGCCCGGGTCAGGGCGTCGGGGTCCGCCTGCCGACGAGCCCCAGGAGGGGCCCGTGGCAGGCCGCCCCCGCCCCCAGGAAGGTGTAGCCCCGTTCCCAGGCCCTCGCGGTCGGCTCCACCGGGAAGAGGGGCGAGCCGTCCATGGCGCTCACCCGGGCCCCCGCCTCCTCCAGGATCAGGCTCGCGGCGGCCAGGTCCCACAGGCGGACGTCGTCGGAGATGCAACCGGCGAAGCCGCCATCGGCCACGAGGACGGCATTCAGGGTGAAGGCCCCCGTGTTGCGGACCTTCCAGCCCTCGTAGACCCGGCCCACCCACCGGGGCGTCCCCTCCCGGAACCTGGAGGGGGTCGCGATGAGGGCCTCCGGGTCCAGTTCCCCCTCCCGGGCCCACACCCGCACCTCGCCACGGTAGCTCCCCTCGCCCGCCACGGCGTGCCAGGTCTCGCGCAGCAGGGGGTCGTGGACCACCCCCACCACCGGCCGCCCGCCCTCCAGAAGGGCCACGGACACGGCCCAGTAGGGGACCCCCGCCACGAAGTTGCTCGTCCCGTCCAGGGGGTCGAGGCACCAGGCCATCTCCCCGGCCGGACCCGAGGCGCCCCGCTCCTCTCCCACGACGGCGTGCGAGGGGAAGCGCTCGGCGATCCTCGATCGGAGCAGGTCCTCCGCCGCCTCGTCCGCCTCGCTGACGATCTGCCCGGGCGACTTGGTGCGCACCGAGACGACCCGGCGGAATCGACCCAGCAGGAGCTCCCCCGCCTCGCGTGCCAGGGCGCGTGCGAACCCGCAAGCCTCTCCGAGGTGCATGGCGGCCCTCCCCCCGCTGCTACAATGCCCGCCCCGACAAGGGGGCGGCAGGATACCCTTGGCTTCGACGACGGACAAGGCCGCTCCCCGGGTAGCGAGGCTGGACCTGGCCGGCACGCCCCGGGAGATGGGGCGGACCCAGGGGGAGGCCCTGCGGGGGCCCATCCGCGAGCTGGCCGACGAGCGCCTGGAGCGGGCGGTGGCGTGGTGCTCCGCCCGGGGCGTCCCGGCCACGGTGGACTCCTGCCTCGCGGCCGCATCCGCCTCTTGGCCGCACCACCGGGAGCTGCCGCGCGCCGCCGAGGAGCTGGAGGGCATCGCCGAGGGGGCGGGCCTCGCCGTGGAGCGGCTCCTCTGGGCGGCGGCCTACACGGACCTGAGGGACCTGGTGGGCCGCGCGGCGGCGAGCGTCGCGGAGGGCGAGTGCAGCGCCTTCGTGGTCCCCGGCGAGTGCGCCGAGGACGGCCGGCTGGCCTGCGGCCAGACCTACGACATGCACGCCTCGGCGGCCCGCCACCTGGTGCTCCAGCGCCGCCGCCCCCAGGGGGCCCCGGAGTGCCTTGCCCTGTCCACCTCCGGCTGCCTGCCGCTCATCGGCCTGAATGCGCGGGGGATCGCCGTGGGGACGAACAACCTCCGCCCCCGGGACCCGCGGCCGGGGGTCACCTACCCGGCCCTCATCGCGGAGGCCCTGGCCTCGGGCGACCTGGAGGACGCGGTGGACCGCCTCACCGGCTGCGACCGGGCCAGCGGGCACCACTACTACGTCTGCGACCCGCGCCGGGGCTTCCTGGTGGAGACCTCCGCGACCCGCTTCGCCCTGCGCGCGGTGTCCCGCTCCGTCGCGGTGCACACCAACCACTACGTCCTGGAGTCCATGGTGGAGATGGAGGCCGAGGAGGGCCCGGACCCCACGAGCCCCGTCCGGCTGGCGGCCCTGGCCGCCGCCCTGGCCCGCACGCCCCTGGGGGCCGCCGACCTGAGGGCCGCCCTCTCCGGCCACGGCGGCGTCTGCCGGCACCCGGCGGCCGATGCGCACGCGGGCCCGGACGCGGAGCCGAACCGCACCTGCGCCGCCGCCGTCCTCTTCCCGGGGGAGGGGCTCCTGGAGTGGGCGGCCGGGAACCCCTGCGCCGCGGCGTGGGAGGAGCTGAAGCTATGAGACGGCGCGGGCCGCCCCCTCGACAGCCCACGCGGACGGGGCTACACTGGCTCCACGGGCGCGGGGGGGGGGGCGTGACGACGTGAGGGCGGGCCGCCGAGAAGCCGGGTTCTCCATCCTCGAGGTGGTCGTCGCCCTCGCCATCATGTCCACCTTCGTCCTCGCCGTCTCCAGCGCCATCGTGGCCGCCCAGCGAGCGACCCGGGATATGGACGTCCAGGCGAGGGTCCTCCTCGCGGCCCAGGGGGCCATGGACCTGCTGGCGGCCATACCCTACGGCACCTCGGGGGACGCCGTCCCCGTGATCGCCCCGGCGACCACCCAGGCTGGCACGGTGTCGGCCCTCTTCAACTCCTTCAGCGGCCTGGACCAGGTCACGCTCCTGGGCCTCTACAACTACGCGGACAACGCGACCGCCATCAACGTGGTCCACACCTTCAGCGGGACGCAGGTCCTGGGCGACACCCCCGCGGTGGTGGAGGTGGTGGTGACGGACGATCTGGCCCTCGTGGATCCGCTGGGCGTGAGCGTCGGCGCGGCCGACGGCGGGATGGCCCTGCGCCTGGAGGTCCGGGTGAGGGACGGGACGGACTACCGGACCGTCCTCTCCGACGTGCGGGTCAACCCGGCGGCGGAGTAGGCGGAGAGGAGGATCGAGCCATGGCGATGGGAACGCGGCGCGAGGGGGGCAACGCCCTGCTCCTGGTCATGGTGGTCTCCGTGGTCCTCTCCGGGGCGGCGGCGATCTTCCTCTCCCGGGTCCAGGACGAGGCGAGGGCCCTGAACTCGGGGACGGACCTGCGCCAGGCCCGCGCCCTGGCCTGGGAGGGCTACCACGTGGCCCGCCGGGCCATCCTGGAGGCGGACTACGTCCCCCCGGACCCGGACACGTTCCCCGAGGGGCACAACGAGGCCGTCGCGGCGGCCCTGGCCGACAGCGGAAACACGCTGCTGGGCTACACCCGCGAATTCACCATCCCGGGCGGGGGGAGCCGCGTCGGCACGGTGGAGGTGACCCTGGTGGAGGTGATGGTCGATGCCACTCAACCCCTCACCGGCTTCTACCGGATGACCTCCACGGCTGCCGTGGGGAGCGAGACCGCCGCGGTGGAGTCCGTCCTGCGCGAGACCCAGCCCATCAACAACTACCTCTACTTCGGGGCCAAGGGCGACAATACGTGGCTCGACACCGACCCCCGGCTCGTGCTCCAGATGAACGAGATGCATTCGACCTTCCACAACGCGCACGAGGTCACGATCGGCGGGCGGGTCCGCAACTACGGCAACATCGAGGTACTCCTGCCCATGCAGACGGTCTTTGAGAGGCTGGTCTCCACGAAGGGGACCATCACCCCGGACCCGGCGACAACCTCGGGCCAGACCTACCTCGCGGGCTACGAGGTGTGGGTCTCGGGCCCGCGTCACTTCTACGACGACGGCCAGGGGACCGGGCCCCTGGACTACGTGATGCCGGGCACCCCGTCGGCAGACGCCCTGGCTCGATTCCAGGACGACGCGAAGGCCACGAGCGACGAAGGGCTCTACTGCCGGCCGTATGGCGACGACGACAGCGAATGGGAGGACTGGTTCCTCGCCGGCACGAATCTCCGGGGCTGGCCGGAATCCAGTACCGACCTGGATTCCGATCCCGCCGCAAACGCCAACTGCCGTTCGGCCAATCCCAAGTCGCACTGGGACACCCACGAACTCGACGACGTGGTGGCCCACGGCCACGTCTTCTACGTCCAGATCTATGACAATGGGACCGTGGACCCCAACACGTCGGATAGCGGCTTTCCCAACGACGACACGATGATCCTGGGGTTGACCAAGGCCGACGTCCAACCCGCAGTGGCGCCGGGAAGTCGCCCCATCTTTAGCGACTCGGACCTGGACACCTGGCGGGTCCGGCTCCTGGACGGCCCCAGCGTGGGCTGGGACGTGGAGGCGCAGCAAGCCACATCCATCACGCGCCCCCGTTTCGTGATCCAGGCCCGGCCCCGGTTCGAGTTCATCAAGCTCGCGACCTCGGAGACCGACGTGTCCTTCGTGGCGGACTTCAGCGCGACCTCCACGGAGATCGTCAGGGACCTGGACACCCAGCACTTCACCCAGCTCTACCGGAACGCCATCCCCCAGATCGCCTTCGAGCGGGTGAACACGGCGGGCACCGCGACGGCCGTCACGGGTTCGCTCACGTTCACCCCGGACGACGAGCTCGGGTCGAACGCCACCGCGAGCTACACCGGGGACCTGACGTTCTTCTTCGAGGGGCCCGTGAACCGGGTGGGAGGGCCCGTGAACCCCGCGCGCTACGGCGACTGGCACCCGGGGGCCTACATCTACCACCGGGTGACGCTGGCCTCGGAGCAGGACATCATCATGGTAGGGGGAAGCACCTATGTCGACGCCCAGGGGGACGAGGCCATGCGCCCCCGCTACCGGGCCGACAGCACGCTGCTAACTCGCCTGGCCCCGACCGTGGGTCTTGGGTCGGTCAGGGCCAGCGGGGGGCCATACGAGGGCCAGGCCGTACTGGGCCTCTACTCCCATTCGGGCGACATCATCTTCGCCCGCGACCACGCGCACGAATGTTTCCACACCCACGGCGTCTACTCCGCCGTCTGCTTCGCCCCCCGGGGTTCCGTGGGCTACCGCGGCTCTTCCTCCGCCTACGACGCCCAGTTCGCCCATGCCGTCCTGGATCGCACGAACTCGCGCTTGTCGGGAGTCATGGACTCGGACGACGATGGCGACGAAACCACGGTCGACCTGGCCGAGATCGCCGAGACCGGCTGGCACTTTCGGGATTCGCGCTACGAGTGGGGCACCTCGCGCCCCCTCATCTGCCTCTACGGCGCCTACGCCGCGGGGAAGGGGATCCGCTTCGCCGAGATCCTCCACGGCCACCACCTGGTGGGGCTCATGGACGGCTATGTGAGCGGCCAGGTCAACGTCGATCTCTACCCCCCGGTGCGCTACGACCCCCAGCTCGAGCGGGTGGGCCCGCCCTCGTTCCCGTCGATCCAGAAGCCCGTCTTCTACGAGGCCCACCTGGTGCGGGTGCAGCCGTGATGCGAGCGTGAGCGAGGGATGACCCGGCCGGGCCGCCAGCTCGGAACGAGCGAGCAACCGGAGGTTGCGCAGCGAGGAATGAGCGAGCAACCGGAGGTTGCGCAGCGAGGAATGACCCTCCTGGAGATGGCCTTCGCGGTGGCCATCCTGGCCGTGGTGGCCGTGGGGGCCTTCGCCGGCCTGGAGGCCATCGCCCGGTCCGCCGAGGTGGGCTCGGCCCGGGTGGACGGCCTGGCCACGGCGGACCGGCTCCTCTGGGAGCTGGCCGAGGACATCCGCGAGGGGACCTCCTCCCAGGACGTGGGCCGCCACGAGGTCCAGCGCTACACCACGCAGGACATCGGCCACGACGCCTACTACTTCGTGAAGCGCCGGATGCGGCCGACGGCGGCGGACCCGGAGATCCTCCTCCCGCCGTACGGCTATAGCCCCCTGGCCACCGGGGACCCGGACGCCGACCCCGTCGCGGTCCCCATCTTCCCCCCCGCCGCGTTCCCGTCCGCCGATTTCGAGTGGGTCTGCTACTACCTGGATCAGACCACCGCCGTGGTGGACGGCGCGAACTGGACCCCCGGGCTGCTGCGCCGGCTCTCCACCTGGGACCCGGCGGCGGACGCGACGGCCGACACTTCCTGGGGATTCCCCGGGCGGGTGGTGACCCTGCGCATCGAGCCCCCGTCCACGACCAACGGGGGCATGGTCACGGTGACGCTGGTGGTCCTCACCGCGAGGGCCTCGCTGCCGCCGGCCACCCTGAAGGACCGGGTGGACTACCTCCTGGGCGAAGGGGACTACGCCGAAGGCGCGACCAGCGCACGCGCGCGCCCCATCCCCGCCCAGGAGGACTACAGCCCCGCGCCCCCCGACATCTATCTCCTCGTGAAGCGCACCGCGCGGATCCGCCCCAGGAACTACTTCTAGGCGCGCCGCCCCGCCCACGTCCACGCCCTC
Organism: Planctomycetota bacterium; assembly: GCA_016209495.1. Classification (GTDB taxonomy): domain Bacteria; phylum Planctomycetota; class JACQVX01; order JACQVX01; family JACQVX01; genus JACQVX01. Next base: position 7,022 of record JACQVX010000169.1, read on the forward strand.
GGCAGGACTCCTAGCGCGGCCCGGCCCCCACCTCGACCCGGCTCGTCCCGGGGCCCGTGCGGACGACCCGCACCTGGACGCCCACCTTCTCCGCCAGGCCCTCGACGTGCGAGATGATCCCCACCTGGCGACCGCCGGCCTGGAGGGCATCCAGGGCCGCCAGGGCCGTCTCCAGGGCCTCCGCGTCCAGGGTCCCGAATCCCTCGTCGATGAAGAGGGACTCCACCGGCGTGTCCGCAGAGGCCAGGGACGAGAGGCCCAGGGCCAGGGCCAGGGACACCAGGAAACCCTCCCCCCCCGAGAGGCTGTGGACGCCCCGGACCTCGTCGCCCATGGCCCGGTCGATGACCTGCAAGTCCAGGGCGTGGCCCGGGACGCGCGAGAGCCGGTATCGGCGCGCCAGCTCCTCCAGGTGCCGGTTGGCATGGGCCACGAGCCGTTCCATGGTGAGCCCCTGGGCGAACCCGCGGAACCGGGAGCCGTCGTGGGAACCCACGAGGGCGTCCATCCGGGCCCAGAGGGCCGCCGCCTCCTCCCGCGCGCGGACGCGGAGCGCCGCCTCCGCGCGCCGGCCCCGCGCCTGATCGTCCTGCCGCAGCCGGAGCTCCAGCTCCCGCCAGCGCCCCTCGGCCTGGTCCAGGGCGGCCACCGTGGCCACGAGCGCGGTCTCGGCCTCCGTGGCCGGGAGCCCCGGGGCCTCCGAGGCGTCGTGGCGGGCCAGGGCCGCTCGGCGATCCCCCAGGACCGCCTGCGCCTGCTGGAGCCGGTCGTGGAAGGCAGATAGCGCGGCGCGCTCCGCCTCGCACCAGACCGCCCCGAGGGCCAGCCGGCGGCTCAGGGTAGCCCGGTCCATGCCCCCCGACGCGAGCGCGGCCTCCAGGCCAGCCCCGGCCTCCGTATGCTCGCGGAACCGCTCCCGGTGCGCGGCCGCGCGGTCCGCCTCCCTCTCCCGGGCCGCCGCCAGCGCGCGGGCCGCCTCCTCGCGGGCGTCCCGGGCCTCCGCCTCCCTCTGCCGCCATCGGCCGAGGGAGGACGCCAGGTCGGCGTGGGCCAGGGCGGCGGGACGCACGCGCGCCCCCGGCGGGGGGGCGGCCCCCGCGACCCGGCCGAGCTCCCGCTCCGGGGCCTCGAGGGCGAGGAGCGCCTCGACCCCCTCCACCGCCGAACTCGACTCCGGGCCCGTCTCCCGCTCCACGGCCCGGCCGACTTCGCCCCACTCCCGCTCGCCCCGCTCGGCCTCCAGCCGGGCCGCCTCCACCACGCGCAGGCCCTCCGCCGCGCCGTCCGCCGCCGAGCGGGCCGCCGCCGCGCGCCCCTCGGCCGCGAGGAGCGCGGCCTCCTCCGCCTCCAGGCTGGCCATGTCCCGACGGGCCCCCTCGAGGCACGCGCGGGCCGCCTCCAGGGCGCGCCCGTCCGCGACCTCCTGCGGCAGTTCCGCGAGCGTCCTGCGGACCTCGGCCCACCGGCCCCGGGGGACCTCCAGGGCGGCCTCGGCCTCCAGGGCGCGGCCCCGCGCCTCCTCCATGGCGCGTCCCCGCGCCCCCCCGCGCTCCTCGGCCCGGGCCACGGCCTCCGACGCGTCCCGCCACGCCGATTCGGCCTCGGCCACCCGCGCCCCCAGGGCCGCGAGCGCCTGATCCGGCACGAGCGCCGCCCAGGGGTGCTCCGGAGAGCCGCAGAGGGGACAGGGCTCCCCGGGCCTGAGCCCCGCGCGGTGGGCCTCCAGGTCCCTCACCGCCTCGGCCTGCCGGAGGACCTCGCGCTCGGAGGCCAGCCGGGACCAGGCCTGGGCCGAGCGCGAGCGCGCCCGGCACGCCTCCTCCCGCTCCAGGCCCTCCGCGCGCCCCTCGGCGAGGGCCTCCTCGCGGGACCGCCCCGCCGCCTGCACCAGGCGCATGGCCTCCCGGGAGGCCCCGGCGGCGGCCACGGCCCCATCGTGGCGCCCCTGGAGGACCCCGCGCCGCCGGGCGAGCCCCTCGCGCGTCCCCGGCGCCACAGATGCCTCCGCGGCGGCCAGCTCCCCCAGGGCGGACTCCAGGGAGCGGACCGCCGCCCGGTGCCGCGACTCGGCCTCGGCCCGTGCCGCCCCGGCCGAGGCGAGCCCCCGGGCGGCCTCCCCCGCCGCGGCGACGAGGAGCCGCCGCCGCTCCTCCAGGGCCGCGGCCAGGGCCTCCCCCCTCTGGCGCAGGACGGTCTCAGCCTGGGCCCGCCCCTGGCGGGCCTGGTCGTGGGAGCCCCGGGCCGCCTCCCAGGCCGCGTCGGCGAGGTCCGCGCGTTCCAGGAGCGGACGCAGCCCCTGGGCCGCCTCCACTCGGGCCAGCTCCTCCCTCCGGGGGCCCGCCCCCTCCCAGGCGGCCGTGGCCTCGGCGAGCCGCGATTCCGCCGAGCGCACGTCGGAGTGCAGGAGGGCGCGGGCACGGTGCCACTCCACCGCGGCGGCCGCGCGCGAGCGCTCCGCCTCCGCCGCCCCACGGGCCGCCCGCGCGGCCTCGCGGGCGGCCTCCAGATCGAGCCGTGAGGGCTCGTCCAGGGTGATCTGGGAGGCCGCCGCGTCCCGGAGCGCCGCCACGGCGCGCTGCTCCTCCCGGGCCCGTTCGTGGGCCGCCACGGACAGCCGGCCGTAGATGGCGGTGCCCGTCACCTTCTCGAGGAGCCCGGAGCGCTCCCCCGCGTCGGCCTTCAGGAAGGCCGCGAAGTCCCCCTGGGCCAGGAGGGCCGAGCGGCGGAACTGGTCGAAGGAGAGCCCCAGCCTCTCCTCGATGGCCGCCAGGGTCTCCGTGGCGGTGCCCCCCAGGGAGGGGCCGCCCCCCAGCTCACGGAGCGAGTGCTCCGCGGACTGGAGCCGCGCCCCGGCCCGGCGACGGGCCGTGCGCACCTGCCAGCGGGCCCGGTAGGCCCGCCGGTCCCGGCCCACGAAGTCCACCTCGGCCCAGGCCTCGCCCGTCCCGCGCCGGAGGACCGAGCGGGCGTCCTGGGCCCTGAGGCGCAGCTCCTCCGGCGAACCCTCGGCGCCGATGGGCGAGCCGCCGCTACCGGACAGCCGCGGCGTGCGGTCGTAGAGGGCCAGGCACAGGGCGTCCAGGAGGGTGGTCTTCCCGGACCCGGTGGGACCCGTGATGGCATAGAGGCCCGCGCGGTCCAGGGGCGGCCGGGCCAGATCCACCTCGAACTCGCCCGCCAGGCTGGCCAGGTTGCAGCCGCGGACGGCAAGCACCTTCACGCGGCGTCCTCCTGTCCGACCTGGTCCACGAGCTCATGCAAGGCGCCGAGCAGGGCCTCCGGGGGCTCGCCCTCGTGTTGCCTCGCCCAGAGGAGCCGGAAGACCTCCTCGACCCCCAGCTCGTCCAGGCTGGCCCTCGGGACGGCCTCCGGGAGGGCCGCCCCGGAGCCCCCGTAGGAGGCCGAGACGGAGGCGAGGCGGACCGCACGGCCCTCCAGGAGGGCCTCCACCTCCTGCCGGAGGCCGGGCCTGGGCCCGTCCAGCCGGACGCGCACCTCCAGGTAGGGCCAGGCCTCCTCGGGCCGCCCCGCGCGGGCCGGGAGGGCGCCCAGGGCCGCCGCCAGCCCCGCCGCCGGCAACTCCCCCAGGGGGGGGACCCGCAGGATCTCCACGGCCCGAGGGACCTCCAGCGGGCGGACCCGGTGAAGCCGAGCCCCGTCCAGCTCCACCAGGAGGACCTGGTGCCGGTAGTCGCGTTCGGCCAGGGAGAGGGGCAGGGGCGAGCCCGGATAGCGGATCTCCGGGCGGCCCACCGTCTGGGCCAGGTGCAGGTGTCCCAGGGCCACGTAGCTCAGGTCCCCCGGGAAGAGGTCCGCCGGCAGGGCGTGCTGGTTCCCGCCCAGGACCTTCCTCTCGGAGAGCTCGCTCAGGGCGCCCCCGCTCAGGTAGCAATGGCCCATGGCCAGCAGGGCCTGGCCGGACCCGAGGCGCCGCCTCGCCGCCTCCAGGACCTCGGCGTAGACCGCGCGCACCCCTTCGACCAGCTCGTCCGCGCCGCCCTCGACCCGGGGGAGGTCGGTGGGGCGCAGGTACGGGACCGCCGCCACCTGGGCCGCCACCTCCCCGGAGGCCTCCGCCAGCGGGACCACGGCGCGGTCCAGGTCGATGGCGCCACCCGCCGCGCGGGGCAGGCCCCCCACCACGCGGACCCGTAGGGCCTCCAGAAGGGCCCGGGGCGCGTCGAGCCGGGCGGCGGAGTCGTGGTTCCCCCCGATGACCACCACCGAGAGCCGCGGGTGGCGCGCACAGGCCTCGGCCAGGAACCGGTACCAGGCCTCCAGGGCGGTCGCCGGGGGATTGGCCGTCTCGAAGACGTCGCCCGCGATGAGGAGGACATCGACGCGATGCTCCCCCAGGACCGCGAGCAGCCACTCCAGGAACCGCCGGTGCTCGTGGGCACGAGGATACTGGTATAGCGTGTGCCCCAGGTGCCAGTCCGCCGTGTGGACGATGCGCAGCATGCACGGCTCCGATTCCGCTTGACCCGGCCGGCGCTCGCCGTAGGATCCCGCACTCCCGCAGGCGTGGACCGGCGGGAACAACCCCCATTCTAGTGCAATGAGGAGCCATTCGATGCCCACCGCCACAAAGAGCAAGTCTGCCCCCAAGGTGAAGGCTGTCACCGTCCCGGTGGAGACTGCCAGCACCTGTTGCGATACCGCCGAGACGTCCTGGACGCCCGTCAACGGCACCATCTGCCACGTCGAGTTCAACGTCCCGGACCTGGAGGCCGCGAAGAAGTTCTACGGCGACCTCTTCGGCTGGCAGTTCATGCCCTTCGGCGCCACCGAGTATTACTTCCAGACCCCGGGCAACGCGGGGCCCTGCGGCTGCATCATGAAGGGCGACGCGGCCACCGACGGGAAGACCATGGTCTACGTCAACGTGAGCGACATGTCCGCGGCCCTGACCAAGGCGCGCAAGCTCGGCGCCACGACCTGCAAGACGCGGACGGAGATCCCGGGCGGCCACGGCTTCTTCGCCCAGATCCAGGCCCCCGAGGGCAACGTCCTGGGGATCTACAGCCGGAACTAGGCCCGCACCTCCTGAGGCATTGCACGGCCGGACCGGCCCTCGCCGGTCCGGCCGTCGCGTTTCATGGGGGGGACACGGCGACCCGGAGGCTGGAGCAGGGGAAGGGCTTCCGGAGGAAGGCGTCGCAGCCCGGGGGCGCGCCCGCCGCGCCGCCGGTCATCACCACCACCCGGGCCACCGCCTGGGCCATGCCCCGGGCCGCTGCCACGACCGCCCCGCCGTTCGCCCCGGGCATTTGCAGATCCGTGACCACCAGGTCGAAGGGCCCCCCGCTCGCTAGCGCCTCGCAGGCCTCCCGGCCGTCCGCGCAGGCGACCACGCGGTAGCCGAGACCCTCCAGACAGCGGCACACCATCTCCCGGTAGCCTCGGTCGTCGTCCGCCACCAGGGCCCTGAGCGGGCGTATTGACGGGGTTTCCACGGCTGGATAGAGTCCATCCCTTCGCGGCCGAGGACGACGGGACGGCGCGGGCATGACCTGCGCCGTCCCGTCGTCGTTTCGGGGATACCATCCATATGGAGAATTCCCCACGGAAATACCTCTCTCTTTCGATAGGCCTGGCCGCCGGACCTTGCCCATCTACGCCCGGCTGGAAGCCCTCCGGACCCGGCTCCGGCTGAACAAGTCCGCCTTCGCGCACCTCCTCGGGTACGCGGTCCCCTCCTACAAGCCCACCATCTCCCCCGGTCCCGCGGAACTGGGCCGGCTCCTGTGCGCTGCCCGGGAGAGGGGCCTGAGCGTGGACGAGGTATGGCTGCTCCTGGGCCGGGGGCCCATGGAGCGCGCGGCGGAGCCCCGTGCGGGCTTCGCCCCGGGGCGCTGGGGCCTCCCCTCCCTGGGGACCCGACCCGTGGATGGGTTCCCCTGGCCCTCCCGGCCGCCCTCCGAGTCGGCCAGCGTCACGGCCCGCCTCTACCGGCCGTGGCGAGTGGCCCTGGTGGCCCTGGGGGGCTCCATGTCCCCCCTGGTGGAACCGGGCGACCTCTGTCTGTTCGACCGCCGGGTCCACCCATCCAACGGGGACGTGGCCCTGGTGCGCCTGGCCCGGGGAAGGTCCCCGAGCGAGGAGGCCGTGGTGCGCCAGTGGTTCGACCACGGCAACGCGTTGGAGCTGCGGCCAGCGCGAATCGGGCGCGCCCACCCACCCCTGGTCCTCTACCGGCACGCTCGCCGCTGGCTCCTGGAGGGACGCCCGGTGGGCCTGGAGGTGGAGGGGGTCCTGGTGCACCTCCAGCGCGATCTGGGTGGCGCCACGTCGGCGGAGGACCGCCCGGGACGGTAGTCTAGGGCGCATGGGCAGGGAGGGCATCGGCTGGTCGCTGCTCGGCAGTATGGTCCTCGCGGTCCTGGCGACCGTGGGCCACCTCCGGCGCGAGCGCCACGGCCCGCCCCCCGAGGTGCGGGCCGTCTGGGTGACCCGCTTCGACTACCGCTCGGCCGGGGACGTGGCCGCCATCTTCGCGGGCGCGGCCTCCCTAGGCTTCAATCGGGTGCTCTTCCAGGTGCGGGGCGAGGCGGACGCCCTCTACGCCTCGCGCCTGGAGCCCTGGAGCGAGCGCCTGGGCGGAGGCGACCCGGGCTGGGACCCGCTGGCGGAGGCGGTGGCCGCGGCGCGCCGCCGGGGCGTGGCCCTCGAGGCCTGGATCAACCTCATGCCCCTTTGGCGAGGGACGACGCCGCCGCGGGACCCGGCCCACCCCTACCGCCTGCACCCGGAGTGGGTGGTGGTGGGCCGGGACGGCCGGCCCCAGGCCCTGAACGCCCACTACACCTCGGCCAACCCGGCGCGCGAGGACGTGCGCGCCCACCTCGCGGCCGTGGCGGCGGAGATCGCCTCCCTCTACGACGTGGACGCGGTGCACCTGGACTACGTCCGATACGTGACAGACCTGGCGGACGGCCAGGACTTCGGCCACGACCCGGTCTCGCTCGCGGCCTTCGGCGGCGACCCGGCAGCGGAACCGGAGGCCTGGGGCCGCTTCAAGCGCGACCAGGTGACCGAGGCGGTGCGGGCCATCCGGCGCCGGGTGCGCGACGCGCGGCCCGGCTGCGCCCTCACCGCCGCCGTCTTCCCCACGGAGGCCTCCCGGGCGCGGGTCTGCCAGGACGCTGGCCGCTGGGCCCGCGAGGGACTGGTGGACGCCCTCTACCCCATGCTCTACGACAGGGACGACGCCCAGTTCGCCGAGCGGGCCGCCCAGGCCCTCCGCCTGGGCCCCGTACCGGTCTATCCGGGCATCGGCGCCTTCCAGCACCCGGAGGCGGAACAGACCGTGCGCCAGGTGGAGATCGCCCGCGCCGCCGGGGCCCGGGGCTTCGCCCTGTTCTGCTACGCCTCGTTCTTCCCGTCCCGGGACGCCGAGGAGATCCCCGAACACGACGACGCGCTCCGCGAGCGGCGGCGCGGGGCCGTGGCCGAGGCGCTCTCGTTGCCGGACAGACGGGACTGACCGGCGTGGGCGCGCGCTACTACGTGGGGGTGGACGCGGGCGGCAGCCGTACCCGCGCCGCGGTCTTCGACGAGGAGGGCCGGCGGCTGGGCGCGGCGGAGGCGGGACCCGGCAACGTCCGATACGAGGGAGCGGAGGCGGTAGAGGCGCGGCTCTCTTCGGCGGTGAGGGGCGCCCTGGAGGCCGCCGGGGCGCGGGAGGGCGAGGTGGCCGCCCTGGCCGCCGGGATCGCCGGCCTGGGGGGCGGCACGGCCACGCCCGCGTGGTTCCGGCGGCTCTGGGGCTTCCCCTCCCTCGCCACCTGGGACGGGGCCACCGCCTTCGCCGGGGCCCTGCCCGCGGGGTGCGGCGCGGTGGTCATCGCGGGGACAGGTGGCGTGGCCTACGCCCGCGCCGCTGACGGGCGCGAGGCGAGGGTCGGGGGCTGGGGCCCGGAGGTGCCCTCGGAATGGGGCGCCGACGCGATCGCCCGGGAGGCCCTGGCCGCCGCGGTGGAGGCCGAGGACGGCCGCCGCGGGCCCTCGCCCCTGACGGAGGCGCTGAGCTCGAGGCTGGGCCTCCCGGACACGGGCGAGCTGGCCCGGCTCGACCGAGCGGGCCTGGCCTCCCTGGCGCGGGTCGTGGGGGAGCTGGCGGGGCGGGACCCCACGGCGCGCTCCATCCTGGCGGGCGCCGCCTCGCGCATGGCCGGCGCCGTGGCCGTCGCCCTGGGCCGCGTGGGGCTGGCCGGCCTGGCCACCCCCGTCTCGTGGCAGGGTTCCGTCTTCCTCGCGGGAGCGCCGGTCCTCGAGCCCCTCGCCCTGGCCCTGGCGGCCCAGGCCCCCGGCGCCACCCTCGTGCCGCCGGCCGGCGATGCCCTGGACGGGGCCTGGCGCCTGGCCCGCGCTCACGCCGTCAGGGCGCGATAGCGGATCCGCCGCGGGACCTCGGCCTCGGCCCCCAGGCGCCGGCGCCGGTCCTCCTCGTAGGCGGCGTGGTTGCCCTCGAACCAGACGACGCGGCTCTCCCCCTCGAAGGCGAGGATGTGGGTCGCGATGCGGTCCAGGAACCACCGGTCGTGGCTCACGACCACCGCGGAGCCGGAGAAGGCCAGGAGGCCGTCCTCCAGGGCCCGCAGGGTGTCCACGTCCAGGTCGTTCGTGGGCTCGTCGAGCAGGATGAGGTTGGTCCCCCCGGCCAGGAGCTTCGCCAGGTGGACCCGGTTGCGCTCCCCGCCGGAGAGCTGGCCCACGGGCTTCTGCTGGTCGGGCCCGCGGAAGTTGAAGGAGGCCACGTAGGCGCGGCTCGCGATGCGCCGGCCGCCCACCGTGAAGTGGTCGGCCCCGCCGGACACCTCCTCGAAGATGGACTTCCGGGGGTCCAGGGCCTCGCGGCTCTGGTCCACGTAGGCCATGCGGACGGAGTCGCCGATACGGACCGTCCCGGCATCCGGCTTCTCCTCCCCGGTGACGAGCCGGAGGAAGGTCGTCTTCCCGGCCCCGTTGGGGCCCACGACCCCCACGATGCCCCCCGGCGGGAGGCGGAGCGACAGGTCCGAGAAGAGGACCCGGTCGCGGTAGGACTTGGCCAGGCCCCGCGCCTCGACCACCAGATCCCCCAGACGCGGGCCCGGGGGGATGGCGATCTCCTGCTCCCGGATCCGCTCCTCGCGCTCCGACTCGGCCACCAGGTGGTCGTAGGCCGTGACGCGCGCGCGGTTCTTGGCCTGGCGGGCCCTCGGCGAGGCGCGCACCCATTCCAGCTCCCGGGCCAGGGTCCGTCGTCGGGCCTCGGCGCGGCTCTCCTCGGCGGCCAGGCGCGCCTCCTTCTGGGCTAGCCACGAGGAGTAGTTCCCCTTCCAGGGGATGCCGTGGCCCCGGTCCAGCTCCAGGATCCACCCCGCCACGTTGTCGAGGAAGTAGCGGTCGTGGGTCACCGCCACGACGGTCCCCGGGAACTGGGCCAGGTGCCCCTCCAGCCAGGCCACGCTCTCGGCGTCCAGGTGGTTGGTGGGCTCGTCCAGGAGCAGGAGGTCCGGGCGCGCGAGGAGGAGGCGGCAGAGGGCCACGCGGCGCCTCTCCCCGCCGGAGAGGGTCTCCACCGGGGCGTCCGGCGGCGGCAGCCGCAGGGCGTCCATGGCCACCGAGAGCGTGCGCTCCAGGTCCCACGCCCCGGCCGCCTCGATGGCGTCCTGGACCCGGGCCTGCTCCTCCAGGACGCGCCCCATCTCGTCCGGCGGGAGGTCCTCCCCGAGGCGTCCGCAGAGGGCCTCGTGGCGCGCCAGGAGGTCGAACTGGGCCGCCAGGGCGCCCCGCACGTTCCCCAGCACGTCGCGGGTGGGATCGAGCTGGGGCTCTTGGGGCAGCCACCCGATGCGCGCCCCGGAGGCCGCCGCCGCGCGCCCGTCGAACTCCCTCTCCACGCCGGCCATGATGCGCAGCAAGGTGCTCTTGCCCGCCCCGTTGGCGCCCAGGACGCCGATCTTCGCCCCGTGGTAGAAGGAGAGCGAGATGTCGCGCAGGACCTGTCGCCCCCCGGGGAGCGTCCTGGAGACGCGGAACATGCTGAAGATGTACTCCGCGCCCACGGGGAGGCCTACTCCGCCTGGTAGACCCAGATCCGGAAGGCGTTCTGGTCGCGGCCGGCGCGGTCGGCCACCTCCGTGAGCCGCAGGGTGGCGGCCAGGACGTGCGCCGCCTCGACCACGAAGTGGACGTTGCGCCACCGCTGCTGCCGGTCGCTGCCGTGGACCTCCCAGGTGCCCACCGGGCCGCGCTCGGAGCGGACCTCGCTGGACATCTCCCCCCGGCCGATGTCCACCCGCTTCAGGAGGACCAGGGGCCGACCCGGGGTCAGGCCCTTGAGGGTGTAGACGGCCTGGCCGCCCTTCCACCGGCGGCCCGTGTCCTGGGCCTCCGAGCCGTCGGGGTAGAGGAACTTGGCGCGCTCCCGGCCCTCCTCGGAGGCCCCCTCCAGTCGCCAACCGTGGGTCCCCTCGGAGCCCGCGTCCCCCACGGAGATCTCGTCCACCCGCCGGAATCGCAGGCCCAGGACCTCGAAGCTGGGGGGGAGGTGGCCCACCGAGTGGAGCTTGGCGATGAGCTTGTCCCGGCGGGCCGGGTCGAACTCGGGCTCCGGCTCGGGCCCCTTCTCGGCCGACGGCGGCGCCGGGGGCGGCGCCACGGGCTCGGCCTCGGTCCTCCGCAGGGCCTCCGAGCCCGCCTCGGCGGCGCGCTGGAGGAGCCCCTGCAGGTCCTCGCCCCGGAGGCGCTCGTCGGCGAGCCGGCGCACCAGCTCCGCGGCGTCCTCGGCCGTCTCGCGGAAGGCCTCCTCCGCGGCCAGGTCCGGCCGGGCCTCCCCCAGGGCCTGGAGGGCCTCGACCTCTCGCTCGGCCAGCGGCCTCAGGGCCGAGCGCAGCTCCGGGAGCCCGGGGCTGGCCAGGGCCAGGAGGACCCGGGCCAGGTCCGCCAGCAGCCTGGCCTCCCGGGACGCCTCGATGCGGAGGCGCCGGGCCAGCTCGCCGTGCAGCGCGCTTCGGCCCTGGAGGTAGGCGCCCAGGGCCAGGAGGGAGGCCGGCTCCAGATCCGTGCAGGCGCGCCGGACCCGGGGGACGAAGCGACGGTCGATCTCCCCCGGGCCGGGGGCCGCCGGGTCGCGCGGGTCCGCCAGGAACTGCACCGTATCGTCGATGGCCACCCGGGCCAGCTCCACGCCCTTCAAGGGGTGGGGCGGGTTCTTCGCCACGTCGATGCGGAAGGTCTCCAGGGTGCGCGTGTAACCCTTGTAGCGGGGGTTCTGGGGGTCCTCCACGTAGTCCGTGGGTTCCTCGGCGTAGCGCAACACCACGTGGGCCGTACCCCGCCCGCCGAAGGCCGCCAGGTCCACCGCGCAGACCTGGGGCTCCCAGACGATGATGTCGTGGCCCTCGCCGTCGATGGCGTAGCCGGGCTCCACGTCCACCGCCGCCTCGCCCCGGCCTCGGGCCACCACCCGCAACTCGCCGGCGTGGCCGCCCACCACCCCGTATCCGTGGAGGGTGCGGTGCAGCAGGGCGAGCTTCTCCAGGAAGTAGCCCTGGTCCGCCTGGTAGTCATCCACGTTGAGGGTCTGCCCGTGGAAGTGGTTGAGCCTCCGCGGCCCCTGCTTGCCGTCCTTGGTGGTCATGGCGCGCACATTCTAGGGACGAGGGTCCACGCCCCACAAGCCCCTCTGAAACCCCCGGTCCGACCGGGGGGTTCATGGATGGCGGGAGGTGCCGTCCCCGCGGGGGCGAGGCGTGGGTATACTCGATCCTCCAGCAGCGGGCGACCGGAGGTCGCAAGCGTGAGATGAGCGCATCCGGCGGGGCAGGCGGAGCGGGCGGGACCCTGGTCCCCGACTTCCAGGTCAAGGTGGCCGGCCAGCCGCTGGCCCCCGAGGTGCGCGCCGACGTCATCGGCCTGGTGGTCGCCCTCGGCCTCGGCGCCTTCCCCAGGGCCGAGCTGGAGCTGACCAACACCGGGAGCCGCTGGTCCTCGGGCGGCCCGTTCCAGCTGGGGGCCCGGCTGGACGTCGAGCTGGGCTACCTGGGCGCGAGGGAGGCCGTCTTCGAGGGCGAGGTCGTGGAGGTCTCCCCGTGCTACCGGGAGGGTGGGGGCGAGGTCCTCCAGGTGGGGGCCCACCACCGGATGCACCGCCTGGCGCGGGGGCGCCACTCGGCCACCTACCAGGACATGAAGGACTCGGACATCGTCAAGAAGCTGGCGGGGGAGGCCGGCCTCACGGCCCGGTGCGAGGACACGGGGGTGGTCCACCCCCACGTCTTCCAGGCCAACCGGACCCACCTGGAGTTCATCCTGGAGCGCGCCCTGCTCCACGACTTCGAGGTCCTGGCGGAGGGCACGACGCTCCACTTCCGCCGGCCGGCCCTGGGCACGGCCCCGTGCGCCACGCTCACCCGGGGGGCCACCCTCATCGCCTTCCACCCGGAGTGCTCGCTCCTGGGCCAGCCCACCGAGGTGCAGGTGCGGGGCTGGGACCCGCGGACCAAGGAGCCCATCCTGGGCAAGGCGAAGGTGGGGGACGAGGCGCCGAGGCTGGGCGAGCGGAGCGGACCGGAGGTGGCGAAGAAGGTCCTCAAGGACACGCGGGTGCAGCTCAGCGGCCTCCCGGTGCGCACCCAGGCCGAGGCGGACGCCTATGCCAGGGCCGAGATGTCCCGGCGGGCGCGGCGCTACGCCATGGCCCGGGGCGAGGCCTCCGGGCGGCCCTCCCTGGCCCCCGGGCGCGTGGTGGAGCTGGACGGCGTGGGGACGCGCTTCGGGGGGAAGTGGTACGTCACCGAGGCCCGGCACCTCTTCAACGAGTTCGGCTACGAGACCTCCTTCGAGGCGGTGCGCAACGCCCTCTTCTCCCCGAAGAAGCGCCCGGCCCCGCCGCCGCCCAGGCGGGCGGCCCAGGGCAAGCCGGCCGGCAAGGAGAAGCTGGACATCGCCATCGAGGACCAGACCGGGGCACCCCTGGAGGGCCAGGACTACGTCCTGGTCATGCCCGACGGGAAGACCAAGCGAACCGGCACCAGCGGCGCCGCGGGCATCCAGGAGGACAACCTGGACCCCGGGACGGCGAAGCTGGAGCTGAAGGCCGTCTCCAGCCCGAAGTGGACCATCAAGAAAAAGTGAGCGGGTGAGGCATGGGCGATCGGCTCCATCCCGGCGACACGGTGGTGATGTCGGTGGAGGTATCGGGCTACCCCGACGGCACGCCCGCGACGTTCAAGGTATTCGAGGTGGACGTGGACTCGGCGGCCGACCCGGTGACCACCGTCAAGGGCCAGGTCAAGGGCGGGCGAGCCGAGGCCGAGTGGACCTACGAGGGCATCGTGGACGAGGACGAGCCCGGGGCGCCGGAGTTCGTCTTCGAGTGCATCGTCGGCAAGTCGAAGGTCCTGAGCGAGGTCCTGGAGGCCGAGGACGTCCTCGACCTGGAGTTCAAGGACGAGGACGGCCAGCCCGTGGCCGACGCGGAACTCACCGTAGAATTCGCGGACGGGACGAGGCGCGAGGCGAAGACCGATGCCGCGGGCAAGCTCCGCCTCACGGACATCCCGCGCAGGGCCTACGAGGTCCGCTTCGCACGGTTCATCCCCTTCGTGGCGGGCTCGACGGCGCCCCCGCCCCCGCCGGCGGCACCCGCGGCCGCGGACACGCCCACGGCCTAGAACACGACCACGCCCGCGGCCACGACCACTCGGGCCCTCATCGGGCCTGAACGGCTGCCCGTGGAGGTCCCGCACCGGCGAAGCCCTCGAGGACCGGGCCCCCCGCACGGCGGCAAGGCGTGGTCGCTGCCGCTACCAGATCCGGCGCACGCCGTAGGCGTCGAAGGCGGCGTCGCCGCCCACGACGGCCATGTCCTCGTCGCGGGCCTGCACCGCCAGGAGCCGGTCGAAGGGATCGCCGTGATGGGGAGGCAGGCTGGCGACCCCCAGGGCGTGACGCCGGTCGATGGGCAAGAGGCCGATGCCGTTCTCGATGGCGCCCGACTCGATCAGCTCCGCCAGCGGCAGGTCGAGGACGAGCTTGCCCAGGCCGGTCTTGATGGCCATCTCCCAGACGCTGGCGATGCTCAGGAACTTGTCATGGCGCACGTCCTCGATGCGGCGCCGCGCCCTGGGCGTCAGTCGCCGGTCGCCGCCGGCGAACCACAGGAAGGCCTGCGTGTCCAGGAGCAGCTTCACGGCCGGTAGTCGGCGAAGTCCGCCAGCGGGGCGTCGAAGTCCGGTGCGGTGCGGACCTGCCCGCGCAGCTTGCCGAAGCGCGGCCGCCGCCGCGCCTCCTCCACGGCGATCAACCGCACCAGCGGGACGTTTCGGCGTGCGATGACCACATCCTCGCCCCGCAGGGCGTCCTCGATCAGGCCCGAGAGGCGGGCCTTGGCCTCGGCCACGTTGACGCGTTGCATGCCCCCACCGTAACATGTCCAACTGAGTTGGTCCACTTGGAGCGCCTCGGTCCGGCATTCGGATTTGCCCGCCTTCAAGGACCCGGATAGCATGAACGCCTGATACCCGTTCATCGACGCCGCCACCGGCGAGGTGATCGAGGAGTAGTCCCCATGCCCACCCCCACCTCCCACAAGGACAAGAGGCTCAACAAGCCGGTGGCGGTCCAGCTCAAGACCTACGCCTGGAAGAAGACGAAGGACTGGGCCCAGGCGGACGTAGACGGCTACGGCGTGGAGGTGGTGAACTTCCTCGAATCCACGACGAAGGAGCTGGACTGCGCCGACACGGCCATCGAGGTGCTCATCCACTACGCCTGGCGGAACGGCCTCCCGGCGGCCTTCTGGAACACTTCCATGGTCCCCAGCCCGGTCCACAACCACATGACCCGCGTGAAGGCCAAGGGCGTGGGCGTCCTGACCTTCCCCACGGGCGAGCGGTTCCGGAGGCGCATCCAGCAGTTCTGGGGCGCCCGCTCCCTGGCCCACGGCGAGCACACGGTGGCGATTGCGCGCGCCGACGCCCGGGCCGGGGACCTCCTCATCATCGACCGGGGCGCCAGCGCCATGGGCCACACGCTCCTCGTCGGGAAGGACGCCGCGGCCCTCTACTACGGAAACTACCCGCCGGCCAGCCCCGTCAAGGTGACGGACCCGGACACCATCGACGAGTGGTTCCGGGACGGGACCCACGGCGGGAGCGCCCTCGTACGCCGCTGGAACTTCGATCGGTTCAACCAGGTGGTGAAGTAGGCAGTGCCCACCCCGACCCGCCACCGCACGAACCAGCCGGGGCGCGTCCGGCTGAAGAGCCGGATCGCGCGGGCCTTCTGGGACCGGGGTTCCGACGCGACCAAGGGGATCGCCCGGGTCGTCACCCAGAACGTGGCCGACGGGACGGAGCTGCGCCTGGAGGTCGCGCCCCCCGGCGGCAAGGCCCTCCGCACGCTCACGGCCACGGTCTCGGGGAATGCCGCCTCGGTCGACGTGCCCTTCGACTTCCAGGACGCGGAGCTGTCGGGCAGCCCGCCACGTTTCGCCTTCACGGCCACCATCGAGAAGTACGGGCTGAAGGTGGGCTCGCGGAACCTCTGGGTCGTCCCGCCGGCCCTCAGGGACGCCCGCTGGGAACGAGCCCGCGCCGCTTACGGGGAGGCGGTGGGCTTCGAGGTGGCCTCCGAGCGGATCCCGGACGGGACGCCGGTGGAGATCTCCATCGTGGACGCGGGGCACCCGGACGAGGAGCCGGTGGCCTCCCTCCAGGCCCCGGTGAGCGGTGGGCGGGCGAAGGGGAGCTTCGTCTACCGCTACACGGTGTCCACCGACCCGGTGCCCCGGAGGCTCGTCTTCACCGCGCGCGCGGCCGGCCTGGAGGCCCCAGACGCGAAGAGCGGCGAGCTGGAACTCACGGAGGTCCTGGAGCTCCGGCTCCTGGCGCCGGACGGCAAGCCGGCCCTGAAACGGACCAAGCAGCCCGACGGGACCTTCCAGGAGGAGCCGCACCAGGTCGAGGTCACGGACGCCGCCGGGGCGAAGAAGACCGCCCGGCCCGACGCCGAGGGCAAGGTGCGAATCGAGGAGGTCGCGGCGGGGGCCTTCAAGGTCCAGGTCGCGGGAGAGGCCTGGATCTACGCGGCCGCCAAGGACGACACGACGGACCCGGGGACGGAGGTAAAGGGGCACACGGCGGTGGCGGGCCTCGTCGTCGGTGTGGTGGCGAAGCTCCCCCTGGGGGCCCGCATCGAGAAGCTGGGGCTGGAGCGCGCCGTGATCCGGACGCTCTTCCCGACGCGGGCGGGCGGGATGCTCGTGTTCCAGGCGGACAAGGAGGCGCGGCTTTCCCTGCGCAGGCCGGACCCGCTCACGGCCGTCAAGGCCGAGAGCCACGCCAGCGGATGCTTCGGCTTCCGCGCGCGCTTCAGGACCAAGAAGGCCCCCGAGGTGCCCATCGCCGGGAAGGAACGTCTGCAGTACGAGGTGCCGCCGGACCAGCACGGCTGGTACTTCCTGATGGTCGAGGGCGGCGCGGGCCAGCCGCTCTCCGCCACCGCCTATGAGGAGGGGTGGATCCAGGATCAGGACGCCAAGACCGGTGACAAGGGCGTCCCGCTCATCCCGTTCAACTTCTGGTACTGGCCGGTGAAGTACCGCGCGAGCGAGTGGTCGCAGACCGGCTGCTCTAGCCCCCACGCCTGGGAGGGCGCCGGGGCGGTGCTGCGCAAGTACGGCCAGGCCCACGGCCTCACGCCCGGAGAGCTGGCGGCCTGGTGGGAGGCGGGTGGGAAGCCCGCCGAGGACAAGGCGAAGAAGGACGGCGAGCCGGCCATGGTGACCGAGGCGGCGGCCTCGCGGTATGAGGACCAGGGCGACGGACACTTCCGTCCCAAGCAGCCTGGCTGGGCGGGGCACTGCCACAACAATGCCCCCTCCACGGTCTACTTCGAGGAACCTGCCAGGGGCGGCGCCTCGCACAATGGTCAGAGCTTCGCGCTGGCCGAACTGGAGTTCCTCCTGGGGGAGGCCACGGGGAACATCAAGGAAGTGACGGTGGGCTGGAGTCCCAACGCGCCCTTCTTTGCCTGGGGCCAGGTGCCGATGGTCGTCACCCGCCGGAAGGACGGGCGCAAGGCCAAGGGCTACATGAACGCCGGAGGCAACCAGAACCTCTGGCGGCTGGTGAAGCCCTCGGACTTCCCGGACGGTGAGGAGGCCCCTCCCGAGGCGGACATCGCCGCACGTCTGAGGCCCATCCTAAAGGAGGTCCTCGCGTCGCAGTTCGAACCCAAGGACGGCACCTGGCGCGGGGCCGACCTGGACCTGCCCGCGGCCGACGGCCAGCCGGGCAACGTGCGCTTCGCCTCCGGGGACGCCTACCACCAGGAGCTGTCCGGGCCCGACCTGGATCAGGTGGTGGACGACGCCCTCTCGGGGCAGTCCCTGCAAGACTGGTGGCGGGCCTTCGGCCGGGCCGCGGCGTCGTTCCACCGCACCCTGGCCGAGCGCGTGCGGATCCAGGGCGAGCCGCTTTACCAGGACATCCGCGCCCAGCAGGATTCGCGCGGCTCGGCCTTCGAGGTCTGGTTCACCATCCTCTATTACTACCGTGCGCACCTGGTGGAGGACCCCGGGAGCGGGGACGAGCTGGACGTGTGGGCCTTCACGGAGTGCTACTACCTCGTCGACAACGTGAATTTCATGGGGACCCACGTGGCAGACGTCCAGGACCAGGGGCGCGTGCTCCCGGACAAGGGCCGCAACTGGAGGCGTCAGATGCTCGCACGCCTGAACTATGGCGCCGACGGCAAGGTGGCCGACAACCCCAGGAACCGCTGGGCCGCGGTGCTCTATGCCGGCGACTCCGTCCTCGACCGGGCCCACGAGGGGGGCTACGTGCGGGACACGGTGGTGGCCGCCGCGCGCAAGGACCCGGCGACCCTGGCCGGGGCGCGCGCCCTGTGGGTCCCGGCGACCCTGTGGAAGATCGACGACCCCACCACCTCGCGGCCCGGCGGCGACGACTTCGGACTGGGCAACCCGTACGTGGACAAGCGGGCGCTCCAGTCCAAGCTGTTGCGCCTGCGCCACCGCTACTGCAAGGGCGGCTTCGCGACCTACTGCACGCACGGCTCGCCATGAGATGCGCCTCGCGCCGCTCGTGGCGCTGGCGGTGCTCGGCGCGGCCCTCGCCCCGGCGGGGTGCCGGGCGCCCGCGCCGGGGCCTCCGGCGGAGGGCCCCCCGCTGAGCGCGGCGCCGCGGGCGCGCTGGCGCGCGGGAGAGCGCTGGCACCTCCGTGTGCGCTGGCTGCGGCGCGAGCCGGGGCCGGTGGCCGTGGAGCGCGAGGGCCTGCCCGGCCAGGGCGAGTGGACGGTCGAGTCGGAGCGCGAGGTCCCCGCGGAGACGCGCTGGGCCTGCGAGGTCGTGGCCGTGGACCCGGCGCGCGCCGAGATCTCCATGGCCACCGAGGGGCGGCCGCGCACCGAGGTGGTCCGCCTGACCCTTGCCCTCGGCGCCGGTGGCGCGTGGCTCTCCCGGATAGCCCGCTCGACCCGCTACGAGTGGGGCGAGGAGCGAGCCGTGGGCGCCCGCGAGGGGCGCGAGGGTCTCTGCTGGGGCGAGGACGACGGGGTGTGCCTGCCCCCCGACCTGCCCCTGGACTTCCCCCTGATCTACGCCCCCGGCGCCACGCCACGCCCCTCGTGGACGCTCCCGGACGGGAGCGAGGTGCGCGAGGCCATCGACCCCGCCAGGTCGGGGATCGAGTTCGTCTGGGAGCTCACCCGCGGCATGGCCCTCGTACGGGTGCGCCAGCACTGGGAGGACGGCGAGCCCTGGTGGAGCCACCACGTCAGGGAGGAGGTCGTCACCCCTGCGCGGGGGACGCCCACGCGCAGGGTGCTGGTCGAGGCCTGGCGCGAGCCCTGACCCCCTTGGGAGTCGCAAGACAATCACTGCTGCACCTGGCCGGCTGCGGCGGCCGCGACCCATTGCCGCCCGACCGCGGCCACGGCTATAGTGTCCCGACACACGCAGGGGACGAGCTTGGCCGAACTCGCGTGGCCGGACGGGCGTGTCATCCATTTCGACCGACGCTGCACCATAGGCAGCGCGGACTCCTGCGACCTCGTCGTCGACTCCATGGACGTGGCGCCGGTGCACGCCTCCATCGAAGGGGGCCCCGGGGGCTTCACCCTCCGGGCCATGACCCCGAGCCTCCCGGTCCAGGTGAACGGCGCCACGGTGCTGGAGGCGCGGCTGCGGGCCGGAGACCGCATCACCATCGGCGACCAGGTCCTCACGCTGCGAACGGGGGAGGCCCTGGAGGGGGTGCGGGCCCGGCGCCGGCTCTTCGACAACGCGGACCAGATCATCGACGCGGTGGCGGGAAAGGCCCAGCGTGGGGCCGAGAAACACCTGGCGGTCCTCTACCGGGTGGCGGACCTGGTGGGCAGCACCGACGACGTGGACGAGCTGGCGCGGGGGATCATCGACATCGTCATGGACGCCTCCCCGGCCGACCGGGCCATCCTCCTCCTGGCGGCCGACGACGGGCGCATCGTCCCGCGGGCGGGGAAGGACCGCCGCCTGGGTCCCATGCAGAAGGTCCCGCCGACCTCCGAGTCCATCATCGGCGAGGTGGTGGGCCGCGCCGAGGGCCTCCTCTGCGTGGACGTGGGGGCGGACGACCGATTTGCCCGCAAGTCCAGCGTCCTGGACCTGCAGCTCCGGTCGGTCATCGCCGTGCCCCTCGTCATGGGCGGCAAGGTCCGTGGGGTCCTCCAGGTGGACTCCACCGGTCACGTGGCGCCCCTGGACGAGACGGACCTGGAGATGCTGGCCGGGGTGGCCCACCAGGTCTCGGTGGCCTTCGAACGCCTGCGGCTGGCCCGGCGCAGCCGGGAGACGGACCGGATCCGCCGGGAGATCCAGCGGGCCACGGAGGTCCAGCGTTTCCTGCTCCCCAAGGAGATGCCCGAGGTGCCGGGCATCCAGATCGCGGCGGTCTGCCACCCCGCCCACGGCCTGGGCGGCGACTACTACGACGCCATCCCCCTGGGGGCCTCTCGCCTCGCCCTGGTGGTGGCGGACGTCTCGGGTCACGACGTGGGCAGCGCCCTGGTCATGGCCCTCTTCCGGACCCTGGTACGCAGCACCCTCGCCGCCGAGGGGGACCTGCGACGGGTCGCCGAGGGGGTGGAGGCCACCATGCAACGCGACTCGCCCGGGGGGACCTACGTCACGGCCTTCCTGGCCCACCTGGAGCGGCATGGCGGGTCCCTGCGCTACGTGTGCGCCGGGCACCCGCCTCCCCTCGTGCTGGGGCGGGGGGGCAGCCTCCGGGCGCTGGAGCCCACGGGCCCCCCCTTCGGCTTCGTGCCGGGCCTGCGCCACGAGGTGCGCGAGGCGACCCTGGAGGCGGGGGACACGCTGGTGGCCTACACCGACGGGGCCACCGAATGCCGGGACGAGAAGGGCGAGCCGCTGGGGGGCGAGCGCTTCCGCGACCTGGTCCGGCGCATGGGGCCGGAGCCCGTGGACCGCCTGGTGGCGGGGGTCTACGGGGCGGTGAAGGCCTTCCGTGGGGAGCGGCCCGCCGACGACGACCTCAGCCTCCTGGTGGCGCGCTCGGACCCGGACCTGGTGGAGGAGGCCTTCGAGGTCCCGGCCAGCGACTCGGAGGTGGCGCCCGCGGTGGAGCGCCTGGCGGGGCTCTTGGGGGGGCGCGGATTCAAGGTGGACGCGGTCATGCGGCAGCGCATCGCCCTCCGGGAGGCCCTCACCAACGCGGTGCGGCATGGCTGCCGCGGCGACCCGACCCGCCTCGTCCGGGTCCGGCTGGAGGCGGATACGGGGCGCGCCCAGGTGCGCGTCGCGGACGACGGGGAGGGCTTCGCCGTCCGGCGGGTGGAGAGGCGGTCCCTGGACAGGGTCCCTCGGTCCGCGACCGGGGGCCGGGGGGTGGCGATGATGCGGCTCTATGCGGACCGGGTGGCCTACAACGAGCGCGGGAACGAGGTGACCCTCTTCTTCCACATGGGGGGCGCCGCGGCCTCGGCCCCCCTGACCTCCGGGCCCGCGGGGCCAGGTCCCGCGGCGCGACCGGACCGCGCGGTGGGAGACCTCCGGTCGTGAGGGGCCGCGCGGGGCGAGGACCCGAACAGGGGGGGCGGGGGGATGCACGCCGTGCACCCCCCATGGATGGGACTCGTTCCGAGCGGAGCGAGGACGGCCTCGGGCCGAGCCCGGAGGGCGGGGCATGAGGGTGCGCTTCTGGGGCACCCGGGGGAGCATCGCCTGCGGCGACCCCGACTACATGAAGTACGGGGGGAACACCACCTGCGTCGAGGTCCGCACCGCGGGAGGGGAGGTCGTGATCTTCGACGCCGGCACCGGGATCCGGAGGCTGGGCTTCCACCTGCTCAAGGACCCATCGTTCCGCCGGCGCGGCTACCTGTTCCTCACCCATTTCCACTGGGACCACATCCAGGGCTTCCCCTTCTTCACCCCGGCCTTCGACCCGAGCTGCAGCTTCGTCATCCACGGGCAGTTCAAGATGGGGGGACGCCTGGAGGAGAGCCTCCGGGGCCAGATGGAACACAACTACTTCCCGGTGAAGATGGAGGCCATGGGGGCCCGGATCGATTACCGGGAGCTCATCGAGGAGACGGTGGACCTCCCGGGAGGCGCCCGCGTCACGGCGCGCCTCCTGAACCACCCCCAGGGCTGTTTCGGCTACCGGGTGGAGGACGCGGGCCGGGTCTTCGTCTTCGCCACGGACACGGAGCCCAGGCCCGACCAGGAGGTGGACGGCAAGCTGGTGGAGCTGGCCCACGGGGCCGACCTCCTGGCCATGGACGCCCAGTACACCCCGGAGGAGTATCCCGCCAAGGTGGGCTGGGGCCACAGCACCTGGCTGGACTGCGTGAAGGTGGCCCGCGCGGCCGGGGTGAGGCGGGTGCTCCTGACGCACCACGACCCCGGCCACGACGACGCCTTCGTGGACGGCGTCGTCCGGACCGCCCGCGCGGAGTTCGCGGGACTGGAGGCGGCGGCGCGGGACATGGAGGTGGCCCTGGAGGCCGACCGGCCGGCCGCCCCGGGACCCGCGCGCGTCACCCGGAGCGTCCCCGTGAAGGCCCACGCCATAGAGCGCTCGGAGGGGCTGCTCCGGGTCCGGGCCCCCTCCACGGTGGAGGGGCTCTGCAGCCCGGAGTTCCGCCAGGAGGTGGAGCGGGCCATGGCGGAGGACGCCATCCGCGAGGTGGTCGTGGACCTGGCGCCGCTCGAGGAGATCGACAGTACGGCCCTGGGGGTGCTGGCCTCCCTCTACAAGCACGCGGAGGGGCAGGGGCTGGCCTTCGCCGTGGCCCGCCCCAGGCCGCTGGTGCGGGAGGTCCTGATCATCACCCGCTTCTCGGAGGTCGCCCCCATCCGGGACCTCGCCTGAGGCGACACGTCTCCCGAGACAGAGGAGGGTCCGTGGACGCCGCCTGTCCCTACTGTCAGGTCCCGGTCGCGATCCAGGCGGCCGGGGAGTACACATGCCCCTCCTGCCAGGCGGTCTTCCGCGTGGACCTCCAGGTCCCCGCGGCGGCGCCCGGCGAGCGCCCGGCGGGGCGGCCGGTCCCGGAGGGGGCCCGTTGCGCCCTGCACCCGGAGGCGGAGGCGGTCGCGTCCTGCGACCGCTGCGGCGGCTTCGCCTGCGCGGATTGCGCCTGCGAGATGGGCGGCCGGCTCCTCTGCCCCGCCTGCCGCGAGCGCTCGTCCCCCCGGGAGGGACTCCCCTGGGAGCGCAGGGAGGCACTGGGCTGGTGGCCGGGCCTCCGGGGCACCGTGGCGGGCGTGCTCCTCAGGCCGAGCCTCACCATGGCCACCATGCGCAGGAGGGGCGCCCTCTCCGACGCCATCGTCTTCTCGCTCCTGGTCACGGTCCCCTGCGCCGTCGTGAACCAGGTCATGAACCTGGGCCTCCAGGGGATCATCATGGGGGCGGGACTGCTCTCGGGCCCCGCGTCGGCGCCCGGGTCCGCGAACCTCCTGCCCGTCATCGGTGGGTTGGGGGCGGTGGGGGTGTTCTCCATCGTGGCCGCCATATTCATCACCCCCGTGCAGACCCTCTTCATGTGCGGGCTGTTCGCCTGCATCATCCACGGGACGCTCCGCCTCCTCAAGGCGGGCCGGCACGGCCTGGAGACCACCTTCGCCGCGGTGTGCTACCTGTTCGGGGCCCTTCAGGTGCCCTCGATGATCATCGTGCCCCTCTACATGGGGGGGGCCCTCCTCGCGGGCGTCGCGGGGGCGAGCGGCGGCCGTGGGGCGGCCCTGGCCCTGATCATCCTGGCGGTCGTCCTGGTGGGGCTCCTGGTCCTCGCCTTCCTGGCCTACTTCTGCGTGATATGGGTGAAGGGGCTACGGGCGGCCCAGGACCTGACCACGGGCCAGGCGATCCTGGGCTTCCTCTCGCCCTACATCCTCCTCGTCTGCTGCTGCATCGGCCCCATGGTGGGCGTCGTGATCTTCGCCGGCGTCATGGCGTGACCGGAGGAGGCGCCACGCGCGGCGGCGCCCGGTGCAGCCATCACCCGGACCGGGACGCGGTGGCGGTCTGCGTGCGCTGCGGCCGGACCGTGTGCGGCTCGTGTTCCACGCGGCTGGACGGGATCAACCACTGTCTGGACTGCCTGCGCGCGATGGCGCCGGCCCCACGGACGGTGACCGCGGGCCCGGGGGGGCGGGCCCAGCGGGCCGCCACCTGGGCCCTGGCCCTGGGCGGCCTCGCGGGGTGTTACGAGATGGCGGCCCTGGCCGGCCTGGCCGTCGCGGCCCGGGCCGAGACGCCCGCGGAGCGCCAGCGGCGGGACAACCTCACCCGGCTGGCCGCCGTGGGCGGGGCCCTCCGGGACTTCCGCCTGGACACGGGGCGTTACCCCACCGGGGACGAGGGACTCCCGGCCCTCCACGACCCCCAGGTCCTGGCGGCGGAGACGGCCAAGCTCTGGCTCGGTCCCTACCTCCGGCCCGACGGGGAGGACGGGGCCTTCCTCGACGCCTTCGGTCACCCGGTGGACTATGCCAGGGTGGAGGAGACCTACGTCCTGCTCTCCCCCGGCGCCGACGGGGAGCTGGACACGCCGAGCGAGGCCCTGAGCCCCGGCGATGAACCCTTCCATGACGACCAGGCGGAGTGGGGGGATTGATCGTCGCGCCGATGCCCGGTGCCGGGGCGACCGGGACGCCTCCCTCCCCCGCGGCGCGGGTGCGGAGGATGACCGCCGCGGAGACCCTGGACGAGGCGGTGGACCTCTACCGGGGTCGGCCCGGGCTCGTCTTCGGGCTCACCGTGGCGGCGGACGCGCCGCTGGCGGCCTCGGTGGCGCTCCTGGTCTTCCTCCCGGAGCTCTGGCCCGGGGGGGACCTGGGATATCGCAGGGCGGTCCACGTCCTGGCCCTGGGCCTGGCGGTGGCCGCGGCGGCCCGCTTCGTGGTGGGGGGCGCCGTGGCGGAGGCGGTGGCCGGCATGGCCGGCGGGGCCAGGCCCGACGGCCCACGCTGCCTGCGCGCGGCCCTGGCCCGCTCGCCGGTCCTCGTGGCCTCCGGCTTCCTATCCTGGCTCGCCGTGGCCGCGGGGGCCGCCCTGGCCGTGGCCCCCGGGCTCCTGGTGGCGGCCCTCGCCGCCCTCTTGGCCCCGGTGGCGGTGCTGGAGGGAGGGGCCCTCACGCCCACCCTGCGCCGCGGTCTGGGCCTCGCCTGGGGCGCCTACCCCCGGCTCCTGGCCCACGCCCTCTTCCTCCTCATGGCCTGGGCGGTGGTGAGCATCGACCTGATGCTGGGCGCCTCGGCCGCCATCTACCTGGCGGGGGCCGGCCTCCACCTGGAACTGGGCTCCCTGGACCAGTGGGCCTCTCCCGGCAACCTCCGCTGGCTGCTGGCGGTGGGCCTCGTCGTCTTCCTGCTCCTGGACCCCTTCCTCTGGACGGTTCGGGCCCTGGTCTACCTGGAGACCCGGGCCCGCCACGAGGGCCTGGACCTCCTGGACCGCGTCCGCCAGGTGCGAGAGGCGGCCTCTACGGGCGAGACCGGCGCCTCCGCCGCGCCCCTGCCGGGGGAGGCCGGGTGACCCTCTCCTCGGGGCTAGCCATGGCGCTTTGCGTCGCGGGCGGCGCGGCGGAGATGGGGCCGGAGGGCTTCCGGGAGCGGCTCCTCGCGGCCATGGCCCGTCTCGAGGCCGAGGCCGAGGACCTCCGTCGCGGCGGGCCGGGGGACCGGGAGGCCGTCCTGCACACCCTGCGGGGCCTGGAGGGGCTGCGGGTCCGGCTGGAGGGGGGCGCGGTGGTCGAGGACCCCGCCTGGGAAGTCACCGTGGAGCTGAGCCGGCTGGAGGCCTCCACCGAGGCGCCGGACCTGGGACAGGTCGCGGCCCTGGTGGCGAGGCTGGAGGGCATGGCCCAGGAGGCGGGGGCCGTCCTCCGGAGGCCCGCCCGGCGGGGAGACCCCCGGGCGCGGGTGCGGGACATCCTCTCGGGGGTCGCCTATCGCAGGACCGAGCTGGGGCGCCCGGACGAGGCCCTGGGCGCGGCCCGGGGGCAGGTGACCTACTGGGACGGCATCCGGGCCTTCTTCCGGCAGGCCTGGGCCCGCCTCCGGGACGGAGGCTGGAGCTTCCCGCAGTGGTTCCAGGGCCTGCGCTGGCCACGAGTCCCGGATCTGCCGCGCGGCGCCTGGCAGGCCCTCCTGGGTTGCGCGGTCGCCGCCGGGGTGGCGCTCGTGGCGTGGGCCGCCTACCGGGTGGCGTCCCGGGCGGCCCGGCGCCGCGAGGGCCTGGCGGTGGACCCGGGGGTCCTCGACCCGGTGGAGCGCGAGGTCCTCCTCTCCGAGGACCCGGAGGCCTGGAGGGCGCTGGCGAGGCGATTGGCGGCGCGGGGCGATTTCCGCGGGGCCGCCCGTGCCTGCTACCTGGGCGCCCTGGCGGCCCTGGGGCGCGCGGGGCTCGTGACCTACGACCCGGCGCGGACCAACTGGGAGACCCTGGGGGCCCTCCCGGTGGGGCTGCGGGGGGACATGGAACCCCTGACCCTGGACTTCGACCGGGTCTGGTACGGCCGGCGTCCTTGCGGGGCGCCCGAGCTCGGACGCTTCGAGGACGGGGCGGAGCGGGTCCTCCGGCGCCTGGCGGGGGCGTCCGCCGGATGAGGGCCCTGGCCGTCCCTCGCGGGGCGTCGGCCGGCTGGCCCGGGACCCTGCTCCCGCTCCTGGGGGTGGGGCTGGTGGTGGCCGTCCTGGTCCTGGCGGGCGGCGGACGTGGGACCCACGCCCCCCCCTACTCGACCCTGCGGGCCGATGGGGTGGGGCTGCGGGCGGCCTTCGACTATGCCCAGCTCATGGGACTGGGGCCCCGAAGGCTGGAGCGGGACCTCACGGTCCTCGACGGGCTCTCGCTCCTGTTCGTCGTGGAGCCGGCATCGGGCCTGTTCTTCGGGACCTTCGGCGGCGGGGAGGTGCGCGCGATCACCGACTGGGTGGCCCGGGGGGGGACCCTGGTCCTCTGCGGCACCACCACGACGGAGCTGCACGGCGCCTTCGAGGTGGGGCTCGCCTCCTCGCGCACGACCGCCGGGGGTCCGGCGCGCATGGTGGGGCTGCACCGCTACGGCGAGGGGATGCACCTCGCCCGGGACGCGACGGGCTACCTGGAGGCCCACCGCCCGGGCGCCGTGGTCCTGGCGGTGGACGAGGCGGACCGGCCCGTGGCCCTGGTCCAGCGCCACGGGCGCGGGAGGGTGGTGACGGTGGCGGACGCCGGGATCCTCGCCAACGAGCGGCTCGCCCAGGCGGACAACGCCGTCTTCCTGGACCGCCTGCTCTGGGCCCACGGGGCGCCCGGCGAGGTGGGCTTCGACGAGTACCACCACGGGGCCCGGAGCCACCGGAACGTGATGGGCCTCCTGGGTCGTCACGGGCTGGAGGCGGCCCTAGCCCAGATCCTCCTGGCGGCCGCCGTCCTCGCGCGGGCCACCGGCGGCGCCTCCGGCGCGCGGCCAGCCCCGCCGCCCCCGGACGAGGCGGCCTCCGGCGTGGGCGGTTACCTGGAGGCCATGGCGAGGATCTACGCCAAGGCGGGCGCCACCCGGCGGGTCGTGGAGGTGGCCCACGAGGAGCTGAGGCGCGAGCTGGCCTCGCGGCTCCGCCTCCCTCCGGGCTTCGCGACGTCGGAGGTGGCGGTGCGGCTGCGCCAGCGGGGTGTGGCCAACTGGAACGGATACACGGCGCTGGAGGGACGATTCCAGCGCCTCGTGGGCCAGGCCAGGCCCGGGGAGGATTCGATGTTGCACTTCGTGCGCGAGGCGGCCCGGCTCCGGGCCCAGGTCCGGGGCGCCCGGGCGTGACGGCCCCGGAGGCGGCCGCGGCGGACGGGGTCTCCCAGGCCCCGCCGGTCCCGGTGGGCCAGGTGCGGGAGGCCGCCGCCCGCGTCCTGGCCGAGGTATCCCGGGCCGTGGTGGGCCAGGCGGCGACCCTGGAAGGGATGATGGTGGCCCTCCTGGCGGAAGGCCACGTCCTCCTGGAGGGGGTCCCGGGGACCGCCAAGACCCTCATGGTCAAGGCCCTGGCCCTCACCCTGGGGGTGGAGTGCAAGCGCGTCCAGTTCACGCCGGACCTCATGCCCAGCGACATCGTGGGGACGAACGTCTTCGACATGCAGGCGAACTCCTTCCGCCTGCGCCGCGGGCCCATCTTCACCGACCTGCTCCTGGCGGACGAGGTGAACCGGGCACCCGCCAAGACCCAGTCGGCGCTCCTGGAGGCCATGGAGGAGCGCCAGTGCACCATCGACGGCGTCGGCTACCCGGTCCCGGAGGTCTTCACCGTCTTCGCCACCCAGAACCCCATCGAGTTCGAAGGGACCTACCCGCTCCCGGAGGCTCAGCTCGACCGTTTCCTCCTCAAGCTGCGCGTGGACTACCCCAGTCCCGAGGAGGAGGAGGGCATCCTGGCGGCCTACGACCGGGGTTTCGACGCCCACCGCCTGGATCGCTCGGGCATCCGCCGCGTCCTGGGCCGCGAGGAGCTCTCGGGGCTCAGGGCCGCCGTGCGTTCGGTCCACGCCGAGGGCGCCCTCCTGGGATACGTCCGCCGGGTGGTGGCGGGGACGCGCGAGTCGCCGGACGTGGTCCTGGGGGCCGGACCCAGGGCCTCGGTCTGCCTGCTCCTGGCGGCCAAGGCGGCCGCGGCCATGGCGGGGCGGGACTTCCTCACCCCGGACGACGTCAAGCGGGTGGGGACCGCGGTGCTGCGCCACCGGGTGCTCCTCCAGCCGGAGATGGAGCTGGAGGGGACGACCAGCGACGACGTGGTCCAGGCCGTCCTGGATCGGACCGAGGTGCCGAGATAGGCGAGTCGTGCTCCCCACCTCGCGGCTCGCCCTCCTCCTGGGCCTGGCGGCCCTCCCCATGCTTGCCGCCCCCATGGCGCCATGGGGCGCGGGGCTGGGCGCGGCGCTGGACCTGGCCCTGGTGGCCCTGGCCGCGGTGGACCTGGCCCTGGCGCCGGGACCCTCCCAGGTGGAGGTGCGCCGCCGCGTGCGGCGCCGCCTCTCGGTGGGGACCGCGAACCCGGTGGACCTGGAGCTCCGGAACCGCTCGGCCCGCCCCTTGCGCGCACGGGTGGCGGACGACCACCCCCCGGAGTTCGCCTCGGAGGACGCGCGCCCGAGGGTGGAGGTCCCGCCCCATGGCGCCCGCCGGGTGCGCTACCACTTGACCCCTCCGCGGCGCGGGGACTTCGCCTTCGGGGACGTCCACCTCCTGGCGGAGGGACCCCTGGGCCTCGTGCACCGGCGGCTGCGTCTGGCGGCGGCCGCCCCCACCCGCGTCTATCCGAACCTCATCGGGCTCGCCCGTTTCGAGCTGGCCAGCCGGAGGGCCATGACCCGCGAGCTCGGGCTCCGAGCGGTTCGCCGGGTGGGGCGCGGGGACGAGTTCGAGAAGCTCCGGGACTACCTCCCCGACGACGAGTACCGGGACATCGACTGGAAGGCCACCGCCCGGCGCGGCCGGCCGGTGAGCCGGGTCTACCAGGTGGAGCGCAGCCAGCAGGTGGTGGTCCTCCTGGATGGAGGGCGCAGCATGGTGGCGGACGTGGAGGAGGGACGCCACGGGCCGGCGTCGGGCATGACCCGCATGGACGCGGCGGTCAACGCGGCCCTCATGCTGGCCTACGTGGCGGGCCGCCACGGCGACCGGGTGGGGCTGGGGGTCTTCGTGGACGGCCTGCGCCGCTGGCTCCCCCCCCGCCGCGGGCGCGGGGTCTTCCACCGCTTCACCGAGACGCTCTACGCCGTCCGTGCCGCCCTGGAGTACGTGGACTACCGCGAGAGCTTCCGCGACGTGGTGCTCCGGGTGCGCCGCCGCTCCCTGGTGGTGGTCCTGACCGACCCGGTGGACGAGGACGCCGCCGGGGCGCTGGCCTCGGCGGTGGGCGTCCTGCGCCGCGCCCACGTCCCCCTGGTGGTGTGCTTCCACGACCCGGGCCTCCTGGAGGCGGCCCGCTCGGTCCCGGCGCGCCCCGAGGACGCCTATCGCCAGACGGTGGCGCAGGAGCTCGTCGCCGAGCGCCGCCGGCTCGCGGCCCGGATGCAGCGGGGGGGCGTGCACCTGGTGGAGGCCACGGCCCTGGACCTGGCGGCCGAGCTGGTCAACAAGTACCTGGAGCTGAAGGCGACGAGGAGGTTCTAGCGGGATGCCCGCCGCACCGACCTCAACCGCGCGCCCAGTGGTCCGGGAGGAGCCGATCCCCCAAGACGAGATAGAAGGCCAGGAGGAGCCCCGAGAGGAGGCCGAAGGCCACCTTCGCCTCGTCCGGTATGGCCTCCCAGCCCGTGAGGAAGCCCTCGATGAGCCCGCAGAGCACCAGGAGGGGGACGCTCCCGGCCAGCAGCCGAAGGGCGTCCCGGCCGTGCAGGGCCAAGGCGTCCCGGCGGGTCCTGTCCCCCGGGCGCAGGAGGGCGTCCCCCAGGATGAGCCCGGCGGCGCCCGCGAGGGCGATGCAGCTCAGCTCGATGACGCCGTGGGGAAGGATGAAGGCCGAGAAGTGGAGCCCCTCGTCCAGCTCCACGGCGCGCCACGCCAGGGCCCCCAGGAGGAGGCCGTTGGAGACGAGCACCCACGCCGTCCCGACCCCCAGGGTCACCCCCAGGGCGAAGGCGAGGAAGCACACGCGGATGTTGTTCGTCATGATGTAGGCGGAGGCCATGGCCCCCATGTTGGCGGAGAAGGGCGCCCCCGGGTTGAGCTGCTGGATCTCCGAGAGCTCCTGGGGGAGGAGGTAGTTCCGGGCCTCCGGGTCCAGGGCCGTGGCGGCGAAGCCGAAGCCGACCCCGGCGGCCAGGAGGGCCGCCGACAGGGCCACGGGGCCCCACCGCCGCCGTACGGTCTCCGGGAAGCCGCGGGCGAGGAAGACACAGACGGCGGCCATGCGGAAGCGCCGCCCGCCGTAGATGCGGCCGTAGGCGCGCGCCACGAGCTGGTTCAGGTAGGACAGGACCGGGTCCGGGGCGCCGCGGGAACGGGCCCGGAGGAGGTCCGCGGCGGCGCGTCGGTAGAGCTGGCCCAGGGCCCGGGCCCCCTCGGCGTCCAGGGCGCGGAAGGAGCCCCGTTCGGCCCGGCCCAGGAGGTCCTCCAGCCGCTCCCAGTCCCCGCGGCGTTCCGCCAGGAAGGCGTCCGGGTCCATGGGGGCATTGTATGCGCGAGGCCCTCGTCCACGGGGGAGATCCCGAGCCGGAAGGCATGGGGGTAGACGCCGTGGCGCGTTCCTACAAGGTGCGCACCCCGGAGCTGGTGGAGTTCTCCTTCCCCCTGGCGGGGGTCGCCGCCCGGGCCCTGGCCTGGGCCATCGACCTCGTGGTCACCGCCGTGCTGCTCTTCCTGGTGCTCCTCCTGGGCATCCTGGCCACCCTGCTCCTGGGCCTGGCGGGGCTCCCCGGGGTCAGCCTGGCCTTCGTCTGGGTGGCAGGCTTCCTCGTCCTGTTCGGCTACCCCATCCTCTGCGAGTGGGCCCTGGGCGGGCGCACGGTCGGGAAGTGGGCCCTGGGGCTGCGGGTCATGGACGTGACGGGCCTGCCCGCCGGCTTCGTGGCCATCGCCGTCCGGAACCTGGTGCGGCTGGTGGACGTCCTCCCGGGGGCCTACCTGGTCGGGGGTATCGCGGCCCTCTGGGACCCGCACAACCGCCGACTGGGCGACCTGGCCGCGGGGACCATCGTGCTCCGCGCGGGGGGCACCCGCACGCTACCGCGGGGAGGCGCCACGCCGCCGGCGGTGCTGGAGGCCCTGCGGGCCGACCTGGGGGCCAGGGGCCGCGTGGGCCGCCGGCTGGGCCGGGAGGAGCGCGACCTGGTCCTGGAGCTGGCCCTGCGGCGGGACGAGCTGGCGCTCGCCACCCGGCTGGCCCTCTTCCGCGAGATGGCCGAGCACCTGGGCCGCCGGCTGGAACTGGCCAGGGACCTGCACACCAGCGACGAGAACCTGGTCCTCGGCCTGGCGACGCTCCTCTCCGACCGCCTGGCCGAGCGGGCGCAGGGACTGCCCAGGCCGCTATAATCGGGCGGTTCCAGAGGGACACCGTGACGGGCAAGGAAGCCAAGGTCGGCCCGGACGACGAGCGCTTCGCGGCCCTGGCGCTGCGCGAGCGGGTGGTCACCGACGAGCAGGTCCGGGAGTGCAGCCTCATCCAGGGGAAGCTCCACGCCATGGGGATCGTCGGGAAATCCCTGGGGGAGGTCCTCCGGGAGAAGGGCTACCTCACGGTGGGCGAGGAGGCCCGGATCCACGCGGCCCTGCTCCAGGGCGAGGCCTCGCCCCCGCCGGCCACGGGTGTCGCGACGGGGCCGCGCGCGCAGGCGGCCGCGGCGCCGGCGCCCACGGGGGCCTGCGGGCCTGCCATCCCCGGCTACGAGGTCCTGGAGCGCATCGGCCAGGGGGGCATGGGGGTGGTCTACCGGGCGCGACAGCTCAGCATGGACCGCGAGGTGGCCCTGAAGGTCCTCGCCCCCCGCCTGGCCCAGGACCCCGCCTACGTCGAACGCTTCCTGGGCGAGGCCCGGGCGGTGGCACGGTTGAACCACGAGAACATGGTGGCAGGCATCGACGTGGGGGAGGCCGGGGGCCACTACTACTTTGCCATGGAACTGGTGGAGGGCCGGACCGTGGCCCGGGCGATAGAGGAGGAGGGCCGCCTCGCCCCGGCGGAGGCGGCGCGCATCGCCCTGCAGGTGGCGCGGGCCCTGGAGCACGCGGCACACCACGCGGTGGTGCACCGGGACGTGAAGCCGCAGAACATCATCGTGACCCCGCAGGGCGTGGCCAAGCTCATGGACCTGGGCCTGGCCCGGGTGGAGGGGG
This sequence comes from Planctomycetota bacterium, assembly GCA_016209495.1. Taxonomy (GTDB): domain Bacteria; phylum Planctomycetota; class JACQVX01; order JACQVX01; family JACQVX01; genus JACQVX01. Next base: position 39,360 of record JACQVX010000169.1, read on the forward strand.
AGGAGCACACCTCCTCGAACCCGGGGGTGTCCATCGGGACCCCCCACTACATCTCCCCGGAACAGGCCCGCGGGGAGCGGCAGGTGGACACGAGGAGCGACCTCTACTCGCTGGGGGCCTCCCTCTATCACATGGTGACGGGGCGGACCCCCTTCGAGGGCGACAGCGCCATGGTGGTCATGACCAAGCACATGACCGAGGCCCCGCGGGACCCGCGACGCCTGGAGCCTTCGGTGCCAGCGCCCCTGTCCCGGCTGATCCTCCAGTGCATGGCCAAGGCCCGGGAGGAGCGACCCGCCAGCGCCGAGGCGCTGGCCGCGGAGCTGGAGCGGCTCCTCCGGGCCGCGGCCCCGGCCCGCGGGCGAGAGACGGCGAGGACGGCACCGGGGGCGCCGGCGCGCAGCCCCTCCGGGACGGCCCTGGCCGCCCCACCCAGAACGGGCTCCACCGCGGGCCTCAGGGCCGCGGCGGCCAGGAGGCGGGGCGGCGACCCCCTGGCCCTGGCCCTGGTCCTGGCAGGGGCGGTGGTGGTCGCGCTGGCCGCGTTCTGGCACTACTTCACCGGCCGAGCGGCCGGCGAGCGCATGGGCACCAGCGAGGAAGACGCCCGGCAGGCCGACGAGGCCATGGAGGGGGCGGTTCGCTACCAGCGCGAGCACCCGCTGGACCGTGCCGGGATCCGCCAGCGCTATCTCTCCATCGTGGAACGCTACCCCGGGACCCGGGCCGCATTCTCCGCGCGCGAGGCGCTCGCCGCAGTCGCCGGAGGCGGATGAACACCGGGCGGACGTCCCGTCTTGAAACGCCACCCTCCGGGCGTAGGATGGCCCGCATCCCGGGAGGCCCGACCATGTCGCCGGAGGCCGAACCCTTCCCCTTCGAGGAGGAGGACTGGCCTTTCCCCACCGAGCGCCCGCCTCGAGCGTCCCCGCCGGCGCGCCCGACCAGGGCGCCCGCCCCCGCCGCCAGACCGGGCCCCGTGCCTCCCCCCCAGGGTCCGACCTCGACGCCGCGCGCCGCGGGCCCGCCGGGTCCGGCGCCCCAGCCCGGTGCGGAGTCCTGGCCCTTCCCCACCGCGGTCCCCGCGGCCCCGATGGGCACCCCCATGCGCCAGGACGGGCTTGACCCCTTCTCCGCCCTGAGGCTCCACCGGGGCGACCTGGTTGCCCTCATCGGGGGCGGCGGCAAGACCACGCTCATGTTCGCCATCTGCGCGGCCGCCCACGAACGGGGCCTCACGGCGGTGGCCACCACCACCACGCGCCTCCACTGGATCGACGACGAGGAGCACAACCGGCACTGGGTCGTGGCGAGCGAGTTCCAGGACCCCATCAGCGCCGTGCTGCAGCTCCTGAGATCCAAGGGGCACGCGGTCCTGGTGCGCGACCGGGGGGAGATCCGCACCAAGCTCCTGGGCTATTCCCCCGAGGAGCTGTCCAAGCTCCGCGGCCTCTGCCCCGCCGACCTCTGGGCCGTGGAGGCGGACGGTTCCCGGGGCCGGCCCCTGAAGGCGCCCATCGCCCACGAGCCCATCATCCCGAACGGGGCCACGGTGGTCATCCTGGTGGTGGGGATGGACGTGGTCGGCTCGCGCCTCTCGGAGCGCAACGTCCACCGCTACGAGCGCGTGGCGGAGCTCCTGGGCACCGAACCCGGCGTCTGCATCGGGGCTGACGACGTGGCCCGCGTGGTCAACCACCGGGCGGGCTACCTGGCCCGGATCCCCGCCGGGGCCCGACGCGTCCTCTACCTCTCGAAGATCGGGAAGAAGGACCACCGCGAGGCGGCGATGGCGGTGTCGGCCATGGTGGACCGCACCTCCTGGCCGGAGGTCTACATGGGAGAGGTGCTGGACGGGGAGCCCCGGGTCGAGCCGCTGGAACGCCAGGGGAAGGCCTCGGAACCCTTCCCCTTCTTCTAGGAGTCGTGCAGGCAGGCGGTCCCGCGCGGGAGCGGGGGCGGCGACCGCAACGTCCCGCCTTCCGGCGAATCCGGTGACCCGGGCTCGCTCGGCCCCTCACGCGGTGCCGCCCAACTCCGGGTCCCCGCCGGGGGTCTGCCACGGATCCTCGCCCGGGACCCAGAGCCGCCAGAGGACCACCAGGGACGAGGCGCACACCACGCCGTAGAGTGCCGCCGCCGAGGCGACGAGCAGCCACGTCCCGGCGGGGCCCTCGCGCGCGGCCCAGGGCGCGGCGAAGAGGAGGGCGTAGCTCCCGAAGGCCGCCAGGCAGGTCGCGGCCTTGAGGCGGGAGGACGCCACGGCCAGGCCGTAGAGGTGGAGGAGGACGAAGAGCATGAGAGGGACCGAGAAGGAATGGGGGTGCAGGGTCTGGAGCAGCTCCAGGTCGCTCTTGCGCTCGTGGAGCGCGAGCCCGCCCCCTGGCCCCTCGGCCCCCTCGGGGCCGCTGCCCTGGTAGTAGGCGCGGAGGGCCTCGGGGTCCAGGGCCGTCTTCCGGGCGTAGTAGGCCACGGAGGCGGCCATGGCGACCAGGACGCTCGCCACGTAGAGCGTGGCCAGGAGCCGGGTGGGCCGGGGCATCATCCAGAGGCGGACGCGCGGATAGGCCATGTAGTGGGGCAAGTCTCATCGCGCCGCTGGGTCGAAGACGGCCTCCCAGCCCGGCGTGGCGGCATCCCGGGCGGGGTCGAGGGCGTCCACTAGCAGCCCCTCGGCCCCCGCGGCCGCCAGGACCGCGCGGGCCGCGTCGCCCCCCAGCACCATGGAGGCCGTGGCCAGGGCGTCGGCGGCCACGGCCGAGGCGGCCACCGCCACCGAGCCGGCCACCGCCTCCACCGGCACGCCCGTGAACGGGTCCAGCACCTGGGCGTGCCGCCCCGCGCCCACCACCCAGACGCGCTCGTAGGCGCCCGAAGAGGCCACGGCCCGGTCTCGCACCGTGAGGACCCCCTGGAGCCACTCCGGCCGGCGGGGGTCGCGTACCGCCACGCGCCACCCGGGCCGCCCCGGGGGGGCGCCCAGGGCGTAGAGGTCCCCCCCCAGGTTGACCAGGGCCGACCGCACCCCCCGCGCGCGGAGGACCTCCACCGCGCGGTCCACCGCCCAGCCCTTCCCCGTGGCGCAGGGGTCGAGGAGCATGCCGTCGTGGGCCTCCAGCAGCCCGTCCGCGAGGTGCACCCGTGCGTGGCCAACCCGGGCCAGGGCCTCTCGCCGCTCGGCCTCCGTGGGCGTCCTCCCGGCGGCGACGGCGCGCCTCCAGCACTCGACCAGCGCCCCGGCGGTGGGGTCCGAGGCCCCGCCGGTCGAGCGGGCCCACCCCAGGGCCTCCAGCAGCCAGGCGCCCAGCGCCGGCGTGGGCCGGACCGGCCCCGCCGGCAGGGCCGCGTTCAGCCGCGAGAGCTCTGAGTCCTCGCGGAAGGGCGAGAGGATGGCCTCCCAGCGGGCGATCTCGGCGAAGGCGGCATCGGCGGCCCTGTCGGTCGCCTCGCGGTCCTTCTCCCCCTCGGGCTCGAAGAGGCACACGCTGCACATCGTCCCCATGAGGACCAGGGTGCGGACCACCGGGGCCTCGGGGTCTCGGACCCCCACCTCGACGGTCCAGGCGGCGTGGGCCGCCGCCTCCAGGGCCACGGCCGCCCCCCCGGAGGCGAAGAGGAGCTCGTGGACCGCCAGGGCCTTCCGCACGGCCCGGCAGGCCGCGTGGCAGGAGAGGGTGGCCCCGGTGATGTGGACGATGTCGCGGCCCACCCGGACCGGCGAGCCCAGGTCCTTGCCCAGGTACTGGCGCAGGAACCGCTCGTGGCGCACCTCGCCGCCGATCTCCTCCCGGTAGGCCAGGACCTCCACCCCCGCCACCCGCCCGGCCGGGTCCACCCCCACGACGAAGGTGATGGGCTGGACCTTCCCCACCTCGTTGACGATGAGGGCCACCCCGGCCGGGCCGCCGTCGGCCTCGAGGCCCACGAAGGCGTGGAAGCCCCCCTCGTCCAGGGGGCAGCCCAGGCGCGCCTCCAGGGCCGAGGTCTCCGTGGCGGAGAGGTGCCGGCGCAGCTCCGCCACCCGACTGGCCCCCGGGAGGACCCGCCGCGCCCCCTCCTCGCGCGCAAGGAAGACGTGGACCTGGGCCAGGACGGGGTCGGCCCACGCCACCACCGCCGCCGGCACCGCCAGGGCCCAGACCTCGCGCCCCGCTCGCACGCGCACCTCAGAAATAGGTCGCCACGGACCAGAGCCAGGCGTCGTCGTCGACATCGGCGAGGGCGCCCGACTCGTCGTTGAGCTGGCGCTCGAACTTGAAGACGGTGTGGCTGGCGTTGGGGCGGAAGGAGAGCCCCACGGTGACGCGCTCGCGCTCGTTATCCGCGACGCTCGCCGGGTTGTCGATGACCTCCCGCCCCAGGCGGACGAAGGGCGTGAGGTGCGCGTCCTCGTCGCCGCCCACGTGACGCAGCGCCGACCAGTAGAGGTGGTGCTCCACCTGGGCGTAGCCGCCCAGCATGCGGTCCGGGACGCCGGCGGCCTTGGCGGTCGCGGTGGTGTCCAGGCCCACGGCCACCCCTTCCAGGTCCAGCTCCCAGCGCCCGGAGGCCCAGTGCAGGTCCAGGCCGTAGGCCCCATAATCGTTCTCGTTCTGGTCGTCCCAGGAGCCCACGTGCCACGAGAGCCCGCCCTCCAGGCCCACGAAGGGACTGGCCGTCACGCGCCCCACGGCGGCCATGTTCGAGTTGTTGTCCGTGTATGCCTTCACGTTGTTGACCTTCTTGTGGGGCCGGGCATTCCGGAAGCCGTTCGCCGCGCTGATGGCGGGGGCGGTCTGGGCGCCGCCCTTGAAGCCCTGCGTGGCGTAGGCCTCCCAGCCCAGCCGGAGGTCGCCGCCGGTCCGGACCCAGGAGCCCAGGAGGCCCATGCCCGATTCGCGTAGGGTCGAGGGGACGATCCGCGTGTGCATGAGCGGCCGGTCCGTGGAGTCCAGGAGCGGCGAGTCGTGGAGCAGGTTCAGCCGCCCCAGGGGCGTCAGGATGACCCCCGCCCTGCCGGTGAGGTGGTCGGTCAGGTTGTAGTCGATGAACGCGAACTCGGTCTCGATGAGCCCGCCCTCGGCGTCCTCGCCCGCGTCCTCCAGCTCGATCTCGGTGGCGAAGCTCACCCGGTCCGAGACGCTGGCGTAGATGAAGGGCACCAGGCGATGCGCCCGGTAGCTGGTGTTCTTGCCCTCCTCGTTCCTGAGTTCCAGGTCCACGTAGCCCCCCACCCTCGCCACTCCCTCCCGCGCGTAGAGGAAGGGCTTGGAGTATAGCCCCTCCTGGCCCTCGGCCGGGCGGCGGCGGGGGATGAAGTAGTCGTCGCCGGTCTCGGGTCCGGGCTCCGCCTGGACAGGAGCGGCAGGCGCGGCCAGCAGGGCCACGAGGGAGAGCGCGGGAAGCATGGTCGGGTCCTCCAGGTAATGAGACTGAGTCTCAATCTCATAGCTGCGGCCTCGTGTCAAGATGAATCCCCATGAATCCCTCCCGCCGGCGCTGGCCCGGACGGTATGCTCTCGCCCTCGGCAGATCGAGCGGAGGTCGCGGAATGAAGACGACGCCCTGGGCATGCGCCGCCGTCGTGGCGGCTCTGGTGGCCGCGGTGAACGGGCAGGAGGCGGCGCCCGCGCCCCGCTCGGTGGCCGTGGAGGCGGTGGAGGAGCCCGCGACCGCCGAGACGGAGGGGGCCCTGGAGGGGCTCTCGGCCCTCCCGGTGCGCCTGCGCCCGGAGGCCTACGGGGGTCCCTGGTACGTGGAGGGACTCCCGCTCGCGGACGGGACGACCGTGGAGGCGGGCGCACGCCTCGCCGCCCTCTCGGCCCCGCGGCTCGACGACGCCGTCCGCGAGGCGACGGAGGCCCTGGAGGGGGCCCGCGTCCGGCTGGAGAACCAGCGCCGCTCCACGGAGCGGGCCCAGGCACAGCACGACACGGCGGTGGAGCGAAGCGAGCTGGAGCGCGACCTGGCGGAGCGCGGCTACCGTTTCTTCGTGGAGAACGAGGGGCCACGGATGCTCCGGGGCGCCGAGCTGGGGGTCCAGTCCCGCGAGCACCGGCTGGCGGACGAGCAGGAGGAACTCTCGCAGCTCGAGGGGATGTACGAGCGCAGCGAGCTGGCGGGGGAGACCCAGGAGATCGTCGTGGCGCGGGCCCGGCGCGAACTCGCCATGTCCGAGGCCTGGCTGGGCCTGGAGCGCGCCCGGGAGGAGCAGGTCCGGCTCCACGAGCACCCCACCCAGCTCGCCCGGCTGGAGCTGGAGCTGCGTTCCAGGGCCCTCGCCGCGGAGCTGCAGGCCGTGGAGCGCGAGGTGGCCCTGAGCCGCAGGGACCTGGAGCTGCGAGAGGCCGAGGCCCGGGTGCGCGACGCCACCGAGCGGCTGGCCCGCCTGGAGCGGGACCGCGCCGCCCTCGAGGTCCGCTCGCCCGCCGCGGGGCTATGGACCACCGGAGCCTGGGAGCCCGCGGACGAGGTCCGCGCGGGCCAGGTCCTGGGGAGGGTCGCCGACACCTCCGGCTGGGCGGTGTCGGCG
>JACQVX010000170.1 GCA_016209495.1 Planctomycetota bacterium
CAGCATGGCATCCCAGCGGCTGTGCGCGAAGGGCATGAGCGGAGTCACGTGGGCAGGACTTAGGACCCGTCACGAGATAAATGTGTCAAACACCGAGGCCGAGCGAGGCGGCGCGAGGCTAGGAGCGAGGAGGAGTAATAGCAACGGAGAGCTATTTCGACGACGAGCGACGACGCTTCGCGCCGCCGCAGCCGGCCGAATGTAACAGTTATTTCGTGACGGGTCCTTAGGGCATTCCAACGCGGTTCTTTCCCCTCCCTCCCCATGGGCCTCCGGTCGCCTGAGTCGCCCGATGCGGTAGACCCCGGACCGAGTGTCCAGGAACGACCCTCATGGGGTGGCGGGCCGCGCTCGAAAACGGGTCCCGGGGGACTCGCAAGACAACGGCGGCCAGTGTAGCGGCGTACTGTCCCCTGGCGCCAGGGGGCACGCGGCTCGGCTGCGTCTCAGACACTGCGGGTGGGTGCATGGCGGCTCGGGGATCCTCGTGGGCAGCCTGGCGGCCCTGGCGCATCGGCTTCGGCACGGGCCGGATGGCTGGGGCCCGTACCTCGTGGACGCGCCGACCCTCTCCTCGCGCCGACTCACGGCCTACCTGCGGCCGGTGACCCCGGGCCCCGGCCTCGCCCTCGCCCGCGTCCACGGCTTCCTCCGCTGGGCCGCGCGGAACCTCCTGGGCCTGACGCGCCGGCCGGTGGCGATGGTCGTCTCCGTCTACGCCCTGGGCGGCGCCATCCACGAGGTCCTGAGCACCCTGGTGCTGCGGGAACTGGAGGGCTACTGGGCCGCCTCGGTTCTCGAGACTCCTTGACACGCGGCTGGCCGTCCGGCATCGATCCCGCTTCTTCCGCGCGACGTCACGCAGAGGGGGACGGGATGGCCCGAGGGATCATCGATCAGGCCGAGCGAGGCGCGGCGGGCGAGGCCGTCGCGGCCCCCGCCTGGGACTGGCTCCTCCGACTCCCGGTCCTCCCCCTGCGTTTCCACCTCGAGCCCGCCCGGCCGTTTGCGCCGCCGCCCTTCCCCGGATCCATGTTCCGCGGGGCCCTGGGCTACGCCCTGAAGGACGCGGCCTGCGTCCGCGATCACCGCGACTGCGCCCGCTGCGACCTCGTAGAGGCCTGCGCCTATCCCCAGGTCTTCGAGCCCGCCCGGTCGAGGTCCGCGGAGGGAGGCCCCTCCCGCCGGCCGCCGCCCTTCGTCCTGGAGTGGGAGTCCGGGCTCGGCGCGCGCGACCCCTCCGGCTCCGCCTACCCTCTCGACGTCCTGCTCCTGGGTCGCGGCGCCGTCTGGGCCCCGGTCGTCGTCCCGGCTATGGCCAGGGCCGCCGCAGGCGGCCTCGGGACCCGGCGAGTCCCCCACCGCCTCGCCAGCGTCACGACCGTCGCCGCGGACGGGGTCGAGCGGCCGGGCCTCGTGGCCGCGGGGCCGCTCGGGGCGCGGCTCCCCACGATCCCCTCGGGCGACCGGCTGACCGTCCGTTTCATCACTCCCCTGCGGCTCCGCGACAAGGGCCTGCTCGCCGACCGGGTACACTTCGAGCCGCTCGTCCGCGCCGCCCTCCGCCGGGCGAGACTCCTCGCCTCCGGCGCGGGGATCGCCGCCCCGTGGATCAACGAGGGTTTTCTCGCGGCCGCGGCCGAGGTTCGCGCCGTCCGCACCGACCTCGGCTGGTTCGACTGGAAGCGCCGCTCCGAACGGCAGGGGGTCGAGATGGCCCTCGGCGGCGTCGTGGGCGAGGTCGTGTTCGAGGGGCCGGTCGCGCCCTACGCGACCCTGCTCGCCGCCGCCTCGGTCCTCCACGTGGGCAAGCAGGCGAGCTTCGGGCTGGGGCGGGTGGCCGTTGAGGGAGGTGCATGATGCGCGCGGGCAATGACCCGGTTGTCCGTGGACTCCTCCTCACCGTGGGGGGGACGAGCGACCCCATGGCGCATACCCTCCTGGCCATCCGGCCGGCGCACGCTGTCCTGGTCTGTTCCGAGCAAACGCTCCGGACCGCCGAGGACGTGAAGACCCTGGTGAGGGACCTCGTCGGTCCCGCGCCCCCGCCGTGCTTCGAGACGCGCAAGGTCGGCGACCCGGCGGACCTCGTCTCCTGCTTCACCACGGTCCGCCAGGGCCTGGAGCACCTCAAAGAGAGCTGTGGCCTCCCCAAGGACGCCATCCGGATCGACTACACGGGCGGGACCAAGACCATGTCGGCCGCCGCGGTCCTCGCCGCCGCCCCGGAGGGCTACGAGTTCATCTACGTGACCGGGACCGAGCGGACCAAGAACGGCGTGGGGGTGGTGGTGTCGGGGAAGGAGCAGATCGTCCACCCGCCCAATCCCTGGACGGTCCTCGAGGAGCCGGACACCAAGGCCGTCATCGCCTGCGCGGACGAGGGACAGTGGCGGGCGGCGGTGGCCATCGTAAAGCGCTTGTCCGGCCGCGCCGCCGGGGGCCAGAGGTCGCTGTTCGACGCGTGGACGAAGACCCTCCTCGGTCTGGAGGCATGGGATCGGTTCGCCCATGAGGAGGTCCAGCGCCACTGGGGGGAGCGAGGTGCCGTCCCGACCCGCCTTCGGGACCTGGCCGCCGTCTCGGGCCGCACGACCATCGTGGGGTTGGCGGAGCGCTGCATCTCCCTCCTTCGGTTCCTCGACCCCGTGGTGAAGGCAAGGACAGCGGCGCCCCGTCCGGATGCAGCGGACCCCGTCGTCGTCGATCTGGTCGCGAACGCCGATAGGTGGGCCGCCAGGGGGCACCACGACGAGGCGGCCCTCCGACTCTACCGGGCCCTGGAACTCTTCGCCCAGCGGCGGCTCCGTCTGCCCCACGGCGTCGACAACTCGGCCGTGGGCGTGGAGCAGGTCCCAGATGCGGTCTTGCGCAAGGCGATCGAGCAAAGGCATGGTCCGGCCCCCTGGAAACTGGGGCTCAAGGACTCGGCCGACCTCCTCTCTGCCCACGGCGACGAGGCCGGGCGTCGCCTCGCCGCGAACCTCGATAGGCTCGACACCCAGGCGCGGAACGAGAACTGGCTGATCCACGGAGACCGGCACGTGGGCGAGCAGGCCTGCCTTTCTTTCCGGAAGGGGGTCCTCACGGCCCTCGGGATCGAAGAGGATCGGATCCCGGCCTGGCCTCGATTCAAGGCGTGACGCCCGGTGCGCGCCACGCGGGGAGAATCAGCGATGACCGACTGGGACGCGCTGACCGAGGCCTTCCTCCACGATCCGCCGGACAAGGCCCTGGGCATCCCGGGGCACGAGGCGCGGGCGAGTCGGTATCTCGCGGCGGCGGGGATCGCGACCTCGGGCCAGCATGGCCGCCACGACGACGCCCTCGCGGCGGTGGCCGAGCGGCTCCCGATGCCGGACGGCCGCCACCGGCCCGAGAAGTGGGACGGGATCTCGGTCGGGCCCAGGGACGGCAGCCTCCGGGTCGTACACCCGCTCGCCGGCGTCGCGCGCGAGGTCCAGGTCCCGGGGCTGGACGAGGCCGGGATCGAAGACGCGATCCGGGACGTGGTGGGGGGGCGCGGCGGACGCGAACGCTTCCTCGCCCTCTGGCGGTTGCTCCCCGCGGCCCTCGCCCGGCGACACCCGGCCTACGCCGTACTCCCGGCCGACACCCGGACCCCGGACCACACCCTGTGGCATCACGCGGACGTCACGGCGGCCTTCCAGGCGACGCTATCGGGCGGGGGTCCGGCCTTCCTCTCCGTCTCGATCGGCCCGGTCCAGGGCTTCATCGCGACCGCCCGGACCCTCCGCGACCTCTGGAGCGGGTCCTGCCTTCTCTCGCACCTCGCGTTCCGGGGCCTCCTCCCTCTCGTGGAGGCGCTCGGCCCCCAGTGCCTCGTCTTCCCCCACCTGCGCGGGAACCCGCACCTCGACCGCTAGCTCCGGGACACGGCCGGGCTCCCCCTCTCGCCTTCGGACGACCTCCTCGTCGCCCCGTGCCTGCCGAACAAGTTCCTGGCCCTCGTCCCGGCCGATCGGGTGGTCGCCCTTGCGGGAACCTGCGACCAGGCGATCCGACAGGCGTGGCGCGCCCTGGCCGGTCGTGTCCGCGACCTCATTGAGCAGAAGGCCGGGCGTGGTTTCGCCGGGTGGGACCTCGCCTGGGACGCGCAGGTGGACGGCTTCTTCGAGATCCGGACCGCCGTCGTCTCGTGGCGCGTGGACGGCCGAGCCGTGGACGACGCCGTGGTGGACCTTCTTGCGGTCCGGGGGAAGGCGTTTGCCGACGCCTTCCCCGAGGCCGCGAAGGTCCGAGCCCTGGCCGGCGCCCTCCCGGAGGGCGATCGTCCGGGCTACGACCAGGACCGGGTGGGGCGCTGGCAGATGCTCGTCGCCTACGCCGCGCGGCTAGCACCGGCGCCTCTCGCACGACGAGCAGATGGTCCTCGTCCACACCCTGGGCCACCTGTCGCCGGGCGTCCTTGCGGTGAACTACATCCTCTCCCGGTGCGTGGACGTGGGCCCCGAGGTCTTCCTCACGAGCCCGCTCTCCGGGAATCCGATGTCGTGCCCGAAGGTCCGGAAGCGGATCCCGCAGGTGACGAGCCGTGTCGACTGCTCCTGCACGTTCCCCTTCGCCCCGGACCGTTACCCGACGCCGCCCCTCCATCTCCTCACGCTCCACCCGGAGGCCCGTGTCCCGGTGGGTCCCGCCCGACCGGACCCCTCGGCGGAGAACGCGGCGAGGCGCTATGCCCTGCTGCTCCGGCGGGTGGACGAGCTCCGGCGGGAGGTGGAGGAGGCCCGCGGCGCGCTCCTGGGCATCCTCCGGGCGGCCCCGGATCGGTCCCTCGCCTGCGAGGGGGGGCGCTACGTCCTCCGGGAGTCGCTCGGGGTCGAGGCGATCGCCTGGGAGCCGGCACAGGTCGAGGGCGCGCCGGCACCGGTCGAGGTAGCCCCCGAGGGCGGTCTCTGACCGTGGGGAGCCTCATCATCACGGAACTGGGGACGACCCTCGCCGCGCAGGGGGACCTCTTCCTCGTGAAGCGCGCCAACGTCGCGGTCCGACAGGTTCGGGTCCAGGACGTCGGCCAGGTCGTCCTCCTCGGGCCCATCGAGATCACCAGCCACGCCATCGCCGGGTGTCTCCGGCGAGGGATCGACGTCGTCTTCCTGACGGGGGCCGGCCGGTATCGGGGCCGGCTGGTCGGCCCCCCCTCCCGGAACGCCCCGCTGCGTCTCGCGCAGTTCCGCGCCGCGGCCGACCCGGCGGCAGCCCTCGGCCTCGCGCGGGGCATCGTCCGCGGGAAGGTCCACAACCAGAGGAACCTCCTCCTTCGGGTCCAGCGGACGCTTCGGGACGACTCGGTCGCGGATGCCCTCTCGGGGATGCGCCGCCTGGGCGAGCGGATCGACGCGGCCGCGGGTCTCGATGTCCTTCGGGGCCTCGAGGGCCAGGCCGCGGCGCTCTACTTCGGCGTCTTCGGCAAGACGCTCCGCAACCCCGCCTTCTCGTTCTCCGTCCGGACCCGGCGGCCGCCCCGGGACCCCGTGAACGCCTGCCTCTCGTTCGGATACACGCTCCTCGGGGTCGTGACCGAGAGCATCGTCCTCGGGGCCGGCTTCGACCCCCTGATCGGCTTCTTCCATCAGCCGGACTATGGCCGGCCCTCCCTCGTCCTCGATGTGATCGAGGAGTTCCGGCCCCTCGTCGTGGACCACCTCGTGATCCGGCTCGTGAATCGCCGTCAGCTCGCCCCGGAGGACTTCGAGCACCCCGCCCCCCGGGACGAGGCCGTCGACGACCCGCTCGCGGTCCCCGACGACCCGGATGAGGCGCCAGCGGCGGCACCGCCAGCGACCGGCGGGGGAGAGGACGCTCGCGCGGTCTACCTCTCCGGGTCCGGCCGGCGGGTCTTCCTCGGCGCCTTCTTCAAGCGCCTCCGCGAGACCCACTACTACCCCCCGCGGTCCGGGACCTACGACTTCCGGGACATCATCGAGCAGCAGGTCTACGCGATCGCCCGCGTCGTCGAGGGGAAGGCCGCCGGATACGTCCCGTTCGTCCCGAGGTGATCCCCGTGTACGTGATCGTCGCCTACGACGTGGTCTCCGACCGGGTTCGACGCCGGCTCCACAAGGCGCTCCATGGGTTCCTCGAACACGTCCAGAAGAGCGTGTTCGAGGGCGAGGTCCCGGAGCCACGCTACGCGGACCTGATCCGGATGATCGAGACGGAGATCGACCGGCGCATCGACACCGTGCGCGTGTTCCACCTCTGCGCCCGGTGTCGCCCCGCTACCGAGATCATCGGGACCGGGACCTTCGTCGAGACGGGAGAGGAGGACATGATCGTATGAGGCCCGCGCCGATCTCCGGGGGAATTCTCGCCATCCCGCAACCTGCGGCGGCTCAAGGACCCAGCCGAACTGGCATGCGGAGGTCCGCGATGGCTTTACCCGGGGTGGCGCAATCTGTTAGTCTTGATGGCGACCGAAGGGGGGGAGGGGCGAGATCCGAGACGTGGGAGATCCGCGCGTCCGCCTCTGCTTCCCCGTTGTGCCGTGGACGTTGGCTCCCCCCCTGGGGAAGCCTTTGACCCGTTCAGGAGGGGATTGAACCTCGTGGGTCATGGCCGCGTCATTGATGCCCCCCGGCGTATCCCCTCCCGGTCCCTCAGGCCGAGGGGACAGCGTAGCCCCTGTCCCGGACACGGGAGGGGGGCGAAACGCGTGGGCGCGGCCGGGGCCTGCGGACCGACGCGGCCTGGGCTTGAAAGGGGCGGGTCCGGGCGGCACCATGCACCCCGGCCATGTGGAGCATCGTCGGAGCCACCGGGAGTGTGCTCGCCCTCGCCGCCGGGGCGGCGGACACGGGCTACGTGGAGATGCCGCCCGCCGACGACGGCAGCTACGTCCTGGTCTCGCCGAGCGGCTCGGACCGGTCCTGGGGCCTCCCCGAGACCATCCGCTACTTGCGCCTCCTGGCCGCGGAGTGGCGTCACCGCCACCCGGGTGGGCCCGTCGTGCGCATCGGGGACCTCTCGCGCCGCGACGGCGGCGAGTTCCCGCCCCACAAGACCCACCGGGACGGCTGCTCCATCGACCTGACCACCCTCTCTCCCAACATCTGCCACGTGGACCGCGAGGACCAGGGGCCCGCGGCCGAGCTGGCCCGGCTGGCCATCGACCTGGGGGCGCGCCAGATCCTTTACAACGGCGAACGGGTCCAGGCGGTGGACCCGCGGGTGATCCAGGCGTGGCCGCTCCACGACGACCACTTCCACATCGTGGTGGACCCGGCGCGGGTCCCGGTGGACGGGATCCCGCTGGTGGTCCCGGCCGCCTCCTGCCCCGCCGGGGGCTGGCTGGGGACGGACGGCTACCGGGACGGGGCCCTGCGCCTCGGCTGGGCGGTGATCCCGGATCGGCGCGCGGAATGGACGGCGCGGCTGGAACTGCGGGAGGCCGGCGGGGAGGTCCTCCTGGACACGGGCGAGTTCCCGGACCGGCGGCGGGAGCGGGGGCTGAAGCTGGCGCTGGCAAGCGGCGGCCGCTACGAGTGGCGTGTGAGCCTGCGCGCCCCCGGCGAGCCGCCGGAGGCGGCCTTCACCGGCGGGTGGTTCGCCTTCCAGACGGACCTGGACCTCCCGTCGGCGACGCCGCTCGAGCCGGCGGAGGGGGCCGAGGTGGTCGAGAACCCGGTCCTCCGCTGGGGCTACGAGGACCCGGGGGGCGGCCCCCAGGCCTGGTTCGAGGTGGAGGCGAGCACCGACCCACGCCGCGCCCGGGTGACCTCTCTGGGGCGCGTCCCCGGGGCCGCGACCGCCTGGACCCTGCAGGGCCGGCTCAAGGGCGGTCGCACGGTGCACTGGCGCGTGCGGGTCTCCGACGGGCGTGGCAACGAGGGCGTCTCCCCCTGGGCCAGCTTCCGGGTGGCCGAGGCCTATCGCTGGCGCCCCCCCGTCGCCCGGGTGGGGCCCGAGAAGCTGAACCTGCGCGCCGGCCCCGGGACCTCCCACCCGGTCCTGGCGGAGCTGGCCCCGGGGCTGGAGGTGACCATCCTGGAGGAACGCTCCGGGTGGGTCCGCGTCCAGGCGGTCCAGGACAGCCGCGCCCTGGAGGGATGGGTGAGCGGGGAATTCCTGCATCGGTGAGCGTCCCCCCCCAGGAACAGGAACGAGACCCCCGCCGAGTTCTAGAGCGGCCATGTCGGCATCCAGTAGGCCCAGGCCCGGTCCATGGTGCACTTCTTCCAGACGCCTCCCGGGGGACGGGCCCGCGGCTGGCCATCTCTCCCCACGTGGACGGGTAGGCGTCCGGCCCTACTTCCGTCGCGCCTCGGCCTCGCCGATCCACGCGAGGATGGCCTGGGCGTTGTTCCACTCGTAGACCTCGCGCTCGTCGCCCCGGAGGCGGTCCCGGTGGGCCTGGGCCCTCCCGCGGGCCGCCGCGAGGGCCTCGCCGGCCTGGGCCCAGGCCGGGTCCTCCCGGGGGAGCGCCCCCGCCCACTCCACGGAGGCCTGGAGCCACTCGTAGCGGTAGGGGTGGAAGGCCACATGCAGGTTGCGCAGGTGGTAGGGGGCCACCCGGACCTCGCCCAGACGCCCGGTGGCTTGCAGGACCCGGTAGGCGCTGTGTCCGCGCTCGTCCTCGTCCGCCTCCTCGCTCGGACGCGGGGACTCGATCCACGAGGCCAGGACAGGCGTGGCCTCGTCCAGGAAATACCCCTGGATGAGTTCCCGCGCCAGGGCGGCCTCCTCCGACTCCACGCTGTCCAGGGTGGGGGTCCGGGAGAGGTCCAGCGGGCCCCCTTCCGGCCGCAGGGCCTCCAGTCTCCCGGTCGAGGCCTCCGCGGCGAACCAGTCCCTGGCCTCCCGTAGCCGGTCCGCGTCGCCCCGACCGACCATGAAGGCGTGGTAGCGGTAGGCGTCCACCTCGGTGAGCTCGCCCTTCTCCCGGAGGAGGAGGTAGGCGCTGACCCGCGGCCCGAGCCGGTCCGCCCCGCGGAGGTCGGCGAGGAGCCGTCCGCGCCAGGCCTCCCAGAGGTAGCCGCCCACGAGCGACCGGGCCCAGCCCGCGGCGCCGAGATCCGGGTGCAGCTCGGCCCATACCTCCTCCAGATACTCCTGTACCCGCGGTTCGGCGGCGCGGGCCGCCTCCAGGCGGGCCGCCTGGAGGAAGTACTCCAGGGCATTCTGCCGGTCCCCGCCCCAGCCCTTGAGGCTGATCCACCGGCCGGTCCGGAACTGGATGGATGCGTCCCTGGGGCGCTCCCGGGCCAGGGCCCGCCAGCGGTTCAGGCCCTCGTATGCGTCGGTCTCCACCAGGTGGTCCAGGTGGGCCAGGCCCAGGCGTTCGCGGGCCTCCTCCAGGGGCGCCGCCAGGTAGGGCCGCTCGCCCCGCACCCGCTCCAGCTCCGCGAAGGCGGCGCCGAAGTCGTCCGCGGCCGCCCGGGCCTCCACCGGCCCCAGGGCCGCCCGGACGGTGAGGGCGAGGAGCCGGTCGTCCGTGGGGTGGTGCCCGCGGGCCTCGTCCAGGACCACCAGGGCCTTGACGAAGTCGCCCGAGGCCAGGGCCTCCTCGGCCCGCCCCAGGGCCCGCTCCAGGGCCGATGCGCCCCGCCATTCCCAGCCGCCGCCCGGCCGCGTGACCCACGCGGCCAGGGCGAGGGCCGCCACCACCGCCGCCAGCCCCACCACGGCCAGGAGGGCGGTCTGGAGCCGCGTGCCGCGACTGGCGAGCGCCACCGCGTCGGCCAGGTCGCGCCCCCGGGCGAGGTCCACGTGGGGGATGGCGGCGGCGCTCGCCGGGGCCGGGGCCGCAGCGGCCAGGGGGTCGCCGGTCTCGGTGATGGCGCTCCGGTCCCGGATGCGCCGGAGCAGGTCCTCGTAGCCCTCGGTGCCGGGCTCCCGGATGACGCGGTAGACCTTCACCTCCTCCGGGACCCCCTTGAAGCGGCGCAGGCCCACCTCGGAGGTGGGGACCTCGCTCCGGTTCATGGCCAGGTGGACCGCCTCGGTGAAGTAGACCTCGCCGGCCTCGGTGATCCCCTCCAGCCGGGCGGCGACGTTCACGGCCTCGCCGTAGACGTCCGAGTCGCGCAGCTCCACCTCCCCGCTGTTGATGGCCACGCGCACGTCGATGCGCTCCGCCGCCGAGGGCGCCTGGGCGTTGTGGCGACGAAGGGTGTCCTGGATCGACAGGCCGCAGAGGACCGCGTTGGTGGGGGACTCGAAGACCACCATGAAGGCGTCGCCGATGGTCTTGACCACCCGGCCGTGGCAGGCCGCGAAGAGGGGCAGCAGGAGGTCCTCGTGCCGGGCCAGGAGCTCTCGCAGGAAGCGGCGGCTCCCGGTGGCGGTGCGCTCGGTGAAGCCCTTGATGTCGGAGAAGAGGACCGTCAGGACCCGGCTGGGCATGGGGCCAGGATAGCCGATCCGCCCCCGTGCAGAGGAATCCGTGCCGGGTATACAATGCCCGGCCATGCGTGCGCGGGGATGGGGTGGTGCCGCCGTCGCCGTCGTCGTCTTCGTCCTTGCCCCCGTCCTCGCAGGGACCGCCCCGTCGCGGGCCCTCGCGGGCCCCGAGCTGGAGGAGGGGGTCGGCGCCGAGGACTATGGCCGGGCCGGGGTCGCCATCCACCAGACGCTCAAGGCCCTGGCCCACGCCTTCCTCGATGGGGACGCGGGGGCCCTGGGGGAGGCCTTCGACCCCGATCTCCCCGCCGGGGCCCTGCGCGGCTGGCGCCGGGAGGCGGACGGGGAGGCAGCGGGCGGCGTACGCTTCGAGCGATGGGTCCCGGCGGAGGATCCGTTCGCCACGGACCGCGGGGGGGGCGAGGGGGCGGTGGCGTTCCTGGCCGCCTGGCGCCAGGTCTACTCGGGAGTGGACGAGGCCCTGTTCAAGCTGCACCTCGTGGACCAGCTCCGCCGCGACGGGACGGTCCGCTCGAGGGTCCGCTTCGAGGTGGTGGGGGACGCCCGCGACGGGCGCCGCCTGGTGGAGCGGGGCATCCTCGAGGTCGAGTGGTCGGCCGGCTCCCCGGCGAGGCGGATCCGCGGCCTGCGCCTGGCCTGGGGACAGTCGGCGTCGGGCCCCGGCGATTCCTTCGCCGACGTGGCCCACGAGCGTGGGCTCGACTTCCAGGGGACCGAGGACCCACGCTACATCCCGCCCTCCGGCGTCCTCAAGCACCAGGTCATCCGCCACGCGGTGGGGGGCGCCGCCACCGGCGACGCCGACGGCGACGGCCGGGACGACGTCTTCCTGACCCGGGGCACGGACCCCAGGCTCTACCTCAACCGGGGGGACGGGGCCTTCCGCGACGCCACCCTGGAGGCGGGCCTGGGGGGCATGGACCACGCCACCGCCGCGGTCTTCGCGGACCTCGACGGCGACGGGGACCAGGACCTCTACGTGGCCTCGTTCTACGGCCCGGACCACCTCTTCCGCAACGAGGGGGGCGCGCGCTTCGTGGACTGCACCGCGGACTCGGGCCTCCGGGACGTGGAGGCGACGGCGGTGCTGGCCGCCCTGGACGCGGACGGGGACGGGCGGCTGGACCTCTACCTGGGGCGCTACCTGGACGCGCGGACCCGGACCCCCGAGTCCATCTTCTACACCCGGAACGGCGAGCCCAACGTCCTCTTCCGCAACCTGGGCGGGATGCGCTTCGAGGACGTGAGCGCCGCCTCCGGGGCCGACGACGTGGGCCTCACCCTGGGGGTGGCGTGCGCCGACTACGACCGGGACGGGGATCAGGACATCTACCTGGCGAACGACTTCGGCCGGAACGTCCTGCTCCGGAACCGGGGAGACGGCCGCTTCGAGGACGTGGCCCTGGAGAGCGGGACCTTGGCCGTCTCGGCCGGGATGAGCGCCTCCTGGGGCGACCTCGACGGGGACGGGTGGCTGGACCTCTACGTGGGGAGCATCCGATCCAACCAGCGCTGGTTCTCCCAGGACGTCAACATCCGCGGCTACATCATGAGGTTCCTGGAGAGCGACCGCCGAGCGCGCATGCAGCCCCTCTTCCTCGACCTGCGCAAGCACCTGGGGGAGGACTGGGACGAGATCGGGGACCAGTCCCTGGCGGGGAACCTGCTCCTCCGGAACCTGGGCGACGGGAGCTTCGAGGACGTGAGCGACCGGGCGGGGGCCAGGCCCCAGGGGTGGTTCTGGTCCTGCGGCCTCTTCGATCACGACCTGGACGGCGACCTGGACATCCTGGCGGCGGACGGCTGGATCACCGGCGAGAGCACCGAAGACCTCTGACTGCCCTTCGCCCAGGGCGCGGTCGCGTCCAAGGCGGCCTTCGAGGAGGAGCGGCTCTACACCGACGAGTTCCTGGGGGACCGCTCCTGGAACGGACACGAGCGGAACCAGTGCCTGGTGAACCGCGGCGACGGGTCCTTCGTCGAGGCCGGCGCCGCCCTGGGCCTGGACGACCTGAGGGACGCCCGGGGCGTGGCCGCCTCGGACTTCGACGGCGATGGGGACGTGGACTTCGTGGTCAACAATTACCGTGCGCCGGCGGCCTACTTCGAGAACCGCCTGGGTCCGGGGCGCACGTGGCTGGCGGTGCGCGTGGAGGGGCGCCAGGCGAACCACGACGGCGTGGGGGCCGAGGTGACGGCGGTGGTGGGCGGCCGCCGGCTGCTCCGGCTCGTGGCGGCCGGGGACGGCTATGCCTCCCAGTACTCCCTGGAGCAGGTCTTCGGCCTGGGCGGCGCGCCGCGGGCCGACTCCGTCGAGGTGCGCTGGCCCGGCGGCAGGACGGAGGCCTGGGGTCCCTTCGACGCGGGCCAGCGCCTGAGGCTGGTGGAGGGGACGGGCAGGCCCGTCGGCCGCGTGTCTCCGGCGGCTCCGACCGCCCGCGCGCGGCTCCCGTGGGGGGCCGTCCTGGGGGCGGCGGCGGGGGCCCTGGTGACCCTGGGGGTGCGCCGCGCCCTGACCCGGCGCCGCTGAGGCGCGTCTGGGCGGGCGACTCCCCCTCGGGTCCCTCCTGGCGGCGGCCGCGCTCACGGTGGCCCTGGGGCCGTCGGCCCTGGGCGTCCGGGGCCGCTACGAGGTGGAGGACTTCTTTCCGGAGGGCACGCCGGAGCGGGCCACCTTCGAGCGGGTCCGGGCCTCCTTCGGCCGGGACGACCGCGCGGCCCTGGTGGTGGTGGAGTTCCCGCGGCCCCTGGACGTGGACGGCTTCGCCGCACTGGACGCCCTCACGAGGCGGCTGGAGGGGCGAGAGGACCTGGAGGAGGTCCTCTCCCCGGCCAGCGCGCGCCTCGTGGCGCGCGGGGGGCCGGACCGGCGGCCGCGCCTGGAACGCGCCATCCCGCCCGAAGGGCCCACCCCGGGGCGGGTGGCGGAGCTGCTCTCGGTCCTGACGCGGCCGCCCTACGTGGGCAGCCTGCTCTCGGCCGACGCGCGCGTGGCGGTCGTCGCCTGCGTCCTCCGGGACGACCGGACGGACCACGCCCACCGGGAGCGGCTCCTGGCCGACCTGGAGGCCGAGACGGCGCGCCCGGAGTGGTCGGCCCTCCGCTTCCGCCTGGCGGGCTACCCACTCCACCGGGTGCTCCTCGCCCGGCTGGTCACCGCGGAGACGCGGCGGCTCTACCCCCTGGTGCTCGTGGCCATGGGCGTGGTGCTGGCCCTGGCCTTCCGCAGCCCCGTGGGGGTGGCGGCGCCCCTCCTGGTGATGGCCCTCTCCGCCGTGTGGGTCACGGGCCTCATGGGCCTCCTGGGCCTGCCGCCCAACATCCTGGCGCCGGCGGTCTACGTGACCGTGGCGGTGGTGGGGGTGACGGACCCGGTGCACCTCCTGGCGCGCCACCGGGAGCTGCTCCGGGGCGGCGAGGGCGCGGCCCGCGCGGCGGGGCAGGCCTCGCGGGAGCTCCTGACCCCCTGCCTGTGGACCAGCCTCACCACCGCCCTGGGCTTCGCCTCCCTGGTGGCGACGCGCATCCCCATGGTGGTACACTTCGGCCTGCAGGTCGCGCTGGGGGTGATGGGCGCCTGGGTCGTCAGCTTCCTGGTCGTGCCCGCGCTCATGGCCCTCTGGCCCGCCCGGCCGCCGGCGCGCGCGGCGGCGCCCGGGGCCCTGGCCTCGGCCCTGGCGACCTCGGCCCGCTGGACCGTGGGGCGTCCGCGCCGGGTGGCCCTGGGCTTCCTCGTGGTCTTCGCCGGCGGGAGCGCCGGGGTGGTCCGGCTGCGGGTGAACTCGCCCCTCCTGGCGGACCTGGACGCGACCCACCCGATCCGGGAGACCAACCGGTTCCTGGAGGAGCGCCTCGCGGGGGTCATCCCCCTGGACGTGCTGGTGGAGCCGCCCGCCGGGACGGCCCACGACCCCATGGCGCCCTATCGCGCCGAACGCATCGAGCGCGTGGCCCGGCTGACGGAGCGCCTGCGGGCGCTGCCGGAGGTCCTGCAGGCCACCTCGGTGGCGGACAGCGTGCGGCAGCTCGCCGCGGTGCTGGAGGGCGTGCCGGAGCGGGAGGCGAACGGCCTGGTGCCGGCGGCCCTCCTCCTGGCCCACGAGGAGGTGCGCCGCTGGGTGGACGACCGCACGGACCTCCTGCGCGTGCGGCTCATGGTCCGGGACCTGGAGACGGAGGCGGCCCTGGACCTCTTCGAGCGCATCGGGCGCCTCTACGAGGAGGAGCTCGGCGAGCCGGCCGCCGGGCGCCTGAGCGGGCAGGGCTACCTCGCCCAGGTGGTCAACCGGGGCATCGTGGAGCCCTTCCGCACCGGCTCCCTCTGGGCCCTGGCCGCGGTCTTCGCGGCCCTGGCCGTGGCCTTCCGCGACCTCCGGCTCGTCGCCGCCTCGCTGCCGCCGAATCTCTTCCCGCTGGGCGTCGTGGCGGGCCTCATGGGCTGGGCGGGGATAGACCTGCGCTACACCTCGGCCCTGGTCCTCTCGGTGGTCTTTGGGCTGGTGGTGGACGATACCATCCATCTCGTCGCGCGCCTGCGGGCCCAGCCGGCCGGGGAGCCGGCCCCCCTGGTCCGGACCCTGGTCACCGCCGGCCCCGGGATGGTCCTCTCCTCCCTGGTCCTGGCGGCGGGCTTCGCCGTGCTCCTGGCCGGCGAGTTCATTCCCCACCGGGTGATGGGGGGCCTGCTGGTCCTCACGGTGGCCCTGGCCCTGGCGGGCGACCTCTTCCTCCTGCCCGCCCTCCTGGGGTGGTGGGGCGCCGTCCGCCCCCGGGTCCCCGCCCCGTGGGCGGACGCGCCGTACGGCACGGACGCTGGCTGATCCGCTCAGGCGGCGTCGGTGCGGCGGGCCCGGCCCCGGCGTGTCCCGGCGGGGCGCTGGAGCTCCAGGTTCTGGCGGAAGACGAGGTCGAGGACCCCGACTCGCTGCTCATCGAGGACGCCGGTCGTGGTGAAGCCCACCCGGGCGTCCGTCCCCGCGAGGTCGCGGTCCGGGCGAGGGCTCGCGCGGGCGGCACGGCCGGCCGGCGCGGCGGAGGCGGCCGCCTCCTGGAGGGCCTTCCGCTCGGCCGGGCTGAAGCGGTCGGCGTAGGGTTCCAGGGCCCGCGCCACGGCCTGGGCTATCAGCTCGGCGAAGCGGGAACGGTCCAGGACCCTCACCCGGCCCGGGACGCGGCGGGCCAGCTCGGCGCTCGCCACCTCGCGGGAGGCCGCCCGGAGTGCCCGCTCCGCGGCGAGCTGCACGGGAGAACCGACTACCATGCCCCTGTATCGGCGGGCCGCGCCCCCGTCTTCAGCGGGGACCGCCGGCGCCCTCGGCGAGGCGCGCCGGGGCGCGAGGGTCCGCAAGGACCTCGTTCCCCGAACTGCGTGAAACGTGGACGTGGCCGAGGTCGTGGGCGTTCCGCCCCGCCCTACCTCACCAGCTCCCGCAGGCGCCGGAACTCCTCGGTATCCCGCACCGCCTCGAAGTCCGGGTCGGCCTCCGTCCAGTCCAGGTGCCGGAAGCCCAGGACCACGGCGCCCTGCAGATGGCGCAGGGCCCGTTCCAGGTGGCTCGCGTCCTCCCGGGCCCGCAGGGCCGAGACCGTGGCCGCCGCATAGTGCACCCGCCGGGACGTGGGGTCCAGGCGGAGGGCGCGGCGCAGGTCCTCGGCGGCCTCCGCGTGGCGGCCCTTCCGGTAATGCGCGCTCGCCCGGCGGAGGTAGTCCTCGGTGGAGTAGAGGTCCCCCTGGGCCAGGAGGACCTGCTCGTCGTCCATGGCCAGGTAGTAGCCCAGGAGGGTCAGGAACTCCATCACCCCACCCTCCAGGCCCGTGGCCTCCCTCCACGCGGCCAGGGCCTCCCCGGCCCGCTCCCGGTCGAACTGGTCCAGGGCCTGGGCCACCAGGCGAAGTTCCAGGTCCACCTGGCCACGCTCCAGGGGCCGCCCGAGGGCCTCGCGCACCGCGGGCAGTTCCAGGAGGGCCTCCAGCCGGAGCACCGAGGCCTTGCGGGAGGGTTCCAGCCCCAGGACCTCCGGGGTATCCCGGAGGGCGAGGGCCAGGCTGGAGCCCAGTACCGCCTCGGCCGCCAGCCAGAGGCGAGGCCCCTCGGCGGCCCACCGGGAGTGCGCAGGGTCGGCGGCCAGGGCCGCGTGGAAGTCCTCCCGCGACCCCTGCCCATCCCCCCGCAGGGCGCGCGCCCCGGAACGGATCAGGCGCAGGACGTAGAGGGACCTCACCTCGGTGGTGCGCCCCAACCGCTCCCCCAGGAACGCGTCCACCTCCCCGTAGCGCCCCAGGCCCATGAGGGCGGCCGCGCGCAGGACCACGAGCCTGCGGTCCTCCCCGCGCAGCCGGACGAGCCGCGCCAGGTCCACCAGGGCATCCTCGTAGCCGCCGGGGCGCATGGAGAGCCGCGACCGGAGGTCCAGGGCGCCCTCGTGGTCCGGGTCCAGGGACAGGACCCGCTCCAGGGCGGCCCGGGCGCGCTCCGCGTCCCTGCGCTGCCAGTGGAGCCCGGCCTCCAGGAAGCGCCCATCGGTGGAGAGCGGGTCCAGGTCCAGGTAGCGGCCCACCGCCTCGAGGGCCGCGCCGAGGTCCCGCCCGCGGCGCAGGTCCGCGTCGAAGTCGGCGCTCCCCAGGCCGTCCCCGCGCCCCATGCCCCCCAGGTCCAACCCGCCCCGGATGGCGGCCTCGAGGAAGTGGGCCTCTCCGAAGACCGGGTCGAGCGCGAGGGCCTGCCCGCACAGGGGGAGGACCTGGCCGGGGGCCTCCCGGCGCACCAGGTCGGCATAGGCGCGTCCCACCAGGGCGTGAGCGCCCCCCGGGGCGCGGCGCACCGCCTCGTCGAAGGAGGCGAGGGCCTCCCGGTGGAGCGCCATGGCCTCCTGGTAGACCCGGTCCCGGGGCGGGCCGTCGGCGTGGAGCCCGAACGGATCGAGGGCCGGGTGGTCGGCCTGGCGGTCGTGGAGGTCGGCCAGGGCCTGGAATCGCCGGAGGCGGGTCACCCCCGCGTAGAAGCTCGGCGCGGGGTCCGCCGGGTCCAGGCGGGCGGCCTCGTCCAGGGCCTCCTGGGCCAGGGCGTGACGGCCCAGGCGCAGGAGGGCCCGGCCCCGGTAGTACCAGGCCCTCGCGAAGAGCGGGTCCTCCCGGATCGCGCGGTCATAGACCTCCAGGGCCCCCTGCACGGCCTGGGGGCTGCGGCCCCGCTCCCCCAGGTCGCGGACCCGGTCGAACTCCCTCAGGGCCGCCTGCCGGCGGTCCCAGTGGGCCTTGGCCGAGAGACTCGCCGCCGCCGCGGCCAGGAAGGCCGTCCCCAGGACTGCCGCGGCGACACCGGGGTGGCGGCGCAGGGAGCGGCGCGCGCGGCGCGCCAGGCTCGCCTTGCGGACCATGAGCGGCTCGCCCACCAGGACGCGGCGGCAGTCCTCGGCGAAGGCCGCCGCGGGTCCCATCCCCTCCACCCGGTATCGTTCCCGCGGTTCCCGTTCCAGGGCGGCCCCCACCATCGTGGCCAGGTCGCGGCCGTCCAGGCCCTCCACCCGGGGTCGCGGCCTGGGGAGCGGCCCCTGGAGGATGGCCCACTGCACGGTGGCCTCGGTGGCCCCGGGACCCACGAAGGGATTGCGGCCCGTGAGGAGCTCCACCAGGATGACCCCCAGGGCCCACACGTCCGTGGCGGCGGTCGGGCGGCCCTCGAGCTGCTCCGGGGCCATGTAGGGTAGCGTCCCGCCGCCGGTCCCGGTGGCCGAGAGCCTGAGCCTCGCCTCTTCCTCCACGGCGAGGCCAAAGTCGATGAGCCGGGCCTGCCCCTCGGCGTCGATGATCACGTTCTCGGGCTTCACGTCCCTGTGGACGATGCCGTGGGCATGGGCCGCCGAGAGGGCCGAGGCCACCTGGGCCAGCCACCGAAGGGACTGGCGGCCGGGGGGGATCCCTCCGGCGTTCCCGGCCTGCACCTCCCGCAGCGTCGTCCCCTCCACGTAGGCGCGGCGGTAGTAGGAGCGCTCCCCCGCCTCCAGGACCTCGTGGATGGGCGCCACCGCCGGGTGCACCACCTGGGCGGTCTGACGGGCCTCGTCCAGGAATCGCTCGACGACCCTCGGGTCCAACGCCTCGTCCGGGCGCATGACCTTCAGGACCTCGAGCCGGTCCAGGGGGCGATTCCGGGCCAGGTAGACCATGCCCATCCCGCCCACCCCCAGCCGTCGTACCACCTCCAGGGGTCCGATCCGGTCCCCCGGCGCCGGGGGCCACCGGGCGGCCGTGGACGCCCCCCCGGCCTCGGTCCCCACCCGGGGCTCCGCCTCGTCCAGCCCCCGGTCCCCGCCGGCGGCGGTCGGCTCCGTATCGGGCCGGCTCGGGGACCTCACGCCCTCCTGCAAGGAGAGGAGGTCCTCCAGCTCCCGCTCCCCCAGGCAACCCCAGCGCACCAGGATCGTCCCCAGGCGCGCCTCGTCGCCCGACTCCCGGAGGCGCTCCTGCTCGCGGAGGCCGCGGTCCAGGGCGCCCCGGTCGCAGTAGCCGTAGAGCACGGCGAGCCGCCCCAGGGCCCCGCTCCCCAGCCGCCGTTCCTGCTCCGCCAGGGCCGCCGAGCGGGCCTCCTCCCCCAGGCGTCCCCGGGCCACGAGGATCTCCGCCACCGCCCGGGGATCGCCCCGGGCCTGGGCCTGGAGGGCCTCGTCCAGGTGCTCCGGGCGCACCAGGCCCTGGTCCAGGGCCACGGCGCCGAAGCGGTGGTCGCGGCGCGCCTCGGCCGTCACGGCCGCTGGCGCTCCAGGGCGTCGAGGAGCTCGACGGCCGAGGCGGGCCGCCGGGCCGGGTCCTTGGCCATGGCGCGCCCGATGACCTCCCAGAGCCCTTCCGGGGCCCCGTCCGGCCGCCCCGGCGGCTCCTCCTCGATGGCCCGCATGACGGCGGCGCGGCCGCGGCCCAGGGCCTCCTGGAAGGGCATCCGGCCCGACAGGGCGTGGTGGAGCGTGGCCCCCAGGGAGTAGAGGTCGGAGCGCTCGTCGGCCGAGGAGGCGGAACGCATCTGCTCCGGCGGGATGTAGGGGAAGGAGCCCATCCCGACCCCGGTGCGGCTCCACAGGCCGCTGGCCATGGCCGCGTCCAGGATCTTGCCGATGCCGAAGTCCACCAGCCGCACGCGCCGCCGCCCGGCGGGACCCGACACCAGCACGTTGGCCGGCTTGATGTCCCGGTGCAGGACCTGGTGGGCGTGCAGGTGGACCAGGGCGTCGGCCAGCTTGATGCCCAGGTCCAGCACCTCCCCGACGCCCAGGGCACCCCGGACCAGGACCGAGGCCAGGTCCTCCCCGGGGACGTGCTCCAGGACCAGGTAGGCCCTTCCCTGCGTCTCGCCGAAATCGATGACCTTCACCACGTTCGGGTGGTCGAGCCGGGCGAGGATGAGGGCCTCTTGCCGGAAGCGACGGGCGAAGGCCGCCCGCTGGGCCGGGTCCTCCTCCCGGAGGCCCAGGAACTTCACCACCACGGCGCGGGAGAGCTTCACCTGCTCCGCCAGGTAGACCTCGCCCATCCCCCCCTGTCCCAGGCGCCGCACCAGGCGGAAGAGGCCCAGGTCGCTCTGGAACCGCTCCAGGGGGAGTCCCGGCTCGCCGGCGGTCCACGGGGCGCTCGCCCCCCCCGGCGTGTCGGGCGCCCCCAGGTCCACCGTGGGCGCCCGGGAGAACGGATCGGAGGCGACCTCCACCTGGAACTCCACGTCCGCGGCCCGTATGCGGTCCCCGTCGCGCAGCGGGGCGCGGGCCACCGAACGTCCGTTGAGGAGCGTGTCCCCCCGGCACGCCAGGTCCTCCAGGACCCAGCCCGTGGGCGAGGGGGCGACCCGGAACTGACGGGCGTGCAGGCCGGGCACCGGGAGGTCGGCCCCCTCCCGGCCCACCACCAGGGGGCCGTCCAGTGTCCGGCTCATCGGGCGCCCCAGGACCGTCGCGTGGAGGGTCAACGCGGGAGGGCCGGCCCGGGGGCAATCCACGCCTCGAGCCCCCGCGGGCTAGTTCCGCCAGGCCCGGGACGCCGCCACGAGGGCGCGATAGGCCCCGAGCTCCGCCTCGCGACGGTCCGCGTCCCAGCCCAGCTCCGCGGCCATGAGGGTCGCCACGCGCGCCGCGGCCTCCAACCCCTGGTCCGGGGCCTTCTGGAAGATGTGCGTGCGGCGGCGCAGGGCGTCGGCTAGGCTGGCGCACATCTCCTCCCCGCACCACGCCTTCACCTCCGCCTCGATGTAGGGCAGTCCCTCGACCAGCCGGCGAGCCAGGGAGCCGTCCTCCCGGACCGCGGTGGCGATGGGGTGGTGCCGGCGCATGTAGGTGGCCAGGAGGTGACGCGCCGTGTCCGGCGAGAGCCCCAGGTCGTGGGCGAGTCGGTCGTAGTAGCGCTCCGGGGCCTTGGTCACCATCACGTCGTCCGGGGACATGAGGACCGCGTGCCGGGTGGTGCAGCCCCGCCGCGCCTTGCGGCGGAACTGCCACCGCAGCGTGGAGGCCAGACGGTCCACGGTCCGTTCCGCCATGAGCCGGTATCCGGTGAGCTTCCCGCCGGCCACGGTGAGGAGCCCCTCCCGGGACTCCTCCACCACGAACTCCCGGGAGGCCGCGGAGAGCCCCCCCGGCGCCCCCGCGCCCAGGAGGGGACGCAGCCCCGACCAGGCGGAGAGGACATCGTCTCGCCCCACGCCGGAGGTGGGGAAATGCCGCGCGACGACCTCCAGGAGGTAGTCCACCTCGGCCCCGGTGGGCACCACCCCGTCGGCCGAGCCCTCGTGCTCCACCTCGGTGGTCCCCACCAGGGTGGCCTCGCCCCACGGGATGGCGAAGGTCACACGGCCGTCCCGGGGGGAGCGCATCACCACCGCGTGGCGCAGGGCCAGCCGGGAACGGGGCAGGACCACGTGCGAGCCGCGGGAGGGCCTCAGCAACGGCCCCGGCGCCGACGGCAGGGCGCGGCGGACCTCGTCCACCCAGGGACCCGTGGCGTTCACCACGACCCGTGCATCCAGCGGGAAGGTGCTCCCCCCCAGCTCGTCGCGGGCGATGACCCCCGTGACCCGGCCCTTCTCCACCATGAGGGAGCGGACGCGAAGGTGGTTCGCGGCCAGGGCGCCGGCCTCGGTGGCCGCGCGCACGACCTCGAGGGTGAGCCGCGCGTCGTCGGTGGCACAGTCCCAGAACAGGGCCCCGCCCCGGAGCCCCGCGGGGACCAGGGAGGGTTCCAGCGCCCTGAGGGAGGCGGCCCCCAGGGGCCGATGCAGCCCGGGCGCGCGCAGGAGGGCCATCCCGTCGTAGAGGACGAGCCCCGCCTCCAGGGCCAGGCGGCCCCGAGGCGCCCCCTCGTAGACCGGGACGAGGAAGGGGAGCCGGCGGACGCGGTGGGGGGCGTTGCGCAGCAGGGCCGAGCGCTCGCGCACCCCCTCGAGGACCAGCCCGAGGCGCGCCTGTTCCAGGTAGCGCAGGCCGCCGTGGATCAGCTTGGACGAGGCCCCGCTTGTCCCGCTGCCGAAGTCGGACCTCTCCAGGAGCGCGACGGAGAACCCGCGCAGGGCCGCGTCCAGGGCGATGCCGGCCCCGGTGATTCCGCCGCCGATGACCAGGCAGTCCAGGGGTTGCTCACGCATCCACTGGACCATGTGGCCGCGTTCTTCCACCGAGAATCCCAAGGTGCGTCGCCGGTACCGGGCGGCTTACGTGGCGTGGAGCCTCGCCAGGGCCGTGGCGCGGTCCTCGAAGACCGCGAACTTCACCGCCACCTCGCCGCCCCCGTCGTCGACGGTGAACGGGGCCGAGCTGTCGCCGATGAGCCCCAGGAGCCTGAGCACGTCCGTCACCTTCTCGGAGGGCCTGAGCAACACCAGGTCCCCGCCGGCCTCCCGGGCGCGGGTGAACTTCTCCACCAGGACCCCGATGCCGGTGCTATTGATGAAGTCCACGGCCTCCAGGTCCACCAGGAGCCTCGTGGAGCCGTTCTCGATGCAGCGCTGCAAGGTCCGGTCGGCGTCGCGGTAGGTCTGGCGGTCCAGGGCCCCCTTGACCGTCACCTGGATGATCCCACCGTCCAGCTGCTTCGTCTCCACGTTCGAGTCGGGCATTCTGCCTCCCCTTTCGAGCCCCGCGCGAGGCGGGGTGGATGGGCCCGGCCGAAAGGATAGCGGTGGCCGTTCCCCACGGCAAGCCCGCATCCCGGGGGGGGCGCCTCCCGTGTCGACGGCGGCCACGGGCGGGGATCCCCGCGCCCCGGGCCATGCGCCTCCGCTCAAGGGCTGGCGGCGGGCCGTCTCGGGCCCGGGATCGCGTGCCAGATGCGCGCGAGGAGGACCAGGCCCGCGAGGGCGAAGGGTACCAGGAAGGGCGGCCACCAGTGCCAGTCGATGGTGGTCAGACGGCCCAGGGCGAAGCCCTGCACGGCCGAGCCCAGGTAGACGAAGCCGTCGACGATTCCCACCGCCGTGGCCGCGCCCTTCCGCCCGCCGAAGTCCATGGTCGCCGTCCCGGAGAGGAGGCCGTGGGTCCCGATGACCCCCAGCGAGACGAAGAAGACCATCACCCCCAGGACCATGGCCTGATCGAGAGAGAAGTACATCCCCGCACAGCAGGCCGTGAGCAAGGCGTAGAGCAGGGCGCAGGTGGGGGCGCGGCGTGAGCCGAAGACACGGTCGCTCACCCAGCCGGCGAAGACCCCGCCCGCGATGCCCGCGATCATCAGCACCAGTCCCCAGTGGTCCTTCCAGAAGAGCCACCCGCCGGGGTCGCCGCCCGCGGCCTTGAGCCCCTCGATGCGCGCCTTGGCGAGGATGGGGTACCACTGCATGACCCCCTGACGCAGCACCCCGGTGCAGAACTCGATGCACGCCACCGTGAGGATGACGGGGTTCGTGAGGATGCGCCGGATCAGGGTGAAGGGGGGGATGGGCCGGTCGTCCTCGCCGGAGGAGGCATCCCCGGTGTCGAAGTCGGCGTGGCCGGCCTGGGCCGGCCGGTCCTTGAGCAGGAAGAGCTCCACGGTGAACATGGCCGCGAGGAGGGCCATCGGGGCGTAGAAGACGACCCATACCGGCCGTGGGGCGCCGGGGTCGGTGGCCGAGAAGGCCCTCAGGATCCAGTCGTTGGCATCGAAGGCGAAATACAGGCCCAGCGAGATCATCGCCCCGAAGATCCCGGAGAAGGCCCCGCGCTCGCGGACGTGGAACCACGGGGCGTTGACCTTGACGATGGCCACGGCGCCGAAGGACTGGAAGTACATGTTGGCGGCGTAGAGCGCCATCATCACCGAGCGGATCGGCGACGAGGACGGGACGGCGAGCCCCAGGACGTGCTGCACGTAGAGCCCCATGCCCAGGTTGGCCAGGGCCGCCCCCAGGACGCCCGCGAGCATGGAGCGCTTGCCGCCGAAGCGGTCGGTGAGCGGGCCGTTCAGCAGGAAGGCGCATCCGTAGACCGCGGTCCCGACGCCGAAGATGTCGCCGAAGGCCGCCTTGTCCATGAGGCTATCGCCCAGGGCCCGCTGGGCCACGTTCAGGTTGTATCGCCCCATGTAGAGGAACGCGTAGGCGAGGCCCAGGGGGAACCAGTTCAGGAGGCGGCGCCGGCGAAACGCCGCGCTGTGCGCGATGGGGGCCATGGGTCCATCAGCGCCCGGCGGCGAGTCGCTGCGTCCAGAGCCGCCCGAGGGCCTCCTCCAGGGCCGGGCCCAGGCGGGCCGGGTCGTCGGTGACCTCCGGTTCGTTCTGGAGGACGGCGTAGGGGACCCGGTGGCCCCGGATCCGCGTCACGCCCTCGTTCTCGGGGCAGACCTCCGGGAAGTCGTGGACCTTGTAGTAGTAGTCCATCTTCTCGTCGGGGAGGGAGTGGAAGAGGATGGAGCCCTCCTGTCCCTTGCGGGCCCGGCGCCGGTTCTTCCGCACCGACTCCTCGTAGGAGACCTGGATGAAGAGGATGCCGGCCCGCGAGAGCACCTCGTCCCCCAGGCAATCGAAGGCGTCCCGGTAGGCGCGCTCGCCTCCCCGGGCGAACTCCACCAGGGCCGTGACCCCGCGCGTGGCCTCCCCGCCCCGGGCGAGGAGCTTCCGGTAATCCAGGCTCAATCTGTGGATCAAGAAGTTCCAGTACCACGCGTCCTTGAAGTAGTAGTCGGAGGTGGTGACGAGGCGCTCCTTGCCGTGCTCCTCGCGGATGTCGTCGTCCTCGAAGTCGCGCCAGAGGATGGGGAAGTCGTCGATCTCCTCCATGCGCCCCACGCGGAAGCGCCCCAGCCGCTCCGCCGGCGGGGTCTTCCTGAGGTAGTCGATGACCTCGCTCTTCCCTGCGGCGGGCCGCGCGCAGAGGACGATGCACTCGTGGATCTCGCTCGCCATCGTCTTTCCTCCTCGGGGCCTACCGGAACAGGTGGGCGTTGATGCGCATGAGCCCCTCCAGGTCGTGGACGTCGGTGGGGAAGTCCGGCACCGTCGCCACGGGGACCTCCGGACCTGCCCGCTCGCGCAACGCGGCCAGCCGGCGGGCATCGCCCCGGGCCAGGGCCTGGTGGGCCTCCAGGGAGGCCACGAGCGGCGGCACCAGCGGCGCGAGCTGGGCCGGGACCCGGGCCAGGTCCGCGGCCGACAGCGTCCCGTTCACCCCGTAGTCCGCCCGGACCCGGTTCACGACGACGGCCCCCAGGGACATCCCCCGCTCCGTCAGCCGCCCACGGAAGTAGTCCGCCTCGGCCAGGGTCCAGGGGGCGGGGCTCGTCACCAGGACGAAGGCCGTCTCGGCGCTGCCCAGGACCTCCTCGACCCGGCGGGCCCTCTCGCGGAAGCCGTCGAAGAGCCCCTCGAAGGCCTGAAAGAACTCCGACAGGTCCTTGATGAAGGAGAGGCCCAGGAGCCGGTCCAGGGCCTCGGCCACGGCCCGGGTGCCCCGCCGCACCGCCTGGGCCCCGGCGCGGCCCGCCAGGATGGAGGGGCGCAGGAACCACTTCACGACGCTCCCGTCCAGGAACTCGCTCATGCGGCGGGAGGCGGAGAGGAAGTCGAGGGCATGCTTGGTGGGCGGGGTGTCCAGGACGATCTGGTCGTATCCCCCCTCCTCGCGCAGCTCGTAGAGCTTCTCCATGGCCATGTACTCCTGGGAGCCCATGACCTGGTTGGAGAGGTTCTGGTAGAAGCCGTTGGCGAGGATGCGGTCCCGCGAGGCAGGGTCCGGCGCATAGCGCTCCACCAGGCGGTCGAAGGTCCGCTTGGTGTCGAGCATCATGGCCCACAGGGCCCCGCCGGGGAGGACCCCGGCCGCGGTGAGGCGCTCCGGGGGGACGCGCCGCTCCCGGTCGCCCAGCCTCGCGATGCCCATGGCGTTGGCGAGGCGGCGGGCGGGGTCGATGGTGCAGACCAGGACCTTGCGTCCCAGGCCCGCGCCCCGGAGGGCGAGGGCCGCGGAGACGGTGGTCTTGCCCACGCCGCCGGAGCCGCAGCAGACCACCACCCGCCGATCGGCCAGGAGGGCGTCCAGCGGCGTGGCGGACCCCGGCGTCACCGGACGCGCCCCAGGCCCCGCTCCAGGAGGTGCGAGACCTCCTCGACGGCCCTCAGGTCCCACTCGGGAACCGCAAGCCAGGGGACCTCGACGCTGGGTACCCGGAGCCGCCGCCTCAGGCGGCGGGCGTATCGCGCCTGCAGGGCCTCCCGCGCGAGCTGGGCCTCGGTGCAGTCCAGGAGGGCCGTGGCCGGTCCCCCACCCAGGGCGCCCTCCAGGCCGCGCCGCAGGACGTCTCCCTGGCGCAGGGTCTCGAAACGGTCCCGCGCCTCGCCCTCCAGGGCGGGCCGCACGAGGGCGTTCAGTATCACGCACGCGACCTTCAACCCGAGCTTCCCCGTGAGCCGCCCGTGCAGCTCCAGGGTCTCGTTGACGGGCATCTCCTCGGCGAGGGTGACGATGCAGGCGGCGGTGCGCTCTGGGTCCGTGACGAGGTCCGTGATCCGCTGGGCGAAGCGCCGGAGCGGCCCCACCAGGATCCGGGAGGCGACCCGGGAGACGTTGAGGAGCCCCATGGCGTGACCCGTGGCCGGGGCGTCCACCACCAGGAGGTCCCAGCGGCGAACGCGCGAATAGCGCCGGACCTCCTCCTCCAGGCGGTAGACCTTCCCCAGGCAGAGCAGCTCCTTCAGCCCCGGGGCGGCCTCGTAGAAGGTGTGCCAGACCCGGCTCTCCAGGATGGGGCGCCACACCCGCTCGAACCGGAGGTGGGTGCGAAGGAAGTCCTCCGCCACGTGGTCCGGTTCCAGGTCCACGGCCTCCACCCCGGCTCGGAGCTCCACCGGCACCGCACCCACCGCGCCGGTGCCGAAGACCTCCGCCAGCATGGAGCGGGTGTCCATCTCCACCAGCAGCGTGCGAAGCCCCCGGCGCGCCGCGGCCAGGGCCAGGGCGGCCGCCACGGTGCTCTTGCCCACGCCCCCCTTGCCCGTGACGAAGAGGAGCCTGTGGCCCAGGAGGTCCATGCGGGCCACAGGCTACAGGCGGACGGGCTCCTAGTCCACGGGGAGCCGGATCCTCACCAGGGCCGGGGACTCGCCCGTGTCCGGGTCCGACCGCAGGGTGATGCGGAACCGCAGGTATCGCCGGCCCTGCACCCGATCCAGGCCGGGGCCGAAGCCCGTGGCGGTGGCCGGGTCGGCCTGGCCGGGGGTGGCGACGTCCTCGTCGGCCCCCTCGAGCTCCACCCCCAGGGCCGTGGGCCCGGGACGGCGGGCCTCCAGGGCCACCGCCAGGTAGACGGGCCGGGCGGCCGGGGCCTCGAACCAGCGGGTCAGGGCCACGGAGGTGGCGAAGACCCCGGACCCGGGGGCCGGGCTGCGCTCCCCGGCGGAGAAGGAGCCCGCCGGGTCCTCGAGGCGGATGCGACCCTGGCCGCCGTAGCCGCCGCGACCCCGGGCGCCGCCTCCGGTGGCGCTCAGCCGGCCGCTCACCCGGAGCCGCGTGGCGCTGGCGAGGTGTATGGTCCCCCCGGAGCCGCCGCCGCCGGAGCCGCCGCGGGC
Organism: Planctomycetota bacterium; assembly: GCA_016209495.1. Taxonomy (GTDB): domain Bacteria; phylum Planctomycetota; class JACQVX01; order JACQVX01; family JACQVX01; genus JACQVX01. Next base: position 27,399 of record JACQVX010000170.1, read on the forward strand.
GCTGTCGCCGCCCGGCCCCCCGTCGGCCAGGATGGCCCCGCTCACCAGGATCTCGCCGGCCGCCAGGACCCGGAGGGCCCCGCCGCCGGAGCCGCCGCCGCCACCGCCCCCCTGCTCGCCCTCCGTGTCGGCCCCGCCGCCGCCGCCGCCGGAGCCCCCCGCCAGGGTGGAGAGGGCGTCGTCGCCGTAGGGCGCACCGGCGGCCCCGCCGTCGCGGCCCAGGCCCGCCGTCCCCACGCCCGCGTGGGAGGCCCCGCCGCCGGAGCCGTCGGAGGCCCCGCTCGCGCCGGCCTTGCCGGCGCCGGCCCCCATGCCGGCCCTGGCCTCGTCCACGGTGGCCCGCGAGGCCGCGTCCAGGGCCAGGTCGGCCCCGGGGCCGCCCGCCGTGCCGCCCGCGCGCGGGCGTCCGCCGCGGCCGCCCGCGAGGCCCCGGGCGTTCTCGCCCGCCTCGCCGGAGAGGTCCAGCGTCCCGGCGATCCTCACCTCGCCCGCCGCCTGGAGGGTGAGGGGCCTGGACCCCTCGACCCGGAGGGTCGCGCCCTGCGTCAGGTCGAAGGAGGCCAGCGCGAAGACGCCGTCGCCCTGGAAGCCGGGGACCGGCTGTCCGTCCAGGGTCCCGGTCTCGGTGTCGATCCGGGCGTCGGCGGCCACGCGCAGGGCGAGCGACCCCGTCCCGGAGGCCAGGTTCGTGGCGACAGCCTCCACCGGGGCCGGCGCGATGCCGCCGGTGACGGTGGGGGCCAGGAACGTGGGCCTCCCGTCCGCGTCCTCGAGACGGACCAGGCCGTCGCCGCCCGCGCCACCGGCGCTCGCGCCCTTGCCGGGCGCGCCGCCGCGGGCCAGGAGGGCGGCCGCCGAGGTGAGCACCACCTCGCGGGCCGACTGCAGGAGGATGGCCCCGCCCGAGCCGCCGCCCCCGCCGCCGTTGGAGTAGGGGTCGGCGTCGCCGCCCTTCCCCCCGTCGCAGAGG
>JACQVX010000173.1 GCA_016209495.1 Planctomycetota bacterium
CCTGGTGTGGCTCGCCCTGGCCCTCTTCGGCGCCCTCCTCACCGCCGAGTGGGTCGTCCGCAAGATCTATAGGCTGACGTGAGGACCCCTTCGTGGCCGTCCCCCGAGACGCCTGCGGTCTCGCCACCTCGAGCCCACGATGGTCATTCCCCCCCGACCGTGGCCCGCGCCAGGAGCCGGCGGCGCGCGCGCGCCCTCGCCCCCGGGCGGCCCGGGGGCCGGGTGCTCCAGGACGGCCGCGTGGCCCGCAGCCGTCGCCTGTAGGCGACGAGGGCCGCAGGCCGAGCTTCGCGAGGCCGAGGCCCTGGGCGTGGCCGTGGCTCGTGTTCGTGGGCGTGTGAGGCGGGCGTGCCCCCCGGTTTCCCCCTACGGCCCCCGGCGCGCCTCCGCGACCCAGGCCATGACCCGCTCCTCCAGGAGGTCCAGGGGGAGGGCGCCGCCGCCCAGGACGGCGTCGTGGAAGCCGCGCAGGTCGAAGCCCTCGCCCAGGGCCTCCTCGGCGCGGCGGCGGAGGTCCCGGATCCTGAGCTCCCCTATCTTGTAGGCCACGGCCTGCCCCGGCCAGGTGATGTAGCGGTCCACCTCCCGCTCCACGTTCTCCCGGGTGAGGGCGCTGCTCGCCAGCATGGTCTCCACGGCACGCTCGCGGCTCCAGCCCAGGGCGTGGATCCCCGGGTCCACCACGAGGCGCAAGGCCCGCCACATCTCGTAGGAGAGCCGCCCGAAGTCGTCGTAGGGGTCCGCGTAGAGCCCGCGCGGGCCCTCGCCCATCTCCAGGCCCAGCCGCTCGGCGTAGAGGGCCCAGCCCTCCACGTAGACGGTGTAGCCCTGCTCCTGGCGCCACTCGGGCACGTCCTCCAGCTCCTTGGCCAGGGCGATCTGGAGGTGGTGCCCGGGCACCGCCTCGTGCAGGGTGAGGGGCACGCGCTCGTAGCGGGGCCGGGCGTCCAGCCTCCCGGTGTTGGCCATGAACCAGCCCGGGGTCCCGTTCTCCAGCGAGCCCGAGAAGTAGTAGGCGGTGGGGGCCGTGGCGGCCATCTCCCCCGACATGGCCTTCACGCCGTAGGGGTTGCGCGGCAGCCGCCGGAAGAGACGCGGCAGCTCCCCGTCGATGCGCTTGGCCACGTCCCGATAGTCGGCGACGAGGGCCTCGGGGGTGGAGTGATAGAACCGCCGGTCGGTGCGCAGGTGCTCGACGAAGGCCCGGAAGAGGGCGTCCCCTGTCCGTCCGCCGGCGGGGAATGCCGTCCGGGCGATGGCCTCGTCCATCTCCCGCCGGATGCGCGCCACCTCGGCGAGGCCCAGCTCGTGGATCTCCCGGGCGGACATCGCGGTGGTCGAGTGCTCCCGCAGCCGCCAGGCGTAGTAGGCCTCCCCATCGGGCCGCGCGACGGCGGCGATGGACTCGCGGCAACCGGGGACGTAGGTCTCCTCCAGGAAGTCCGCGAGGCGCCGGAAGACCGGCACCACGACCGCGAGCACCACCGCGCGGGCGGCGCGGGTCTGGGGGTCGTCGCCCGCCAGGTCCCGGAAGGGGGCGTAGACCGGGTGGGTCGTGGGGTCCGCCTCGTGGGCCGCGGTGGCCTGGGCTCGACACTGGCCCGCGGCCCCGGCCATGACGCGCCGGGGCGGCGTGAGGCCCGCCTCGAGGCCGGCGCGGAGGTTGGCCAGGAGCTGGTCCCCGTATGGCTCGAAGGCACGCAAGCGGGCGAGCCAGGCCTCTCGCCGCTCGCGGGTCCTCACCCCCATGCGATCCGCCAGCTCCGGCAGCCACTCGTGGGGGCCGTCGATCTGGGTGATGGGGGCGAGCCAGTCGCGGAAGCGCCAGGCCTCGAGGCGGCTCGTGAGTTCGCGCCGGAGGAGGGCGGCGTCCACCCGGCGCTCGGCGGAGAGCCCCTCCCACGGGACGGCCTCCAGCCGCCCGAGCCGGGCGCGGGCGTCCTCGGCCCAGGCCTGGTGGGCCGCGGGCGACTCGTCGGTCAGGAGGTGGTCGTGGCGCCGGTCGCCGCGGACGCTGGCCCAGACCGGGTAGCGGCGCGACTGGGCCTCCAGGTCCTCGGCCAGGAGGGCCAGGACGCGCCCGTCATCGGCCTCAGGGGTCCTCGACATGCTCCCCCCCGCGTCTCGCCCGCCCAGGCAGCCGGTAGCGGCCGCCAGAGCCGCCGCCGCCCACCGCCTCACAGGCACCCGCGCGCCACCTCCGCCACCCGGGCCGCCGTGAGGCCGTACTCCCGGAGGAGCGTCCCGCCGGGGGCCGAGGCGCCGAAGCCCTCCACGCCCACCACGGCGCCGCGGTCCCCCACCCAGCGCTCCCAGCCGAAGGGGGAGGCCGCCTCCACCGCCACCCGCGCCGTGACCCGCGGCGGGAGGACCGCCTCCCGGTAGGCGCGGGGCTGGGCCTGGAAGGCCTCCCAGCAGGGCATGGACACCACCCTCGCGCCGACGCCCTGTCCCGCCAGCAGGGCCTGGGCCTCCAGGGCCAGGTGGACCTCGGAGCCGGTGGCGACTAGCAGCGCGGCCGGCGGCCCCGCCGGGGGCTCGGAGAGGACGTAGGCCCCGCGGGCGAGGCCCGCCGCCGGGGCCAACCGGGCGCGGTCCAGGACCGGGACCGCCTGCCGGGTGAGGACCAGCGCGGTGGGACCCTCGGTGCGACGCATGGCGTAGCGCCAGGCCTCCGCCGCCTCCGTCGCGTCGGCGGGCCGGACCACGTGCAGCCCGGGCATGGCCCTGAGCGAGGCCAGGTGCTCCACCGGCTGGTGGGTGGCCCCGTCCTCCCCCAGGCCGATGGAATCGTGGGTCCAGAGGTAGATCACCGGGAGGCGATCCAGGGCCGCCAGGCGCACGGCCGGGCGCATGTAGTCGGAGAAGACGAAGAAGGTGGAGGCGTAGGGCCTGAGGCCCCCGTGGCAGGCCATCCCGTTGGCGATGGCCCCCATGGCGTGCTCGCGTACCCCGAAATGGAGGTTCCGCCCGGCGCCGGTCCGCCCGTCGAAGTCGCCCTCGTCCTTCAGTGCCGTGCCGGTGGAGCAGGCCAGGTCCGCGTCGCCGCCGGCCAGGGACCCGACCCGCTCGGCGATGGCGTTCAGGGCTCGCCCCGACGCCACCCGCGTCGCGACCTTGTCCCCGGCGGCGAAGCTGGGGAGCGCCCCGTCCCACCCCTCCGGGAGCCGGCCGGACATGGCCTCGTCCCAGGACCGCGCCAGGTCCGGCCAGGTTCGCCCCCAGGCCTCGAGGCGGGACCGCCACTCGGAGCGGGCCGCAGCGCCGCGCGGGAGGGCCTCCCTCATGTGGGCGTGGACCTCCCCGGGGACGTGGAAATGGAGCCGGGGGTCGAGGCCCAGGGACTCCTTGGTGCGCGCCACCTCCTCATCCCCCAGGGGGGCGCCATGGGCGGCGGCGCTGCCGGCCTTGCCCGGAGAGCCGTAGCCTATCGTGGTACGGACCACCACGAGGGAGGGCCTCTCCGTCTCGGCCCGGGCCGCCAGGAGGGCCCGGTGGATGGCCTCCAGGTCCCGGTCCCCGTCTTCCACCCGCTGCACGTGCCACCCGCAGGCCTCGTAGCGGGCCGCCACGTCCTCGGAGCAGTGCATGGAGAGGGGGCCATCCAGGGTCACGTCGTTGGCGTCGTAGAGGAAGGTGAGCCGGCCCAGGCGCAGGTGCCCCGCCAGGGAGACCGCCTCGGCGTTCACCCCCTCCATGATGTCCCCGTCGGAGATGAGGGCCCAGGTGCGGTGGTCCACGACGGTGTGGCCGGGCCGGTTGAAGCGGTGCGCCAGCATCCGCTCGGCGATGGCCAGCCCCACCGCGCTGGCCGAGCCCTGGCCCAGGGGGCCGGTGGTGGACTCCACCCCGGGGGTGCGGTGGCGCTCCGGGTGTCCCGGCGTCCGGCTCCCCCACTGGCGGAAACGGCGCAGGTCCTCCAGGGAGAGGTCGTAGCCGCTGAGGTGGAGCAGGCTGTAGAGCAAGGCGCTGCCGTGGCCCGCCGACAGGACGAAGCGGTCCCGGTCCGGCCAGGCGGGGTCCGCCGGGTCGTGGCGCAGGTGCCGCTGCCAGAGGACGTAGGCCATGGGGGCCGCCCCCAGGGGCAGGCCCGGGTGTCCCGAGCTGGCCCGCTGGACGGCGTCCACGGACAGGGCGCGGATGGTGTTGACGCAGAGCGTGGCCAGGTCCATGGGGTCCGTCCGTGGGTTCGTGGGGGCCTTGCCCCTTGCGGTGGCGGCCTCGGGCATGGGCGTTCCTCCCGGGATGGGGGCGCGAAGCCTACGGGGCGTCCGGTGCGCGGTCAAGCATGCGGGCGCGGCGGGACCGCCTCGGGATTGACCAGGTTGGGCGGGCGCCCTCCACGCAGGGCCGACAGCAGGTTGTCCGCCGCCATGATGGCCATGAGGGTGCGGGTCTCGGTGGTCGCGCTGGCGGTGTGGGGGCAGAGGACGACGTTCTCCAGGGCCGCCAGGCCCGGGGCCAGCCTGGGCTCGTCCTCGTAGACGTCGAGCCCCGCCCCGGCGATGCGCCCGGAGCGCAGGGCCTCCACCAGGGCCGCCTCGTCCACCACCGGCCCCCGGGAGGTGTTGACGAGGACCGCGGTGGACTTCATGAGGGCCAGCTCCCGCGCCCCGATGAGGTGGCGGGTGGAGTCCTCCAGGGAGACATGGAGGGAGACGAGGTCGGCCTCCCGCAGGGCCTCGTCCAGCGCGACCCTCCGCGCGCCCAGGTCCCGCTCCAGGGCCTCGTTGGCCCGGACGTCCACGTAGAGGACGCGCATGGAGAAACCGCGGCTGCGCTGGGCCACCGCCGCCCCGATGCGCCCGGCCCCCACGATGGCCAGGGTCTTTCCGGACACGTCCTGGCCCAGGAGGAGCATGGGGCCCCAGCCCTCGAAGCGACCCGCGCGGGTGTAGCGGTCCCCCTCGGCGATGCGCCGCGCCGCCGCGAACAGGAGGGCCCAGGCCATGTCGGCGGTCGTTTCCGTGAGGACCCCGGGGGTGTGGGTCACGAGGACCCCCCGACGGGTGGCCTCGGCCACGTCCACGTTGTTGAAGCCCACGGCGTAGTTGGCGAAGACGCGGCACCGGGGCCCGGCGGCGTCCATGACCTCCGCGTCGATCCGGTCCGTGAGGAGGGACAGCACCCCGTCGCGGCCGCGGACCCCCGCGAGCAGCTCCGGGCGCGTGAGGACCCGGTCGTGGGGGTTCACCTCCATGCGTGCGACGCCGGCCCGCACCCGGTCCAGGCCCGGCTGGGGGATCCTGCGCGTGACGAAGACGTCGAGGCCCATCGCTCGCCGCGCCACCTCCGCTTGCTCGCTAGCATGTTCCGCGCTCATTCCGCACCTCCCAGGAACCGGCCCAACTCGCGGGCCGCCGTCTCTTCGAGCCACCAGGCCGCGTCCCGACGCAACGCCTCCCCCTGGGCCCCCGCGGGAGAGGCGGCGAGGGCCGCCACCACCCCCTCGCGGCGCAGGGCCTCCCAGCCCGCCTCCACGCGACCCGCTAGGACCACCACGGGGACGCCCGCCGAGCGCGCGCGCCGCGCCACCCCCAGGACCGTCTTCCCGCGCAGCGTCTGGGAGTCGATGCGGCCCTCCCCCGTAACGACCAGGGCCGCGCCCTCCAGGGCCTGAGCCAGGCCCGCCGCCTCCAGGACGAGTTCCACCCCCGCGACGAGGGCCGCCCCGAGGAAGGCCACCAGGCCGGCCCCCAGCCCGCCCGCGGCCCCGGCCCCGGGCCGGGCGGCAGCGCCGCGCGCCCCCAGGTCCGACTCCCAGCACCGGGCCAGCCTCGCCAGGCCCTCCTCCAGGACGGCCACCGCCTCGCCCGTCGCCCCCTTCTGGGGGCCGAAGACGGCCGCCGCCCCCCCCGGGCCGAGGAGCGGGCTGTCCACGTCGAAGGCGGCCTCCACCCGGCAGCCCTCCGGGACGCAGGGCCGCGAGGGCGGCTCGATGCGAACGAGCCCCCGCAGGGCCCCGCCGCCCGGGGCGAGCTCGCGTCCCGCGCGGTCCAGGAGACGGAAGCCCAGGGCCTGGGCCATGCCCGCGCCGCCGTCCACGGTGGCGCTCCCCCCGAGGCAGACCACCAGCCGCCGGGGCCGCGCCCGGAGGGCCTCCGCGAGGAGCTCCCCCGTCCCCCGGGTGCTGGCCTGGAGCGGGTCCCGCTCGGCCTCGCGGACCAGGGAGAGGCCGCTGGCCTGGGCCATCTCCACGACCGCGAGGCCCGCCTCCCGATCCATGCCCCAGGCGGCCTCCACCGGCTCGCCCAGGGGCCCGGCCACCCGGAGGCGGCGCGCCTCCATCCGTCCGGTCCGGGCCGCCTGGAAGGCCGCCAGGCTCCCCTCCCCCCCGTCCGCCACCGGGATCGGGACCGCCTCCGCCGAGGGGCAGGCGCGCCGGAGTCCCCGCTGGATGGCGGCGGCCGCATCGATACTGGAGAGGGTGCCTTTGAACGAGTCCGGGGCGATGACGACCTTCGGCCGGGGCAAGTCCGCGCCCTCAGCCTTCCCGGGCGAGGATGGTCCCCGGCGGCAGACCCTCGCGGATGTAGGCGTGGGCCGCCTCCACGGCCAGACGGTCCTTGGACTCCACCGTGACCTGCACCCGGTAGCCCCGGTCGTCGTAGACCGGATAGGAGCCCACGAGGACGCCCGGGTGGCGCCGCTCGGCGTCCTCCAGGAGGGCCGCGATGGGCCCCTCGTCCGCGGAGGTGAAGACGCGCAGGAGGTGGAACGGGGCCGACCGGAACCGGTCCCGGACGGCCGCGAACTTCCGCCGGAGGATCGCCGGGTCGCCGGGGAAGACGTAGACGTTCCGTACCTTGACCTGGGGGATTCGCATCCCGGGGCCCCGGAGGAGCTCTACCCCCTCGGGGAGATCGGCCATGCGGAGGTGGGCGTCCTCCAGCCGCTCACCGTAGAAGGCCCGGAGGAGGGAGGCGAACTCCTCGTTCCGGGCCAGGCCGAGCCCGAAGGCCCGGGCCACGCCCTCCATGGTCTTGTCGTCGTGGGTGGGCCCCACGCCGCCGCTGGTGTAGACGTGATCCGCCAGGGCGCTGGCCTCCCGCACCACCGAGGCGATGACCTCCACCTCGTCCGGGATGACCCAGAGCCGCACCACGCGGACCCCCAGCTCGCGCAGCTCCCTCACCAGGTGCCGGCCGTTGTCCTCCTCCACCTTGCCCGAGAGGACCTCGTTGCCGATGACCACGATGGCGGCGGTGGGCTCCATGGCGCTAGCTCGCCCCGTCCTGGCGCCCCGCGGGGGTCCCGCCGGTCCCGCCGGGAGGCGCCTCCCGGCGTCGGTACCGCGTCTCCTCCTTCTGCACCCACTCCTGGTCGGCGGTGCGTGGGTCCCGCTCGGCGGCCAGGGCACGCAGCGGGGGCAGGACGAACTCCTTGCCCAGGATCTTGCACACCGAGATCAGGGGCACCGCCACGAGGAGCCCGAAGAGCCCCAGGAGCTCGCCCCCGATCATGAGCCCCAGGATCAGGGTGAGCGGGTGGATCCCCACCTCGCTCCCCAGGATGAAGGGGGTGAGGATCGCCCCCTCGATGACCTCCACCGCCACGAAGACCGCCAGCACCCCCAGGGTGTAGGTCGGCCAGGACTCCGGGTGGTCCAGGATGGCGAGGGTCGCCGCCGGGAGGAAGCCCACCACGGGGCCCAGGAAAGGCACGACGCTCAGGACCCCGGCGGACATGCCGATGAGGGGGGCGAAGCGCACCCCCACGAGCCAGAGACCCAGGACCGTGAGCACCCCCTTCACCAGCGCGATGATGAGCCGCCCCCGGAAGAAGGCGGAGATGGCCCGGTCGATCTGGCGGCAGATGCCCAGGACCCGCTCCCGGTGGAGCCCGGGGAGGTGGTCCCGCACGGCGGCGAGGAGGCCGCGCCAGTTCAGGAGGAGGAAGAAGGCGTAGATGGGCACCAGCACGAGGACCGTCGCCAGGTTCACCCCGCGGCCCACCCACGAGAGGAGCTGCCGGGCGGCCAGGGCGCCCCACTCGGTGGCGCTGGTGATGAGCCCCTGGGCCGTGGCGGGTTCCTTCAGCCGCGCCAGGGCACGGTCGAGGTATCCCCGCACCTCCGGGTCGTCCCCGAATCGCTCCTGGAGCCGCACCAGACGCGGGGTCAGGAACTCCACCAGCCTGGGGTAGTAGTCGGCGCGCAGGTCCCGGATCAGCTCGTCGGCGCTGTAGAAGGCCGCCGAGACCCCCAGCCAGCCCAGGGGGACGAGCACCAGGGCCGCCGCCACGTAGATCCCGCTCACGCTCCAGACCCGCTGCACCCGCCGGCGTTCCAGGAAGGCCACCACCGGGTCCAGGACGTAGGCGACGAGCAAGGCGATGAGGAGGGGGTTGACGATGGAACGGGTCCAGTAGAAGAAGACCCCCAGCCCCAGGGCCAGGACCGAGAGGAACAGGAGCCTGTGGTTCCGCCGCTCGAACCAGCTCAAGCCTCGCCTCCGCTGGTCCCCTGGGTGGCGCTGCCCTCCGCCTCGGGGACCACCGGCCCCTTCGCCTTTCCCGGGGGAGGCTGGTAGGGCGTGGCGGGGTCGAAGTAGGGCAGCCTCCGCCACTGGTCGTCCAGGACCGCCGCGAACTGGTAGACCCCGACGAAGTCGTCGATGCGGTCCTCCTCCGTCTTCCCCATGAGGCCCGAGTCCACGAGGTGGAATACGATGTGTCCGAAGTCGCGGGTCTCTCGCAGTCCCCAGGACTCGAAGACCATCCGGGCCAGGGCCCCGAAATTGCGAAGCGCCAGGTCCCGGACCCCTTCCAGCAGCTCCGGGCCCGTGACGTGGCGGCGCTTGTCCTCGCTGTCGATGCCCAGCATCTTCAGGGTGTGGTCCAGGGCCTCGAAGCAGAAGATGTAGGCCTCGGCCGCGTAGCGGGGGTCCCGCCTCCGGATCGCGGCGATGCGCTCGTGGAAGGGCTCCGCCGACACCGCCGTCCTAGACCTCCACCCGCGGGAACAGGGCCTCGCCCTTGCGCACCGCGCGGCCGGGGCCGAGGCGTCCCCACCCCGCCTCCCCGCGCAGGGAGGCGGGGACCGGACCCTCCCCCAGGCGCTCCCGGAGCGAGCCCATGGCGGTGGGCATCACCGGCCAGGCCAGGACCGAGACCACCCGCAGGACCTCCACCAGGTGATAGAGGACCGTGTCCAGCCGGGACCCGTCGCCCCCTGGCCGGGCCAGGTCCCAGGGGCGGTTCCTCTCCACGTAGCCGTTGGCGGTCGAGAGGAGCTCCCAGGTGCGGGCCAGGAGCCCGTTGAATGCCAGGCCGTCCACCAGGGCCGGGGCCTCGGCCGCCAGGGCCTCCGCGCGGGACGAGAGGTCGTGGTCCGCCTCCCCGGCGTCCCCGGGGGCCGGGACGCGCCCCGCGCGGTAACGCTCCACCATGCTCAAGGTGCGGCTGGCGAGGTTTCCCAGCGCGTTGGCCAGGTCGGCCGTGTAGCGCCGGTGGAAGAGGTCGGCGGTGAAGGAGGCGTCCTGTCCCAGGACCATCTCCCGCAGCAGGAAGTAGCGGAAGGCGTCCGCCCCGTAGCGTTCCACGAGGTCCAGGGGGTCGGTCACGTTGCCCAGGGACTTGGACATCTTGCGGTCGTCCACCAGCCACCACCCGTGGGCCAGGAGGGCCCGCGGGGGCTCGATGCCCGCGGCGCGGAGCATGCAGGGCCAGTAGACCGCGTGGCTCGGGACGAGGATGTCCTTTCCGATGATGTGCCAGGCCGCGGGCCACCAGCGCCCGAAGCGCCCCTCGTCGGCCGTGGCCCCCACGGCGCTGATGTAGTTGATGAGGGCGTCGAACCAGACGTAGCAGACGTAGTCCTCGTCGAAGGGGAGCGGGATGCCCCAGGAGAGCCGCCGGGCGGGCCGCGAGATGCAGAGGTCCGCCAGGGGCCGGCGCAGGAAGCCCAGGACCTCGTTGCGGCGGGAGGGCGGGTGGACGCAAGCGGGGTCGGCCTCCACCCGGGCGCGCAGCCAGTCCTGGTGGCGCGAGAGGCGGAAGAACCAGTTCCGCTCGGCGATGCGCTCCACGGGTCGCCGGCAGTCCGGGCAGCAGCCGTCCAGCAGGTCCTTCTCGGTCCAGAAGTTCTCCTCGTGGACGCAGTAGTAGCCCTCGTACTCGCCGGGGTAGATGTCGCCCTGCCGGTGCAGGCGCTGGAGGATGGTCCGCACCACCTCCTGGTGCCGCGGCTCCGTGGTACGGATGAAGTCGTCGTGGGAGATCCCCAGGCGCTCCCACAGCCTCCGGAAGTGGACGACCATGGCGTCGCAGTGGGCCTGGGGGCTCACCCCCGCGCGCTCGGCGGCGCGCTGCACCTTCTGGCCGTGCTCGTCGGTCCCCGTGAGGAACCAGGTGGGCCGGCCCAGGAGCCGGTGGTAGCGGGCCATGACGTCCGCCAGGACCGTGGTGTAGGCGTGGCCGATGTGGGGGCGGTCGTTCACGTAGTAGATGGGCGTCGTGATGTAGATGGTCGGCTCCCCGCTCATGGCTCGCCCGCGACCTCCTCGTGGATGACGGCCAGGAGGGCCTCCACCACCGCCTCCTCGCCCGCGTTGGCCCGGATGGCCCGGGCCGCGGCCAGGGCCTCGGAGGCCAGCCGGAGCGAACGGCCGCCGTCCGGGCCGCGTGCGGCGAGACGGGCCTCCTCGCCTGGGCGGAGCCGGGGGACGTCCGGGCCCGCGCACCAGGCGGACAGGTCCCGATAGAAGCGGGCCACCTCCTCCAGGGCCTCGGCCACCGCCTCCCGCGCCTCCGTCGGGGAGGCCCCCTCCGGGCGGGCCGCCTCCAGGAAGGGTCCAGACCGGGCGCCGCCGTCGAGGACCGCCCCCAGGAGCCCCCCACGGCGCTCCCTCGCGCGCGCCGCCGCCAGGCGCAAGGCCCGGCCCGGGCTTCCCCCCGAGACCGCCGCGTACCAGGCCGCGTCCTGGGCCGGCATGGCCGCCCTCGCGAGGCAGAGATCCACCTGGGCCGCGGAGAGGGGCCGGCAGGGGAGCTGGAGGCACCGGCTCCGCACCGTGGGGAGGAGCCCCTCGACGCGCGTGGCCAGGAGGACCAGGACCGCGTGACCGGGCGGCTCCTCCAGGGTCTTCAGCAGCTTGTTCGCGGCCGCCTCGTTCAGGCGCTCCGCCTCGTCCACGATGGCCACCCGCCGCGTCGCCTCCATGGGGCGGCGTTCGAGGAACCGCTGCAGGCCCTCCACCACCGCCACGTCCAGGTCCCGACGGCCCTCCTCGCGGCCGTGGACCTCCACGTCCGGGTGCGTCCCGAGCGCCACCCGGCGGCAAGAGGGACACGACCCGCAAGGCTCGCCCGCGGCCTCGCCGGCGACCGCCCGCCGCGGGCAGGCCAGGGCGGCGGCGAAGCCCAGCGCCACCCGGCGCCGCCCCACCCCCTCGGGCCCCCGGAGCAGCCAGGCGGGGGCCACGCGGTCCGAGGCCACCGCCCGGCGCAGGGCCGCCCGCGCGGTCTCGTGGCCCACCAGCTCAGCCCAGGGCATCGGTCACCCTCCGCAGGACCTCCCGCGCCACCGCCTCCTCGCTGGCCGTCCCGTCCACCACGGCCGCCGCGCCCCCCAGGGCCCGGACCCCGGCCAGGAAGGCCTCGCGCACGCGGTGGTGGTAGTCCAGGGGCCGCGACTCCAGGCGATCGGGGCGGACCGCCCGGCGCGAGAGACCCAGCTCCGGCGGGACGTCCAGCACCAGCGTCAGGTCCGGCCCCAGGCCCCCGGTCGCCACGGCCGCCACGGAGGCCACCACCTCCCCCCCCAGCCGCGCGCCCGCCCCCTGGTAGGCATAGGAGGAGAGGAGGAAACGGTCCGAGACCACCCAGCGGCCCGCCCCCAGGGCCGGCGCCACCACCTCGTCGCAGAGCTGCGCGCGGGCCGCCATGAAGAGGAGGAGTTCCGAACGGGCCCCGAAGACCATGGCCGGGTCCAGGAGGATCGCCCTCACGCGCTCGCCCAGGGCGGTCCCCCCGGGCTCGCGCACCGACACCACCTCGCGGCCCCGCCGGCGCAGGGCCTCCGCCAGCAGCGCCGCCTGGGTGCTTTTCCCCGCCCCGTCGGGGCCCTCCAGCGCCACCATGCGCCCCCGCGGGGCGAGCGCCGCGCCGGGACTCACCCCCGGGCCGCCCCCGGGTCCCGCCGGGGCATCGAGGTCCGCAGCTTGAACCGCAGGGTCTTCACGTTGATCCCCAGGGCCCGCGCCGCCGCCGCCTTGTTCCCCCCGTGGGTATCGAGGACCCGGTGGATGTGCAGCCTCTCCACCTC
>JACQVX010000177.1 GCA_016209495.1 Planctomycetota bacterium
ACCGGGACGGGGTGGGGGCCCGGGTGGAGCTGGCGGTGGGGGGGCGCATGCAGGTGCGCGTGCGCCGCGCCGGGGGGGCCTACCTCTCGGGCCACGACCCCCGTCTCTTCTTCGGCCTTGGGGAGGGGGACGCGGAACCCGTTCGGATACGGGTGCGCTGGCCCTCGGGGACGGTGGAAGAATCGCTCGGGGCGGGGCGGGACCGGGTGGTCGAGGTGGAGGAGGGCCGCTTCGGACCCTGAGCCGACCCCAGCGCAAGATGCGCGTCCCCCGGCGCGTCCACCTTGCATCGAGCCCGCACGGGACTAAGATCGACGCTCCCCTTCCGGAGGCCCCCCATGCCCCACGCCGGACGCCCCCGTCCCGAGCGGCGCCCCCGCCGCGACGCCGCCTCCATGCTCATCGTCTCCCTGGGGATCCTCACCCTGCTCTCGGTCCTGGCGGTGGCCTTCTCCATGCTCATGACCGTGGAGAAGGCCGCCTCCCGGAACTTCGTGGACGGGGTGCGGAGCCGCTTCCTGGCGGAGGCGGGGGTCTCCCGGAGCCTCACCCAGCTCAAGGACCTGGTGTCCGTGCGGCCCTACACGGACCCGGCGAACGACCCCTGGATCTACAACGAGCTGAACTACGGCGTTTTCCTGGAGCAGATGGCCGTGGACATCGACAAGGCCGGCGGCGACCCCGGCCTCCTCGTCGGGGAGAGGCCCTCCTTCTTCGGCGAGCTGGGCAAGACCTACGGGGCCGGGGGCTCGGACCGCTACCTGGGGAAGGTCATCGACACCAATGCCCAGCTCAACCTGAACAACCGGCTGGACACCGAAACCTACCGGATGGTCCTCGACGCCCTGGGGCGGGCCCTCCTGGAAACCTACGACAAGAATGGGGCCATGACGCGGGCCGGGATCGTCTCGAATCCCCTGGCCAAGGAGCAATCCGCCCGGGACATCCAGCGGTACGTGGAGTCGGTGGAGGGCGCCCGCTTCGCCAGCAAGAGCCAGGTCCAGGACGCCCTCACGGTCTTCCACCGGCACCGGGCGCCCTTCGTCTACTACCTCCTGGAGGACCACGTGACGGTGCGCTCGTGGATGGACGGCCAGGCCGTCCTCCCGGGGGCCACGGACACCCTGGGCCGGCCCCCCCAGTGGTTGAGGCGCGAGCGTGCGCCGGTGAACATCAATGCGGCGAGCGAGGAGGTCCTCACGGCGGTCATCGCCCCCCTGGCCGGCCGATTCCGGTACATCCTGGCCCACGACGGGGCCGGCGGCGCCCCGGTCCAGCAGGCGGTAGACGCCAGATCCCAGTTCATGGACCGTGCCCACCAAGAGACCACCCGCTACGACGCCCAGGCGGCATTCGTCTACCTGCCGCCCATCGACTACTACGAGGTCAAGAAGATCGCGAGGCTCATCACCCTCCGGAGGTGGAATCCGAAGAGTGGAGGCACACGGGTTTCTTCGGAGGAGACCGACCTGAACGGGGACCGGGCGCCCTTCCGCTCCTTCGCTGACTGGGAGCACTTCATCGACCACACGCAGGCCTTGCGCAAGTCCTTTCCGCCGCCGGGGAGCGTCCTCGACATGCGCGGTCTCCAGCATCCCAACATCACGAAGTTGACCGGAGCAGCGCGAACGGATCTGGAGCGCCTGGTGGTGGAGGGCTACCGCTCGATCCTGAAGAGCGCCTTCAACCCCAACGCCACCCCCAACTACTGGAACCCCGACCGGACCGCCCTGCGCCTGGTGGACAAGGCCAACCTCCAGTACCCCGCCGACCTGGGCACCGGGACCACCAGCGGTTCCCACTGGGACGCCGTGGGCCAGAAGGGCAACATGCGGGTCTGCCAGACCGTGGACTGGTGCTTCGGGCCCATGGGGGTCTTCGAGGTCACCTCGCTCGGCCAGGTGGTGGGGTCGCCGGAGGCCGCCCAGGCGATCACGGGCACCACCACGACCCCCACCTCCCCGGGCGCGCAGGCCGACGAGCGCAGCATCTACGGCGAGGCCAAGCTGCTCACGGTGGTGCGGCTCTACGAGGTGGTGCGCCATACGGCCCAGAAGGACTTCGAGCGGAACGGGCACCTCTACTTCCCTGGGGGCGGGACGGGTGCCCGCAAAGGGGTGCGTAGCTACCCGGAGAACGACATCTTCTGGAACCGGAACCTGGTCCGGGAGAAGAGGGGGACCGCGGAATTCGGGCGGAACAAGGGCCCCCTGGGGGAGTGGTTCGAGGGCGCTGACGGGGACGAGGCGGACCCGGACGTGGGTTGGATCCAGCTCGACCCCTCGGGCCTGGCCCGGGAGGGACGCACCTACACGGGCTTCGTCCAATCGAATGCCGGTGACGCCGCAGCCCGGGAGGCGGTTCGCCTCTACCAGAACACCTGGGACTACTATAGGGGCGTGGCGCCGCGGGAGACCGTGCGTCCGTACGCCGACGAGATCCGCGGTGTCGACGCCTTCTCCGAGGAGGCCAATGCCATCAACTACGAGAAACTGGCCTCCCTGAGCACCTGCGTGGGGGACAGCTATGGGGCGGGGGTCCTGCACCCGGACGGCTTCTACGTGGGGGCATGGCGCCCCACGGACCGGGCCCTCAGGGTCTACCCCTGGCAGCGGGCAGCGTACGACCCTGAGCCGGACTCGGATTCCACGCTCGACCCCAACCCCGCGGTCCTCACGGTGAGCCAGTCCAACGACGGGACGCCCAACGTCGCGAACCCGGCGCCCGCGCCCCCGCCCCCGGGCGGGCCTGCCCCCACGGCGCCCCCCAGGCCGACTGCGGCCCCCGCGCCGACCCCGGCCACGACCGCGGCGAAGCGCGGCAACATCGGGATCTACAAGGGCGCCCTGGAATTCTGGTACAAGCCCGAGTTCGACTGGTCCTACCGGGACGAGGCGGGGCTCGCCCTGGCCCCGAACCCGCTCGTGGCGGGCCTCTTCAGCGCCTCCACGGTCCGGGAGCAGCCCCGGCAGCCGGGGCTGACGGCGGAGCCGAAGGGGAACCTTACCCGCGGGACCCAGATGTACATCTTCCGGAACGCCTCGGGCGACCTGCGCGCCACGCGGCTCTACTACGAGCTCATGGACAACGGCGACTTCCCCATGGTCAAGGACCCCATGGGCACCGAGAAGATCAAGGTGCGGGACTACCTGGATCGCCACAACGGGAAGGTGGCCGGCT
Source organism: Planctomycetota bacterium (assembly GCA_016209495.1). Lineage (GTDB taxonomy): Bacteria > Planctomycetota > JACQVX01 > JACQVX01 > JACQVX01 > JACQVX01. The sequence continues at coordinate 3,181 of JACQVX010000177.1, forward strand.
CGGACCCGGGAAATTACCCCTGGCCTCCGGCGGACCTGGACGTGGACGCCCGCTGCCGCTACGCCCGCACCGACGTCTACCTCCCCTACGACCACCTCAAGAGCTGGAGGTCGGGGGAGTGGCACCACGTCGCCGTGGTCTGGGACGACACGGTGACCCCCGCCCCTGCCCCGGGGGACCCGGAGAAGGACAAGGAGGCCCTTCGCTTCTACGTGGACGGGGTGGGGCTCTACAGCAGCCTCCCGCGGCGCATCCCCGGCATCGACCCGGCCAACCCCACCTCCGCCCCCTTCGAGCCTGGCATGGGGATCTTCGTGCAGGTCAACGAGCTGAGCAGCCCCGAGGAGAAGGCGGACGCGGACCCCGGGGTTTGGCGCGATCGGATGAGCTTCGGCTTCGTCGGCCGCGCCCAGCAGCTCCAGGACGGGGTCTTCAAGTTCCGACAGGCGGTGGAGGAGCCGGCCCACGGGACCGTCGATGACCTCCACATCTTCACGGGTCCTAACATTGACCTGGAAAGGAACCCCCCCCTTCTGGAACGCTATCCGGTCACGGGGACGTACCAGAACCATTTCGAGCTGGCCTTGCCTGCCGGCGCACAACCTGCTCAGCTGGGGGCCCTGCTCTACACGGTTCACCTCCCCACGTCCCTCGAGGCCAAGGATGGTGTCGGGCTGGTGACGGTCAATGCCTGGTGGCAAGACGCGAAAACGGGTCGGCAGGCCAGTGTGGGTCCGTTCAAGCTGACCAGGAACGCCCCGCCGTCGCTTGAGGACACCCAGGCCGGTGGCTGCTCATTGGCCTCGACGTCCGGGGGTTTTCCCGAACTTGCTCTGGGCACACCCGTGCACTACTCCCTCACCCTGGCGGCGGTCTCGGCGGGGCTCCTCGACCGCTCGGCCAGTGTGAGGCTCGGCGAGGTGGCCAGCCCCGTGGTGGACGACCTGAGCCTGGTCTGGTTCCTCCCCAAGGAGGAGGTCCTCAGCAAGGAACGGGTCATCTTCGACCCCTACTCCATGGGGATGCCCGGCCTCGACCAGATCGCCTCCGGGGACCTGGGGAAGTGGGAGGACCTCCTGGCCATGGACGCCGTGGCCGGCCGCGGCGGGGCTGGCGGTGCGGGCGGCTCCGGGAGCGGGCCCGGCTTGGGCGGGAACGCGGGGGGCGGCAAGGACGGCGGCAAGGACGGCGGAAAGACGCCTGGCCAGGGAGGGCCGGGGGACATCGACGGGGACGGTATCCCGGACGACAGGGACCCGGACATGGACGGGGACGGGATCCCCAACGAGATGGACCCGGACGCGGACGGGGACGGCATCCCCGACGACAGGGACCCGGACGGGGGGCGCGGGACCTCGCGTCCCGGCGACCCGGACGCGGAGGCGCCTCTCCCGCAACCGGGCGAACTCACGCCGCCGAGGGAGGGCTGGCTGGAGGGCCTGCTGGTGAAGTACTGGGACGTGGGCCAGCCCCTGGAGGGCTACTACGACCCCCAGGGCCGGGCCCCGGACCGGCTGGGGGCGGCCTCCCAGTTGAACTTCCAGCCCACCACCGGACCCTTCGCCGACACGCCCTACCTGGACCACTTCGCGGCCCACTTCGAGGGCAAGCTCTACGCGCACCGCAAGGGGAGTTACACCTTCTACCTCCACTCGAGCGACGGCGCTCGCCTCAAGCTGGGGAACATCTGGGTGGTGGAGAACCCGGGCGTCCACGGTCCCCGGGAGGCCACCGGACGGATCGTGCTCGAGCGGGGCTGGCACGACCTGAAGCTGGAGTTCTTCGAGGAGGTGGACGAGGCGGCGCTGATCCTGGAGTACCAGCCGCCGGGCCACGAGCGAATGGTCGTCCCGCCCCAGGTGCTCTGGGGGCCGCCGAGGCCGTGACGAGAGGGAGAGGGAACTCATGACGACGTGGCGTGGAGCGATGGCGGCCGTCCTCGTGGCCTGGGCCGCGGCCCTGCCGGCCCGGGCGCAAGAGGGGAGCCCGGAGGCGCCCCCGGAGGCCCCCGGCGCCCCCCGGGCACCCGAGGGGGGCGAGGGCGGCGGCGAGGAGTCGCTCCCGGACGTGCCCCTGGAAAACATGCCGCTCACCCCGGAGGACGAGGCGGGGATGGAAGGCGCCTCGCGGCGCGAGGAGGAGCTTCTCTCCTTCACCATCGCCGCCGGGATGGACGGCGGCATGGCCAAGGTGCTCGTCAACGGCCAGGCCCCCAAGCTGCCCGATGGCTCCACCATCTATGTCTCCGCCCGCTACTACTACACCGCCAACGAACCCTTCGACGTGGTCAAGGCGGTGGTCACGGAGGGGATGTGGTCCGCGGTCCTCGGGCCCTACGAGCGGCCCCTCTACGCCGGGAACTACTACGTGGACGCCCTCTTCCTCCTGGACCGCCAGTCGGGCCTCGTCCGGGACGAGGTCAAGCGCCTGCGCGGCGAGGGGGACGAGTGGGACCGGTTCGAGCGGCTCCACGAGGTGGAGTCCATCTACTTCGGCTTCGCGGCCGACGAGGAACGCGAGGAGGCGGCGCGGCTCGAGCACTACACGGGGGCCCTGAAGCGGTTCGAGCAGGTCTACGCCGACCTGGAGCAGGCCGTGGCCAGCACCGGGCGGCTCATGTTCCAGGAGGAGGAGGCCTGGGTGGCGTGGCTGGTCTCCCGGGGCTACGTGAAGGACCCGGCGGGCAAGGCGGGCTCGCGGAAGGTGCGGGACTGGAAGGACGATCACCGCTTCCAGAACGGCGAGAGGCTGGACGAGTCCGCCTGGCGGGCCTGGCTGGACGAGGACCTGCGACGGCGCGTGGCCCAGCTCCAGCAGGACCACGCCGCCTACCAGGACCGGGCGGCCGCCTCGAAGTATCCCGCCGCGGACGTGGACCTGGGCCAGCTCCTCGGCAGCCTCTACCGGATGACCATGGACCTCTCGGTCGAGGTCTACACCGGGCTGGGACTGGAGGTGCACCCCAATGACCAGGTGGGCCTGCACGGGATGCAGCCGGGGGTGGACGCCGGGTCCAGGGCGCGGCTCTTCCACCAGGCCGAGCTAGTCCTGCGGAGGGTCCAGGCGAAGGACGTGGGGGAAGGGGAGGGGGAGGG
>JACQVX010000172.1 GCA_016209495.1 Planctomycetota bacterium
GGGATGGCCAGGAAGCAGGGTCGGACCAAGATGTGCCCCAACGGCCACGTCATGGACGTGAGCTGGGACCGGTGTCCCTATTGCCCCTCCATCGCGCCGGGCGCGGCGCTCGCTCCGGCGACCAAGGAGGCGAACGCCGAGCCGGCCCCGCCCCCGGTCTCCGCGAAGACCGAATTCATGGAGGTGGGGAAGCGATCCAACGACATGCCCGTCGTGGGCTGGATCGTGGCCCTCGGCGGGAACCACAAAGGCCAGGACTTCCGGATCCGGGACGGCAAGAACCGCATCGGCAAGGGGCTGGATTGCGACGTGGTCCTGACGGACAAGTTCCTCTCCACCCTGCACGCCCACATCAACTACGAGATGGTGGGCGGGGAGAAGAAGTTCATCCTCGTGGACATGGATTCCACGAACGGCACCTTCCTGAACGACGCCCCCGAGCGGATCCACATGGAAGAGCTCATCGACAACGACAAGATCCGCCTGGGCGAGGTGGAGTTCAAGTTCAAGTGCCTGTGATCCTCGGGCGGGGGCCGAAGACGGCCCCCCCCGAAGTCCCCCCCCTAGGCGGGGGGGAGGGGGCTCTGATTCTCGGGGGGACGGCCTCGGCGGCCCCCCCCCGAAGTCCCCCCCATGGGAGGCCCGCGATGCTGATCCGTGGTGACGTGACCATCGGCAACCTGACCGACGTGGGCAGGGAGCGGACAGAGAATCAGGACTACTACGCCTACTGCGAACCGGAGGACGTGGACGGCTTTCGCCGCAAGGGTCGTCTCATCGTCGTGGCCGATGGCATGGGCGGCCACCGGGGTGGGGAGATCGCCAGCCGTCTCGCCGTGGACACGATGCGGGAGGTTTACGCCAGAGACACCTCGGCCGACGTCCCGGCCGCCCTGCGCAGGGCCATCGGGAAGGCCAACACCGCGGTCTACAACCGGCAGCTCGAGGACGCCTCCCTGCGCGGGATGGGGACCACCTGCACCGCCCTGGTGCTGCGGGACGGCATCGCCTATGTCGCCCACGTGGGGGACAGCCGCTGCTACATGGTCCGGGGCCAGCAGATCAGGCAGCTCACCCGGGACCACTCCCTCATCGCCCAGATGGTGGAGCGGGGGCTGATCAGCGAGGCGGACTCCGTCAATCACCCGAACAAGAACGTCATCATCAATTCCGTGGGGGTGAAGCCCGAGTTGGAGGTGGATACCTCCCACCCCCCCGTCCAGACCCAGCCCGGGGACGTCTTCCTCATCTGCTCCGACGGCCTGAGCGGCCTGGTCACGGACGAGGACATGCGGATAGCCCTGACCTCCTCCGACCCCCAGCAGGCCTGCGTCCGCCTGGTGGCGCTGGCCAACGAACGGGGCGGACACGACAACATCACGGTGCAGGTGGTGCGGGTGAACGGTCCCGAGGCCGCCGTGGCCCCCGCCCAGTCCGTGTCTCCGGGCGCCCCGGGCCCGAGCGCGGCACCGCCGGTCCCGCCGGCGGCGGGGCCGGGGGCGGCCGTCCCGCGGCGGCCGCCTTCTGGGCGGCTGGGCGCCGCGATGTCCCGGGTGGAGGCGAGGGACGTGTCCTCGGGGGCGCGGACGCCGAGCCAGCTCAAGCAGACCCAGTTCAAGACCACGGAACTGGCGGCCCTGGGAGACGGCGGAGGGAAGGACGAAGACGAGGACGAGGACGAGGACGAGGACGAGGAGGACGAGGAGGGGGTGGCCCGGACGGAGGTGCCCGGGGCGCCGCGGGACGAGGACGAGGACGAGGACGAGGGCGAGGGCGAGGGCGAGGAGGAGACCGAGGAGGCGACGGTAGCGCCGAGGCGGCGTGCTGGGTCGCTGGGCATCGTCCTCCGGCTGGCCGTGGTGGCGGTCCTCGTGGCCGGGGCAGGGGTCGGGGGCTTCTACGGAGGCCGCCGCCACGCCCGTCCCGTGGCAGAGGCCCGCTCCAGGGCCCTGGCCGCGCGATCCACGGTGGACGCGGTGGGCGTCCTCCCCGCCGACCAGGAGGCCTGGGTCCAGGCGCTGCAGGACCTGGAGGCGGCGGAGGCAGCCTGGACCGCGGGTTCCCTGGAGGTCCCGGTGGGGCGCTACGGGGCCGCGACCGAGACCTTCCTACGGCTCGCCGGGGCCTCCGCGCTGGAGCGATCCCGCCTGGGCGGGGAGCTCGCGGACACGTCCCGCTCGGAGGCGGATGCGGCGAAGCAAGCGGCCGAGGGCCAGGACGCCCCCTCGGAAGTCCCGGAGGGCTTCGGCCAGGCGCGACAGGCCTACGACGAGGCCGTCGCGGCAAGGGAAGCGGAGCCCTTGAGGTCGGCCCAGGCCTTCGTCCGCGTGGCGCAGAGGTTCCGGGCCGTGGGGGCCGAGGCCGTCGCCCGCGCGGCGGGGCGCGGGGTGGAGGCGGTGCGGGGGGAGATGGAGCGGGCCCGGGACGCCGCGACCGAGGTGGAGGCCCAGGGATCGGCCGGGGACACCTGGACGGCGGCGGTGGGGGCGGAGCGGGAGGCCGTGGAACGGGCCGAGGCGGGGGACTTCGCCGCGGCCAGGCAGGGCTACATCCGCGCCCGGGACCTCTATCGGGCTTCCGAGCTCCTGGCCACGCGGCTGGGGAAACTGGAGGGCAACCGCGTCAACGGGGCCCGCAACAGGGCCCAGAACGCGCGCCGGTACGCGGAGGAGGCCGGGGCCGCCGCGCTGGTGGGCGACCTCCTCGCCGAGGGCGATGCGAAGGTCCAGGCCGCGGAGAGGGCCTACGAGGGCAGGGACTACGAGGTGGCGGTCCAGCGATTCTGGGAGGCCGCCAACGTGTTCGAGGAGTGCGCGCGGCGGGCCCCCGACGAACGCCTGCGCCGCGTGGCCGAGGACTACAAGGGCCAGTACGAGATGAACTCCGCCTCCGTGAAGCTGGAGGGCACCATGGCCCGGCAGGTCGCCGTGCTGGCGGGGGCCTTCGCGGAGAGGGGGAAGGCGGCCCTGGCAGCGTCGCGCGCCTTCGACGCCGCACTGGCCTACGGGACCGCCCGGGACCTCCTGGAGGCCGCCATCCAGGGGTCGGCCGGCCACGCCCAGGCACGCGAGCAGGCCGAGGGCGCCCGTGGCGCCCTGGACACCAAGCTGGCCTCCGACGACTACGAGGCCTCCTACCTGGAACGGTTCGCCCCCGCCGCACTGGCCAGGGCCAAGGCGACCCGGCAGCAGGCGGAGCAGGCCCAGCGGGAGGAGCGCTTCAGCACCGCCCTGGACCTCTTCGTCCAGGCCACCGCCGAGTACGAGCAAGCGGCGGGCGAGGCCTACAAGGCCTACGAGCGCGAGGCCGCCGAGGCAGAGGGATGTATGGCCACGGCCGCCACGGCCCGGGGGGAGGCTGCGCGGGTGGGGGCCTCTGCGCGCGCCGAGTTCGAGGTGGGGGTGGAGCGGATGAAGACGGGCGAGTCGGCGCTGGACCGCTTCGACTTCAAGGCTGCGGCGCAGGCATTCCGCGAGGCAAAGGACGCATTCGACGCCGCCGTGGCCGCCCCAAAGTCGCCGTGACGAAACAACGGTTTCGTCGCGACTCCTGAGAAGCCCTGGTCCGTGATCGGCCAGGTCATCGACCAGTACCGGATCACCGCCAAGCTGGGGGAGGGTGGGATGGGCGTGGTGTATCGCGCCACCCACACCTCCCTCCAGCGCGAGGTGGCCATCAAGAGCCTGGACCTGGCCGCCTCGGCCGACCCCAAGCTCCGGCAGCGGTTCATCAACGAGGCCACGGTCCTGTCCCGGCTCCACCACCCCAACATCGTCGCACTCTACAACTTCATCGAGGATGAGGCCTCGACCCAGTGCTTCATTGTGATGGAACTGGTGGACGGGACCACCGTGGACGGCCTCATCGAGGAGCTGGGCCTCATCCCCCCGCGGCGGGCAGTCCCCATCCTCGTGCAGGTCCTCTCGGCCATCGGGAAGGCCCACGGGGCGGGCGTGATCCACCGCGACCTCAAGCCGGCCAACATCCTCATCGGCCCCCAGGACGTGGCCAAGGTCACGGACTTCGGCACCGCGAAGATGCGAGGCGGGGAGGCGCTCACCCGGGCGGGCATGACCATCGGCACCCCCATCTACATGTCGCCGGAGCAGCTTCGGGGCAAGGACCTCACGCCGGCCTCGGACCTCTACTCCCTGGGCGTGACCCTCTACGAGATGGTGACCGGGAAACTGCCCTACTACGACGAATCCAACCTGGAATTGATGAAGAAGATCGACGCGGGGACCCCCACCCGTCCCTCGGAGCACTACCCCCCCATCCCGGCGGCCCTGGAGGAGGTCACCCTGAGGGCCATAGCGAAGGACCCATCCGAGCGCTTCCAGTCCGCCGAGGAATTTCGCGAGGCCCTCGTGGCGCTCCTGGAGTCGGAAGAGGTGGGCGAGGAGGACACGGCCGAGCTGGACGAGATGGACGAGTCCGACGAGGTGGAGGTCCCCGCCCTCGAGGACGATGGCGGGGGGAGGACCTGGCCCTGGGTGCTGGCCGCCGCCGTTGTCCTGGGGGTGGCGGTCCTCCTGACCATGGCCGTGGACTGGCAGGTCGGTTCGGGCGTGGCCGTGGCGGGGGGGGCCACCGTCGCCCTGGCATGGTGGGTCATGAGGGCCAGGACCTCGGGCGCGGACGTCGAGGAACGGGAGTTCGAGGAAGGGGACGCGGGGGAGCAAAGGACCTGCCCCGACTGCGGCCGGGTGATGATGCCGGAATGGGAGGACTGCCGCTTCTGTCGGTCCCGAGACGCGGGCAGGCCCGCCTCGGCCCCCCGGACCCGGGAGCCCGGGGCCGTCCAGCTCCAGACGGTGCCTCCGACCGGGGAGCTTCCCGCGGCGCGGCCGGAGGGGCGCGTGAGGCGCACCGAGTTCATGGACGTCGCCGCGGCGAGGCCGACGACCGGTCCCATCACCGAGGTCGCCATCCTGGTATCCCGGGGCCCCGACCAGGGCCAGCGCTTCGTCCTGGGAGGGGTGGGCGGCGTCATCGGCCGGAAGAAGAGCTGTGCGGTGCGACTCAACGACCTCAAGGTTTCCAATTCCCACGCCCGCATCGCCATCGACGGCGGGATCGCCACCGTCGTGGACATGGAGAGCCGCAACGGCCTCCACGTCAACGGCCGGCGGGTGGCCAAGGCAGTCCTCAGCTCCGGGGACATCCTGGGCCTCGGGGACACGCACCTGCGCGTCGAGCTGGGATAGGGGAGGATCGACGGGGGCGCTCGCGCCCACGGCCACGCTCACGCCCACGGCCACGCCCACGGCCACGCACGGGGCGACAGTACGAAGCGAGTCGACGGCCGAGGCCCTCGGCGAGGTGGAGCGGGATCGACGCCGAGGCGCGTCGGAGCTGCTGGCCCACGGCTCCCCAGCCCCGGGGCAGCTTGCGCGAGAGGCCCCTGACGAGGCGCAGGAACTCCAGGGAGAGCCGGTAGACCTCGAGGCGCTCGTGGTCCAGGAGGTTCGTGCGGGGGGTCTCGTGCATGGCGACAGTCTCCTCGCCGGCCTGGGGAGGGATTCGCGCGCGGGCCGGGACGCGGCGGCTTCCCCGCCACCCGCCCGCAGCGAGGGCGGGTACGCTGAGGGAAGCCGCGGCTGGGCTTGACAGGATGGCCTTCTCATGGAAGTCACGAGCCACGCTCGCGCCCAC
>JACQVX010000174.1 GCA_016209495.1 Planctomycetota bacterium
GTCCGGATAGAAGTAGTTCTTGCGGTGGAAGATCGAGCGCGGCGCCACCTCGCATCCGAGTGCGACGGCGATCCGCAGCGCGTAGCGGATCGCCTCCTCGTTGGGCACCGGCAGGACCCCGGGGTGGGCGAGGCAGACGGGGCAGGTGTGGACGTTCGGCTCGTCGCCGAAGGAGAGCTCGCAGCCGCAGAACATCTTCGTGCGGGTGGCGAGCTGGACGTGGACCTCCAGCCCTACCACCGTCCGGTAGGACGGACTCATGCCGTGTCTCCCACGGCGGGCGCCTCCAGGTGGTGGGTCGTGGCGGCCTGGTAGGCCCCGGCCACGGCCAGGAGCCGCCCCTCCTCGAAGGGCGGGCCCATGACCTGGAGGCCGATGGGCAGCCCCGAGCCGTCGCGCCCGCAGGGGAGGCTGAGGCCGGGCAGGCCGGCCAGGTTCACCGTCACCGTGAGGACATCGCAGGCGTACATGGCCAGGGGGTCGTCCACCTTGTCCCCCAGGCGGAAGGCCGTGAACGGCGAGGTGGGGGCCACCAGGGCGTCCACTTCCTCGAAGGCCCGCGCGAAGTCGCGGCGGATGAGGGTGCGCGCCTTGAGGGCCCGGAGGTAGTAGGCGTCGTAGTAGCCCGCCGATAGGACGTAGGTCCCGAGGAGGATCCGCCGCTTCACCTCGTCGCCGAAGCCCTCGCTGCGGGATCGTTCGTAGAGGTCCAGGAGGGTCCGCGCCCCGGGGGTGCGACGCCCGTAGTGGACCCCGTCGTAGCGCGCCAGGTTGCTCGATGCCTCCGCCGTGGCCACGATGTAGTAGCAGGGGATCCCGAAGGGGGTGTGGGGGAGCGAGACCTCCTGCAGCCGCGCCCCCGCCGCCTCCAGGACCGCCAGGGCCGAGCGCACGGCCCGCTCCACCTCGGGTTCCACGCTGACGGCGAAGTACTCCCGGGGGACCCCCAGGCGCAGGCCCGCCACGCCGCGCCGGACGGCCTCCAGGTAGTCCGGGACAGGGACGTCCGCGGAGGTGGCGTCCCTGGGGTCGTGGCCGGCGATGGCCCCCAGCACCAGGGCCGCGTCCTCGGCGCTCCGCGCGAAGGGACCGACCTGGTCCAGGCTCGAGGCGAAGGCCAGGAGTCCGTAGCGCGAGACGCGCCCGTAGGTGGGCTTGAGCCCCAGCACCCCGCACATGGCGGCGGGCTGGCGTATGGAGCCGCCCGTGTCGCTCCCCAGGGCCACGACCGCGGAGCGGGCGGCCACGGCGGCGGCGGAGCCCCCCGAGGAGCCGCCCGGGATGCGGGTCCGGTCCCAGGGGTTCCGCGTGGGGCCGAAGGCCGAGTTCTCGCAGGAGGAGCCCATGGCGAACTCGTCCAGGTTGGTCTTGCCTAGGGGGATCGCCCCGGCCCCCAGGAGACGCTCCACGACCCCCGCGTCGTAGGGGGGGCGGAACCCGGCCCCGGGGGCGGAGAGGATGCGACTCCCGGCGGTGGTGGGGGTGCCCCGCACACACAGGTTGTCCTTGATGGCCACCGGGACCCCGGCCAGGGGCCCCGGGTCCTCGCCTCGCGCGACGCGGAGGTCCAGTCCCCGCGCCCGGTCCAGGACCGCCTCGTCGTCCATGTACAGGTAGGCGTGGAGCGCGGGCTCGGTGGCATGGATGCGCCCGAGGAGGGACCGGGCCACCTCCTCCGCCTTAAGCTCGCCCCGGCGGACCCGGTCCCGGATCTCCCTCGCGCCCAGCCCGTGCGGCGAGCGGGAGACCTCCACTCAGACCACCCTGGGGACCCGGAAGGCCCCCGCCTGCCGCGCGGGGGCGTTGGCCAGGGCCTCCTCGACCGTGAGGCCCGTCCGGGGATCATCGGGACGGAACACGTTGCAGGTGTCCACCGCCCCGGTGGTGGGTTCGACGTCCTCGAGGGCCAGCTCGCCCAGCTTCTCCACATGGGTGACGATGCGGTCCAGGTCCGCCTCCAGGCGCTGGGCCGCCGCGTCGTCCAGGTGCAGCCGGGCCAGGCGGGCCAGGCGGAGGACCTCGTCCCGTCCCAGGGACATGGCCGCGCCGGCTAGCCGGCGGAGTCGCCGGAGGCAGGGGCCGGGGCCGCGGCGGGCGCCGCGATGGGGGCCGCGGCGGGCGCCGCGGCGGCGGCGCGGTCCGCCCGGCGGCGCACGGGCTTCGTGAGCCTTCCCGATCGCAGGCACTGGGCGCAGATCAGCACCCGGCGCACGACGCCGTCCACCACGGCCCGCACCCGCTGGGTGTTGGGCTTGAAGGTCCGGCGCGACTTGGCCGTGCACTTGATACCCACGCCGCCCCGCCGCTTGGCCAGGCCGCGGCGGGAGACCTGGTAGCCCGAGGCGGTTCGCTTGCCGCAGAAATCGCACTCGCGGGACATGGGCTCGCTCCTGGGGTCCCTGAAGGAGGAGCCATGTTAGCGGGCCGCGGCGTCGGATCAACACGGATTTGCCCGCCGGCACCTTGTGCCGGTGACCGCTCGTGCCGATACTCGGGATGGACATGCCGGACGAGCTGGGAGATATCGACGACCTCCTGAGCGGCCTGGGGGACCTGGGCGTCGCGCCCGCCCCCGCCCCCGCCGTCGCCCCGGCCGGAGGCGGCGCGGGGGCGGACGTGGACCTGGACGCCGAGGCCCTCCTGGCCGAGGCCGCGGGCGCAGGGGGTGCCCCGCCGGACGCCGGGGAGCCCGGGTCGGCCACCGCTCCCCACGACCCGTCGGACCGGGCCGTGGATGAGGACGTGGCTCGCCTCCTGCGGCTACAGCTCCCGGTCATCGTCCGGCTGGCCCAGAAGCCCCTGCGCATGGAGGAGGTCCTCAACCTCACGGAGGGTAGCCTCATCCAGTTCGCCAAGGCGGCCGAGGAGCCCCTCGACCTCATGGTCAACAACATCTGCGTAGGGAAGGGCGAGGTGGTGAAGATCGGGGAGTGCTTCGGCCTCCAGGTCAAGGAGATCGGCACCCCCCGGGAGACCGTCCAGAGGCTGGGGGGACGGTAGTCAGGCGCCGGCCGGGGCTGATGGTCCCTTGCCCCCCAGCTTGTCGCGGCGCTCGACGAGGCGGGCCAGGCTGCCCTTGAAGCGGGCCTTCTCCTTCTCGTAGGCGGTGCGGGGGACCATGGGCTTGGTCTTCTCCAGCTCCACCAGCTCCATCTCCACCTGGCGGATCTCGGTTTCGACCCGGGTCCGCTCCGAATCCAGCGCCCTGTCCTTGCCCATGGGCCCTCCATTGGCGACCCGGTCGCCGGGAACGAATCACGACTCCTAATAGGCGCGCCGCCCCCCGGGCGAGTCCGGCGCCGCGGCAGGGGGCTCGGCCGGTCCGGCGTGGCGCGGGGCGAACCACGCGGCGCGCGGGTCGGCGTCCGGCGCCAGACCCAGGCGCCCCAGGAGGACCAGCACCCCCCGCTGGAGCTGGAGGTCCTCCTGCAGGTCCGAGGCGAACTCGTGCCCCAGCTCGTCCTGCACCCGCGCGCGGACCGCTTCCCGGAGCTCCCGTCGGACCACGTCGCGGTCCAGGGTCGTCTCCAGGGAGGCGTGGAGCTCCTCGAAGCCGGGGTAGCGGGCGGCCTCGCCCCAGTCGAACGCGGCCAGCTCGAGGAAGAGGCCGCGCTGGGCCTCGAAATGGGCCTCCACGTAGGCCTGGAGGGCCCCCGAGGCCCGGAGCCGCTCCAGGGGCTCCAGCACCCTGGGGTCCTCCGGCGGCGGGGCGACGACGATGTCCGGGGCCACTCCCACCTCGTGGATGGAGCGACCGCTGGGGAGGTAGTACTTGGCCACGGTGAGCCGCAGGGTGCTTGCCCCGCGGGTGGCGGTCAGGCCCAGGAGCTGTTGCACGCTACCCTTCCCGAAGGTCTGCTCCCCCACCAGGACCGCGCGGGCGTGGTCCTGCAGCGCCCCGGAGACGATCTCCGAGGCGCTGGCGCTGGCCCCATTGACCAGGACCACCATGGGGACCGGCGGGTGGGTGCTCTCGCCGCGAGTCCAGAACTCCTTGCGCGGCGCGACCTCGGGGTTTCGCCCCTCGCTGTACACGATGAGCCGGCCCCGGTCGAGGAACTTGTCCGCGATCTCCACCGCGGCCTCCAGGAGCCCGCCGGGGTTGCTCCGGAGGTCCAGGACGAGGGCGCGCATCCCCTCGGCCTCCAGGGCCTGCAGGGCCTCCTCCACCTCGGCCACGGCCGTCTCGCCGAACTGGGAGAGGCTGAGGTAGCCGATGCCCGCCGGGAGCATGGCCCGGTGGACGCTGGCCAGCTCGATGGTCTCCCGCACGATGGTGTACTCCCGCTCCGCGCGCCACCCCTTGCGGAAGACTTTGATGTGCACCTCGCTCCCGTGGGTGCCCTTGAGGGTGCTCACCAGCTCCTCGATGGTCTTGCCGTAGGTGGAGACCCCCTCGACCTCGGTGATGCGGTCCAGGGAGCGCAGCCCGGCCCGGTAGGCCGGGCCGCTGTAGATGGGTCGGATGATGGTGAGCAACCGGTCGCGGGGGTGTATGGAGACGACGGCCCCGATGCCGGCGTAGCTCCCGGAGATGGACTCCTTGAAGGCGGCGGTCTCCCGCTCGTCCCAGTAGGAGGAGAAGGGGTCCAGGCTCCCCACCAGCCCCTTGACGGCGGCGTTGACCAGGGCGTCGTGGTCCGTGAGCTTCTCATCGATATAGTAGCGGCGGACGTCCTCCAGGACCTCGGAGAGGAGCTGGAAGTCCGCCGGGCCGCCGACGGCGCCGCCGGGGGCGACGGCGGAGGCGGCCCGCGAGCGGAGGGACTCCACCTCCTCGGTGAGCCGTGCCAGGTCCTCCTTGAGCTTCTGGACGTAGGCGTCGCCGGAGAGGCCCCCCGTCTCGTCCAGCATGCCCATGAGCTGCTCGCGCAGGAGGTACTCCCGGGCCAGGCGGCCACGCGCCGTGGGTTCCTCCGCCAGGCGGCCCAGCTCCGCCTTGGCCGCCTCGGCGTTGCCCAGCTCCGCCAGGGCCAGTGCGGCCTCGGCGCGCACCTCCTCCCGGTCCAGGGTGAGCAGCTCCTTGAGTGCCTGCACGCCCTCCCGGTCGCGGCCCACCTTGCGGAGGACCTTGGCCGCGGCCACCCGCACCAGGGGCTCCTCCAGGGCTCGCACCAGGGTCTTCAGGGGGGGGAGGTCGTCGGCCTTGCAGTGCACCCCCAGGAGCTCGGCGGCCATGACCCGCACGGGGGTCTCGGCCCGCGGGTCCGCTACGACCTCGGCCGCGGCCGGGGCCGCCTCGGCGACGCGGCGCAGCCGGAAGAGGGCCTCGGCCGCCACGAGGCGGGCCCTCGGCGTGAGGCCGGGGAGGTGGGACACGAGCGGGTTGCCCGCCGGCTCGCCGAGGGCGGCCAGCTCCCGGGTGATGGGCGCGAGACCCTCCGGCGATGCCCCCTCGGCCCGGGCGAGGAGCCGGTCCACCTCCTCCTGCACCCCGGCCTGCGGCGCGGCGGCGAGCGGGAAGGCGAGGAGGGCCAGGCCGAGGGCGACAGGGAGGGCGGGAAGGCGGGAGATGCGCATGGTTCAGGCCTCTTGCGGCAGGGTAGCCGGAGTCTAGCACCGCCTGCACGGACCGACAACGTGCATCCGCCGCAAGGGCGCTTCCCCACGGGACGTGCGGTGCGGGCGGTGGATTCCGGCGCCGCCCTGTCCCACCCGGGCGGTAGCCTCGCGCCGCGGGCACGGGAGGGGCCTCCATGCTGGCCAGGCTGAAGAGCGCGGCAGTGCGCGGGGTGGACGGGGTGCCCCTCGAGGTGGAGGTGGACATCCGGGGCGGGCTCCCCTCGGTCAAGGTCGTGGGGCTGCCGGACACGGCGGTGCGGGAGGCCCGGGACCGGGTGCAGTCCGCCCTGGTCCACAGCGGCTTCCAGTTCCCCCACGGCCGGGTGACGGTGAACATCGCCCCCGCGTGGACCCGGAAGGCGGGGGCCCTCTACGACCTCCCCATGGCCCTGGGGATCCTCGTGGCCAGCGGACAGCTCGTCCCCCGCTGGCCCGTGGACGCCCTGGTGGTGGGCGAACTGGCCCTGGACGGGCGGGTGAGGCCGGTGCATGGGGTCCTGGCCCTGGCGGAGGCGGCCCCGGCGGCGGGGGCCGACGTGGTGCTCTGCCCCGAGGAGAACGGCCCCGAGGCGGCGCTGGCGGCGGGGGAGCGGGTGGCCCCGGTGCGCACCCTGGCGGAGGCGGCGGCCCTGTTCGGCGCCGACCGGGCCCCGGCGCCCTACAAGGGAGGGTGCCCGGGCGAGGCGGCGGCCGCGGCGGCCGCGAGCCCGGAGGGGGACCTCTCGGAGGTGCGGGGGCAGCCGGCGGCCCTTCGGGCCCTGGAGGTGGCGGCGGCCGGGGGCCACCACCTCCTCATGGAGGGCCCGCCGGGGACCGGCAAGACGATGCTGGCGCGGCGCCTCGTGGGGCTGCTCCCGCCCCTGGGGCGGGACGAGGCCCGCGAGGTGACCCGCATCCACGGGGTGGCCGGCACCCTGCGTCCCGGGTGCCTGGCGGTGGCTCGGCCCTTCCGCGCACCCCACCACACGGCCAGCGAGGTGGCCCTGGTGGGCGGGGGGCCTGGCCTCTACCCGGGGGAGGTGACCCTGGCCCACCGGGGCGTCCTCTTCCTGGACGAGTTGCCCGAGTTCCGGAGGGGGACGCTGGAGTCCCTGCGCCAACCCCTGGAGGCCGGGGAGATCCATGTGGCCCGCGCCGGGGGCCGGGTGTGCTACCCGGCGCGATTCCAGCTCGTGGCCGCCATGAATCCCTGCCCCTGCGGCTACCTGGGGGACCGGAGGCGTGCCTGCCGGTGCGCCCCGGGCGCCGTGGAACGATACCGTGCCCGCGTATCGGGGCCGTTCCTGGACCGCATCGACATCCATGTGGCCGTGGGCCGGCCTGCCGCGGCGGAGCTGGGCGGAGGGGCCGCGGGGCCGGCCACGCCCCGGTTCCGGGAGGCGGTCCTCCGTGCCCGGGACCGCCAGGCGGCGCGCCACGGAGTGCGGTCCGGCTTGACAAATTCCGGGCTTCCCGATAGAGATGCCCGCGGGCTCTGCGCGCTGGACCGCGAGGCCGCCGCGCTGCTCCGGTCCGCCGTGGAGCGGCTGGGGCTCTCCGCGCGCGCCCACGCGAGGACGTTGAGGGTGGCGCGCACCGTGGCCGACTTGGCCGGGGAGGACGAGATCCGAACCGAGCATGTCTCCGAGGCCGTCCAGTACCGCTACATGGAGCCTTCCCTACACCCCGAGCGAGCCGCGACGGCCACGACGCGCACTCCGGAGATGGCCGTCTAGCGATGTCCCGGTCCGTGGCCATCGTCGGCGCCACGGGGGCCGTGGGCCGCGAGCTCCTCGCTGTCCTGGAGGAGCGGCGTTTCCCCCTGGACGAGATCCACCTCTACGCCTCGGAGCGTTCCGAGGGGAGGAGCCTTCCGTTCCGCGGTCTTGAAGTCCCGGTGCGCACCCTCGCGCCGTCTTCCTTCGATGGGGTCCACCTGGCCTTCTTCAGTGCCGGGGCCGAGCGCTCGCGTCGCTTCGCCCCCGAGGCGGTGGCCCGCGGGGCCGTCGTCATCGACAACTCCAGCGCCTTCCGCCTGGAGGATCAGGTCCCGCTCGTGGTCCCCGAGGTGAACCCGGCCGCCATCTGCACGCACCGCGGTCTCATCGCCAACCCCAACTGCTCCACCATACAGATGGTCGTGGCCCTGGCCCCCATCCACGCTGCCGTGCGGATCCGCCGGGTAGTGGTCGCCACCTACCAGGCGGTCTCCGGGG
This sequence comes from Planctomycetota bacterium, assembly GCA_016209495.1. Classification (GTDB taxonomy): domain Bacteria; phylum Planctomycetota; class JACQVX01; order JACQVX01; family JACQVX01; genus JACQVX01. The sequence continues at coordinate 7,758 of JACQVX010000174.1, forward strand.
CGGGGGCGAGGGCCATAGACGAGCTGGAGCGGCAGGTGGCAGCCCACGTCCGTGGCGAGGTCTGCCCCGCCGGGGTATTCCCCTTCCCCATCGCTTTCAACTGCCTCCCCCACGTTGACAGCTTCGAGCGCAGCGGATACACCCGGGAGGAGATGAA
>JACQVX010000175.1 GCA_016209495.1 Planctomycetota bacterium
CGTCTACACTGCGCCCGCCGTCCGGGCGGCGCCGCTCGGGCCGCCTCGAGAACGCGATGCGCGTCGCCATCGACGTCACGACTGCCCTGCAGGCCGACCCCACGGGGATCGGCTGGTACGTGCGCGTGCTGTTGGAGGCCCTGGCCTCCAACGGCACCGCGGACGACTACCTCCTGTGCCGGAAGCTGGGCCGCCGGCGAGACGCCTCGGCGCTCCCACGCCTGGTGGGCGGCCTGCGCGCCTATCTGCCCTTCGAGGCGGCGGGGTGGTGGAACCGGGCCCTCCTGGGCCCGGTGGACGTCTTCCACCACCCGAAGAACAAGGTGGAGGGCCGGCTCCCCGGCCGACAGGTGGTCACGCTCCACGACACCTTCGACCTCCACTTCCGCCTGGACACCCTGGGGGAGGCCTGGCGGCGCCGCGTCCAGGCCAAGTACGCCCGATTGCGCGAGCGGGCCCACCTGGTCATGGTCCCCAGCCGCTATACGCGGGACGAGGCGGTCCGGGAGGGCCTCCTGGACGCAGCCCGCCTGCGGGTGGTGCCCAACGCGGTGCGGCCTGCCTTCGGGGGGACGCCGCCCGTCGGCGTCCGCGAGGCGGTCCTCGCCCGCCACCGGGTCGAGGGTCCCTACCTCCTCTACGCCGGCGCCCTGTCGCTGCGCAAGAACGTCCCCCGGCTCCTGGACGCCTTCCGGGCCGTGGCCGCGTCGATCCCCCACACCCTGGTGCTGGCGGGCCGCACGGACACCGACGCCCGCGAGGAAGTGGAGCGCCGCCTGGCGGACCCGACCCTGGGGACCAGGGTCCGCAGGACCGGCTACCTCCCGGAGGGAGACCTCCCGGCCCTGATGGCCTCCGCCGAGGCCTTCGTCTTCCCCTCCCTGTGCGAGGGCTTCGGCCTCCCGCCCCTGGAGGCCATGGCCTGCGGGACCCCGGTCCTTGCCGCCACCGGCTCCGCCCTGCCCGAGGTCCTGGGGGACGCCGCCCTCCTGGTGGACCCCGAGGACGAACGGGCCCTGGCCGAGGGCCTCCTGCGCATCGCCACCGACGGACCCCTGCGGGAGGACCTCGGGGCGCGCGGGCGGATCCGCTCGGCCGGTTTCACCCCCGAGGCCCAGGCGCGGGCCGTCCGGGCAGTCTACGAGGAGGCGGCGACGTGAGGATCGCCGTCGACGTGAGCGGCCTCACCAAGAGGGGCGACTGGCAGACCGGGACCGTCCGCTACGCCGAGGCCCTGGTCCGCGCCCTGGTGGCGGGGGAGGGCCACGAGCAGTACGTCCTGGCCTACAAGTTCGACCGCTCGCGCGGCGGGACCCTCCCCGACCTGCTCCCCCACCCGCGAGTGAGCGAGCGCGCCTTCTACCAGCGGCTCCTGGGGGCCCTGCCGAACCGGGTCGCCTTCGCCGACTGCGACCTGTTCCACTTCACGCGCGGCAAGGTGGACGCCCGGCTGCCATGCCGGACCGTCCTCACCCTCCACGACGTCTACGACCTTTCCCAGGGGCTGGACCGGCGCGGCGACCCGGGCCGGCGGCGCTCGGTGCGCGCGCGCTACGAGGCCATCCGGCGCTCCCGCTCGACCATCGTCACCGACAGCGTGTTCTCCCGGGACGAGATCGTGAGCCGCCTGGGTGTCCCGCCCGGGCGCGTGCGCGTCGTCCCCCTGGGGGTCTCGCACGAGTACCACCCCCGGCCGCGCGAGGAGGTCCTGGGGGTCCTGCGCACCCTGGGCCTCGACCCCGGGGACTACGTCCTCGCCGTGGGTAGCGTGTGCCACCGGAAGAACACCGAGGGGGTGGTGCGCACCTTCGCCGCCGCCGGGTCGCGCCTGGGGGGCCTCCGGCTGGCGGTGGCGGGCAAGTGCGAGGGACCCGCGCGGGAAGGGCTCGCGCGGGCCCTCGAGGAGGCCGGGGTGGCGACCCGCGCCACCGTGCTGGGATACGTGGACGAGGCCGCTCTCCCCGCCCTCTACGCCGGCGCGCGGGGCCTCTGCTTTCCCTCGCGCTACGAGGGCTTCGGCCTCCCGGTCCTGGAGGCCATGGCCAGCGGGGTGCCGGTGGTGGCCTCCACCGCCGCCAGCCTCCCGGAGGTCGCGGCCGACGCGGCCCTGCTGGCCCCGCCGGAGGACCACGCGGCCCTGGCGGAGGCCCTGGTGGCGGCCTGCACCGACGGGGCGACACGCCGCGCCCTGGTGGAGGCCGGGGCCCGGCGCTCGGCGGACTTCACCTGGGCGCGGACCGCCGAGGCCATGCGCGCCATCTACCGGGAGTCGGGCGGATGAGACTGATCCGGGACGTGGCCTCCTGGCTCGCGGCTTGGCCCCAACCACTCCGGGCCGACGGGCGGGTGGAGGTGACCAACACCTACTTCGACCCCTCGCACCTGGGCCTCCTCCGCAATCGCCTCGACCGCGTCCGGCGATTCGATCGACGGCTGCGCTCCCACATGGACAAGCGCGCGGGTCTCCGGGCCTGGGAGTACGGGATGCTCCTGGCCTCGGTGAGCGTCTGGGAGGGGGTGCGGGTCCTGGACGTGGGCTGCGGGCGGTCGCCCTTCGGCCTCTACCTGGCGTCGGAGGGGGCAGGGGTCACGCTCTTCGACCTGCCGGCCCCCCACGAGCGGGACCCGGCCTTCGAGCGGCGGGTGGCCCGCTCGGGGGTGCGCCTCGCGCAGGGGACCATGCTGGCCCTCCCCTTCCCCGACGGCTCCTTCGACGCGGTGATCTCCGTGAGCGCCGTGGAGCACCTCCAGGAGGACCCGGTGGACCCGCGCCGCACGATCCCCCGGGAGGCCTTCCTCGACCACACCCGGCGCGCCGTCTCCGAGATGGGACGGGTCCTGGCCCCCGGGGGGCTCGTCTACCTCAGCTCCGACGCCCACGACCCCGAGCGCCAGCGGGGCGACGCCTACCGGGGCTCGTCGCCGGGCGAGCCCATCGCGTGCGCCTATCGGCCGGAGGACCTGCAGGCCGTCTTCCTGGGGTCGCTCGTCGAGCGCGGGCTCGCCCTGCGGGGGCCGGCGGACTACGACCTGGCGCGCATCCTCGAGGACCCGCGGCGCGCCACCTACCGGGGCCGCTGGTTCAGCACCTTTGCCCTCGCCATGGAGAGGCCCGCCTGAGCGGGGTCCTGGACCTGGGGTGCGGGCGGCGCAAGGCCCCGGGCGCCCTCGGGGTCGACGGCTCCCCCCTCTCGGACGCGGACGTGATCTGCGCCCTGGAGCGCCCCCCGTGGCCCTTCCGGACGGCCAGCTTCGACGGGGTGCGCGCCATCCACGTCCTGGAGCACCTCCCGGACCTGGTGGCGGTGATGTCGGAGGTGGCGCGGGTACTCAGGCCCGGCGGGCGGCTGGTGGTGGAGACCCCCTACTTCACGAGTCCAAAGTCCTGGACGGACCCCACCCACCGCCACCACTTCACCCTGGACAGCCTGGACTACTTCGTGGACGGCCACCGCTTCGGCTTCGAGTACACCGGCCCCCTCTTCCACCTCGTGGAGAAGCGCCTGAGCTTCGGGGCCTCGGTCCTGGGCTGGCCCGGCCGGCTCCTCTACCGCCTCTCGCCCCGGGTCTACGAGGAACGCTTCGCCTTCCTCTTTCCCGGCCGCACCCTGCACCTCACCCTGGAGCGGGCCTGATGGCCCTGGGCGCGGCCCGCCACGCCTCCTGCAATACCTCCTGGTAGACCTTCAGGGTCTCCCGGGCCGTGCGGTCCGGGTCCAGCCGTCGCGCGCGGGCGAGTCCGGAGGTCGCGAGCTGGTGCCGCAGTGCCGCGTCGGTGGCCACGGCCCGCAGGGCCATGGCCATGGAGGCCGTGTCCAGCGGGTCCACCAAGGTCGCGGCCCCGCCCCCCACCTCCGCCAGGGCCGGGATGTCCGAGGCCACCACAGGGACCCCGCAGGCCATGGCCTCCAGGACCGGGAGGCCGAAGCCCTCGTAGGTGGAGACGTAGACCAGGGCCAGGGCACCGGAGTAGAGGGCGGGCAGGTCCTCCTCCGGCAAGTGGGCGAAGCTCCTCACCCGGAGTCCCACGCCCAGCTCGCGCGCCTTGTCCAGGGCGGGCCCCACCTCGCCCCCGCCCACCAGGACCAGGTCCGGGGAGGGCGTTCCCCCGCCGGTAGAAGGCCCCAGGGGGGCGAAGGCCTCCACCAGCCGCTCCAGGTTCTTCCGCGGCGAGGCCTGCCCCACGAAGAGGAAGTAGGGGCCCGCGAGGCCATAGCGGGCGCGCACCTCGGCCTCCCGCTCGCGGGAGACGGGCCGGAAGGCCGCGGACGGTGCCAGGGGGATCAGGCGCACCCGGTCGGGGCGCACCAGGAGGCGTTCGCGCACCTCGCGGCCCACCGCCTCGGTGTGCACCACGATGCGGGAGGCGCGCACCGCGGCGTCCGCGTAGTCGGCCGCGCGCCGCGCGCGAAACCTGGCGCCAGCCACGGGACAGTCGTCCCGGAGGGAGGCCAGGTCGTGGACCGTGGCCACCAGGGGGACGCCCCCCAGGCGCGGGAGCCGCGTGTCGGTGCCGTGGAAGAGGTGGAGCCGCCTCCGGAGCATGGGGTGGAAGGGCCCCGCCAGGACCCGCACGCGGAAGTTCGGTGCCTCGGGGCGATAGAGGGTTCGGGCCCGCCGCAGGCGCGACACGCGATAGCAGGCATAGTAGCGATGGGTGGAGTCCAGCCGCGCGATCCCGTCCAGGAGCGAGCGCACCGAGGCCGCCACCCCCGTGGGCGCGGGGGTCGCGAGGGGCGAGGCGTCGATTCCGATGTGGAGGACGCGCCCGAGGACCTTGTCCCAGAATCCCGGCGATCGGGGGCCCTCGCGTTCGCCCATGGCGGCGTCCTGGGTACGTCCCGGCGGGGTAGAATGCAAGCGACGTTAAAGCCCCGCGTCGTCGGATGCCGATGCAAGAGGTGCCATGTCCACGCAAGGCCTGGACCCTTCCACCCTGGACCGGATGGTGGCGTCCAGGGATGTCGGCGGGCGGCCCTACGCACGGCTCCTGGAGGGGCTGCGCTCGGACCCCCAGGGGATCGTCCGCTTCCAGCCCGAGGGGCTGGTGCAGGTGGATCCCCGCGACGGGCGCCGTGTGGTCTACAACCCGCGCCGCGCCGCGCGACCCCACGACTCGGCCCCCGTCGCGGCCGCTGCCGGGGGGGCCTCCCCCTGCTTCGTGTGCGAGGGGCGGACCACCCGCGTGGTGGACGTGGCGCAGCTCGGCCGCGCGCGCACCTTCATCAACGCCAACCTCTACCCCGTGGTCTTCCCACCCGAGGGTCCCCCCGGGGTCGAGCTCCCGGCGGTGGATCCCCTGCGCATGGGTCCCGCGGGCGCCGTGGCCGCCGGCGCCCACTTCGTGCAGTGGAACAGCACCGAGCACGAGGTGGACCTCCACAACATGCCCCCCGAGGACATCGAGGTGGTCCTCTCCCGGGCGGCGGCCCTGGAGCACGCCGCCCTGCACGCGGTGGACACGGGGATGCCCGAGACCGACGAGTGCGAGGAGGGGGCCCACCGGGGATACCTGGGCTACATCAAGAACGTGGGTAGCCCCGTGGGCGGCTCGGTGGCCCACGGACACCAGCAGCTCGTCCACACCAACGTGGAGCCTCGGGCCGTGGCCGATGACCGGGGCTTCCTGGGGCGCCACGGACTCGGCCTGGGCGACTACCTGCTCGCCATCAACCCGCCCCTGCTCTCCGTGAAGGACTACCCGGGCTGCCGGCTCCTGGTGCCCTACTTCCTGTCGCGGCCCCTGGCCGCTTGCATCGTGGGCACCGACCCGGACGCCCGCCACCTCCATACCCTGCGCATGGGCGACCGCCTGGGCCTCGCCCATGCCCTGCGGGACCTGAGCCGGGCCCTGCACCGGCTCATGCCCGCCATGGGTCGGCCCGTGGCCTACACCCTCTGCTTCCACCTGGGGGTGGCGGGCTGGTACGTGGAGGCCCACCCCTGGACCCAGGAGACGGGCGGCTACGAGCAGCTCGGGCTCTGGCTCTGCCAGCAGACCCCCCGCGAGTGCGCGGCCCGCTACCGCGAGGTCATCGAGTAGCCGCGGGAGACCCCGCCGCCGCGGGACAGCCCAAAGCACCTTCCCGTCCCCGCCCATGCCCAGCGACGGTCGGTGGGCTGCTTGGAAGAAGCCCCAGCGGGGCCTACAATCGACCCCGGCGGGGACTGCACGACGTCGGGGAGGGGTCGTCGTCCCCTCCCAGGGGGGGGCATGGGAACCATCCATTCTTCGGCCAGGCTCGGCATCGAGCGCGAGGACCGGTCGGGGTGCATCGTCTACCGCCTCAGGGGACGCTTCTCGGACCATGTGGACGCCATCCACCAGGACGTGAAGGTGGCGGCGCTCCCGCTCGTCTTCGACGTGGCGGGGCTGGAGTCGGTCTCCTCGAACTTCATCGGCCTCCTGGTCTTCGCCCAGTCGGTGCAGGAGCGCCGCGGGGGGAGCGTGCGGCTGGTCGGGCCCTCGGTCTTCCTGCGTGACCTGCTGGAGGTCACCGGCGTCGCGCAGCTGTTCCCGGTCCACGCGGAGGTGCCGGAGGCCGAGGCCGCGGCGCGAGGCGCCGTCGCCGGCCTCCCGCCCTCCGGCCCCGAGGGACAGGCTTGAACGGACCCCTCAAGCGGCGGCAGTGGCGCAAGCGCCTGGAGAGGCTCGTCGCGGACGACCCGCGCTTCCAGCTCTGGGTCTCGGGGGAGGACTGGCTCTGCCCCTGGTGCGCCCGTCCGGTGGCCAGGCTCCCCCGGGGCGAGGCCATGGTGGAGGCCGCCCTGGAGCACCTGTGCGGCGGTTGCCCCGCCTGGCGGGAGTTCGAGGGGGAGGTCCAGCCCCTGGTGCGGCTCCGGTCGGTGCTGGGTTTCTATCACCTCAAGCGGCGATTCGTGCGGGACGAGGCCTGGCGGGTCTTCGACGCCCAGGGGCGCTGGTGCTGTCCCTACTGCGTGTCCGTGGTCGGCGAGGTCCGCTGCCCCGAAGAGGGCGAGGCCCGGGTGGCGGAGGTCGTCAAGGCCATCGGGACCCACCTGCGCGGATGCCACGAATTCCACCCCCGCAAGGCCCCCCGGTCCGTGGAGGTCCTCCGCTCCCGGGTGGCGGAGGGACACCGGGAACAGGAGTTGACGGACCGTCTGCGCGAGGAGATGAGGAAGAACCCGCTCTTCCGGCTCCGGGACGCGCGCGAACGCTGGGTCTGCCCCTATTGCGAGAACCCCCAGGACCACGTGGACCTCTCCACCCAGCTCCTCTTCCTCTACACCGCCCCATCCCAGATCGCCCGGCACCTGCTCCACGACTGCCGGCGAGCCCGCCTGGACGGGGCCCCCGCGCGCTCCCTGGAGGAACTGGAGGAGGTGGTGCGCCAGCTCAACGCGCGCTCCGCCCCCCGCGGCCCGCGCAAGGACGATGTCCACGTGGAGCAGCTTCGGACCGAGCTGAGACGGCTGCGGGGCGAGATCCGGGTCAACGAGGAGCTGGAGGCCAGTCTGGCCAAGGCCCAGAAGACGCAGTCGCGCATGCTCCCGGCCCTCCCCAAGGTGCCGGGCTACGAGTTCGCGGTCCACTTCGCCCCTTGCCAGCAGGTGAGCGGCGACTTCTACGACTTCGTGAAGCGCCCCGACGGCCGCCTCGGCCTCGTGGTGGGTGATGTGACGGGACACGGGGTGGAGGCGGCCCTGGTGATGGGGATGGCCAAGAAGGTCCTGAACCTGCGGGGGCAGCAGCACGAGGCCGCCACCGAGATCCTGAAGCGGGCCAACAGCGACATCTTCCCCGACCTGGACCCCAGCACCTTCGTGACCGTCTTCTTCGGGCTCCTGGACACGGCGGAACACCGGGTCCAGTGCGCCCGGGCAGGGCACCCCTTCGCGTTGCACTACCACGCGCGGAGCCGGACCGCGGACGAGGTGCGCTCCAAGGGACTCATGGTGGGGATCAACGAGGGGCCCCTGTTCGACCAGGTGCTGGACCAGGTCACCACCGCCCTGGAGCCCGGGGACATGCTCCTGCTCTACACCGACGGGGTGCTGGAGGCCACGGACGCGAACGGGGGCGAGTTCGGAATGGGCGGCCTCCGGAGCCTGCTGGAACGCTTCGGCCACTTCGAGGCAGAGTTCCTGGTCTCCCGGTTGGCCTCCGAGGTGGCGAGCTTCCATGGGGCTGGCCCGCCGGAGGACGACGTCACCATCGTCGCGATCCGGAGGAAGGCCCAGGCCGCCGCGGGCGCCTCAGCCTCGTGACCCCCCACGCGGCCGTGGACGCCGCGCGGCGTCTCGCGGCCCTGGCGGCGGTCGCCCTCACCCTCGCCTACGGGGGCCGCGCCCTCGCGCGCACGCTGCGAGAGGGCCCCCTGCCCCCCATGGGTGGCCCCGCGGGGGAGGCCGACGCGGAGCGCTGGCGAGCCCAGCGGGCCGCGGCCGGCCTCCGGTGAGTCCCGCCGCGGGCGCCGCGCTCCTCGTGTTCGCGGGCGCCCTGTGGGTCCGGACCCTGGGGCTCCGGCGCCCGGTCTGGGAGACGGCGGCCCTGGCCTTCCTGCTAGGCGTGGCGTGGGTGGGGTGGGTCGTCTTCCTGGCGGCCTGGGCCGGGGTCCGGCCTGCCTGGGGGGCGGTGGCGGCACTGGCGGTGGCGCCGCCCGGGGTGGCCCTCTGGCTGGGCCGCGCGAGGGAGGTCGAGCCCGCGGGGCGCCCATGGGACCTGCGCGCGGCGGCCTCGGCCGCCGTCACGGCCCTCCCCGTCCTCCTGGCCCTCCCCCGCTCGGTCCGGTCGAGCGCCGAGGCGGCCTGGGACGGCTGGGCCATCTGGGACCTGAAGGCCCGGGCCTTCCTCGCCCAGGGCCTGGCCGCCCCCGCATGGACCGCCGCCCCCGAGCTGGCCTTCTCGCACCCGGACTATCCCCTGGGGTACCCCCTGGCCCGGGCCCTCCTGGGGGGTGAGCCGGCGGCGCGGCTCCTGGGCCCCTGCTTCCTCCTGGCCGCCGGATGGGTGGTCCAGGGCTCCGTCCTGCGCCGTCACGGGGTGTGGGCGGCGCTCGTGGCAGGACTGGCCGTCACCACCGCGGGCAGCGCCCAGGGCCAGGCCCCTCTGGCCATGGCCGACCTGCCCCTGGCGGCGTATCTGGCCCTGGCCACGGCCGCCTTCCGGGAGGGGCGGCCGGCCCTGGCCGCCGCCGCCCTGGCCGCCGCGGCGTGGACCAAGCAGGAGGGGCTGGCCACGGCGCTCGCGGGTGTCTTCCTGCTGGCCCGCAGGGGGGCGTGGCCCTGGGCGGCTCTCCTGGCGGGGGCGCTGGTGCCGTGGCCCGCCTTCTCGGCGGTACATGGCCTGCGGTCGGACCTCCTGGCCGGGGCCGTCTTCCCCGCGGACCTCGCACGCCCGGTGGAGGCCATGGGGCTCGTGGTCCGGGAGGCCCTGAGGCTGCACCACCACGGGGCGGTCCTCGCCGCCGCCCTGGTGGGGGTGATCCTGGCCGGCGGCCGTGGACCGCGCGGGGCCTGGATCCCCGCCTGGCACCTGGCCGCCTGCGCCGGGGCCCTGGGGATCAGCGCCCAGCCCTTGCCGTGGCTGGCGTCGGTGACGGTGGAGCGGCTCGTCATGCAGGCCGTCCCGGCCGCGGCCCTGGTGGCCGCCTGGACGCTGGGGCCGAACGACGGGCGCGCCCGCTGAGCCGCCTCACCGAGAGAGTCCACCGATCCCCGGTGCGCGTGGGCGCGGGCGTGGGCGCGGGCGGCGAGCAGCGGCCAGTAGGCCCCCACGCGCAGGGCCCGCCCCGCCAGCCCCGGGGCGAGACCGGCCGCCAGCCAGTCTGGCGCGGGTGGCCACGCCAGGGCCCACCCGGCGCGGCCGCGGACCAGCGCGCGCCGCAGCCGGACCTCCGGGGGGCGACCCGGGGCCGGCGCCGAGGCCGTCCCCCCGGGCACGGGCGAGCGTCAGGGACGGCGAGGCGCGGCGCCCACCATCGCGGCTCCGAGCGCAGGCGGGCAAAGCCCGCCGAGCGAGTAGGCGACCCTCCTGCGGAGGGTCGCCGTAGCCGCAGTGGACCGCGGGACTCCCCCCCGGGCTCGGGCGAGCGTCATGGACGGCGAGGCGCGGCGCCTACCATCTCCAGCATGGCCTCCACGTCGAAGGGGTTCACGCGATTCGTGTTGACCTCGATCTCCCCCAGGCTGAGGTTCTGGATGATCTGCCGGGCCAGGAGCAGCTCGCCCCCCCGGCCGGCGTAGGCCTCGTTGATGGCCTGCTCGCCCTCGGCCTGGGCCTGCACCCGCAGGAGTTCGCCCTGGGCGATGCGGCCGCGCCGGTAGGCCTCGGCCTCGGCCACGAGGGTCTGCACCCGGTAGTTGGCGTCCGCCTCGATCTCCGCCACCTGCCGGTCCATGTCGGCGATGAGGCTCTTGATGCCCTGGTCCTTCTGCTCCTGGACGGCCAGGACCTGGGCGCCAGTCCCCTTCTCGTAGGTCTGGGTCTTCTCCAGCTCCTCCTCCATCCGCTGCTGACTGGCGTAGAGGATCTGCTTCTGCCCCAGGAGCTGCTGTTCCAGCAGCCGCTCCTCGAAGCGCGGGTCATAGGCGATGTTCCGGATGAGGACGTCCTCCACCACCAGGTGGTTCTTGGCCAGGTCCGCGTTCATTCTCTCGCGAGCCTTCTGGGCCGCGGCCATCCGGCGGTCGGTGTCGTAGAAGTCCTCCGTGGAGAGCTCCCCCAGGACCTCCCAGATGGTGTTCTCGGCCCCCTGGCGGAGCACCTGCTGCCACTGGGACGGGGTGGGCGTCGCCTCCGCCAGGAGGTGGGCCTCCCCCGCCTGGATCCGGTAGAAGACGGTGATGTCCACCGCCGTCTGGTACTCGTCCTTCCCCCGGAGCCGGATGGCCTCTTCGTGCTCCATGGTGAGGTCCTGGACCGCGGGGCTGAAGAGCAGGAGCTCGTGGACCCCCGGGAGGACCAGGTAGTAGCCGGGCGTCAGGTCCCGCTTCTCGATGCCGGCGCCCAGCTTGTGCAGCCGGACCCCCACCCGGTCCAGGGGCACCCGCTCGAACGCCGTCAGGAAGACGGCAAGGGTGGCGACCAGGACGGCCACGGATCCGGAGAGCCACGCCCCTCTGCGCGAACCTTCCATGGGCCGGCCTCCTACCGCGCTTCCCTGGCCGCGGCGGCGCGGCGTGCGTCCTCGTCGGAGGGGGCGCGCTCCATTCGCACGCGGTCCACGTGGCTGTCCAGGGAGTAGGGGCGCCCGCTCAGGGTGCAGCCGGCGTACTTCCGCGCCAGGGCCTCGCGCACCAGGGCCAGCCCGCCCTTCTCGAAGGCCCGGGCCAGGGCCGCGATGCCCGTGGCCCGGGTGAGCCCCTCGGTGCGGACGGCCTCCGCCTCCAGCCGGGCCACCTCGTGGGACCGATCGCCTTCCTTTCGCAGCTTCACCGCCTCGCCCTGGGCGCGGGCCAGCATCTGCTCGCGCAGGGCCTCCGCGGCGATGAGCCGCCGGCGCTGCAGCCCCTGCTCCTCGGTGAGGGCGACGTTCTTCTCGCGCCCCGCCTCCTGGAGGGCCCGCTCCCGGTCCTTGGCGGCGGCGAGCTGGGCCTCCCTCTGGTTACGGGCGATCTGGTCCGCCTCCTTGCGCCGCTTGATCATCTCGACATATTGCTCGTTGAAGGCGAAGTTGATGGCGCTCACGGAGGTGACCTGGATCCCCCAGACCGCCAGGGCCTCCGCCAGCCGGGTCCGGGTGACCTGGACCTTCTCGAGGCGGGTGGCGGGGACGGACACCTCCTCGATGGAGAGCCGCCCGAACTCGTCCCGGATGACGCTGCGGGCGTAGGCGCGCACCACGTCGAGCACCAGCTCGGCCCCCTTCCCCAGGCGCCGCACGATCTGGCCGGCCTTGGCCGGGTCCACGTGGTAGCGGATCTCGACGTCGATGTAGACGTTCGAGCCGTCCTTGGTCTTGATGCGCACGTTGTCCAGCCCGGGTCGGTCCCCCCGGCCCGGCTCCGCGGTCATGGTGAAGACCTTCTCGGTCTTGTCCAGGCGGTAGACCTGGGTGATCCCCAGCGGGAGGTGGATCACGGTCCCCGGCGTGAGCTGGAGGGTCTCGGAGCCGGTCAGGTTGTTGACCACCACGGCCACCTGCCCCGGCGCCACATGGGTGTAGCCGCTGCCGACCATGGCGACAAGGAAGCCCGCCGCCACGACGAGCAGGCCCACGCCGGCCCAGACCGAGCCCGAGGGCGAGAGGCGGCGAAGCTGCCGCGAGACGTCCTCGGGGAGGAAGTCGGGGACCTGAGGCCGCTCGCCCTTGTCCTTGGCCATGGATGCCACCTCCCGCCGGCCTCGGGCCGGGACGGGCAGGATACGCCCCGCCCCCGCCGATGGCAACCCGGCCGGACCCGCTACCTCAGAACACCCACCGGAGCTGGACGTGGCCCCCGCCGAAGACCAGGGAGTCCAGGTCCACCGAGGGCTTCAGGCTCAGCTCCCCTTCCTCGCCGAAGGGCCGCGAGAGCCCCAGGCCGGCCTTGGCCTGGACGCCGGAGCGCAGGAGGTCCATGGCCCTCCGGTTGGAGACGACCCGGTCCGCGTCCACCAGGGCCGCATGGAGGTCCACCGTCCACCGCCACGCGCCCCAGGGCCAGCCGAACGCCCCCCAGGCCGCCAGCTCCCGCCTCCTCTCCACGGCGCTGGCGGCCAGGTCCGTAGGGCGCCGGTCCTCCTCGTAGAGGTAGAAGACCCGGGTGCCCGCCTCGAGGGTGCGGCCGGCCTCCAGGCGGCGCCTCCAGTCCAGGTCCAGCCGGAGGTGGTCCCGGTCCAGGCGCAGGGCCGAGGCGTCCGATGGGGTCCCCACGTCCCGGACCTTGCGCGTCTCTTCCCCCGCCGCGCCGGCCTGGACCTCGTCCGCGGGGCCCAGGGCCCGCTCCACCGAGGTCTCCCAGCGGAGGCGCTCCATGGCGAAACGTCGGGCCGTGGCGGGGAATTCCAGCTCCATGGGCAGGTCCGCCTCGACCTCCCAGCGGAGCCGTGTCCCCCCGGGCGGGCCCAGGAGCCCCTCGCCCCGCACGGAGCGCGGCGGCCGCCGCGTCCGGACCCCCGCGGGGCCCTTGGAGGCGAGTTCGAAATCCGGCAGCCAGACCTCCAGCAGGGCTCGCTCGGTCCCCTCGCCCCGCCACGCCAGCCCGACCCCGATGTCCGCCTCCTCCTTCTCCGCGGCGGGCTCCCCCACCCCGCGCAGCCAGAGCGGGCCAGCCCCCAGGCGGCGCTCCAGGTGGACGGCCTGCCGGGCGTAGCGGGCGTCGAAGTCCTCCCGCCGGGCCTGCTCCAGGCCGAAGCGGAACGGCCCCCGCAGGGCGCCGACCTTGAATCGCTCGTCCAGCCAGAGGTCCCTGGCGCTCAGGCTCCCCGCCGCCGCGAGCACCGCCGAGTCGGCGTCCGCGTAGGCCGCCCGCTCCCGGGGTCGGGGCTCGTAGGAGAGGACGTTCAGGAAATACTCCGCGTTGTAGGAAAAGGGACGGTCCTGGCGCTCGTCGCCCCGGAACCGGGCCTGGGCCGACGCCGGGGCGAGGGCCAGGGCGAGCGCCAGCGGGGCGGCGCCCCTCAGCGCCCGCAACCCAGGAGGACGCCCGACACGCAGGCGAGGCCGACGCCGATCCACTGGAGCGGTGTGGGGGTCTCGCGGAGCAGGCCGACCGCCAGGACCACGGAGACGGCTGGGTAGAGGGCCGTCAGGGGGACGAAGACCGAGCCGGGGTAGCGCCCCTGGCCCACCACGAACAGGACGGCACCTCCGGCCGCGGTGAGCCCGCCCAGGACGGGCACGAGGCCGGGCCCCGTACCCGCGCCGCGCATCGCCTCCGGCCAGGCCCAGCGCGCGCCGGCGGCGAAGGCCAGGTGGAACGAGGCCGTGCACACCGCCAGCCAGAAATAGGCGGCCCGGGGCCCCAGGCCGCGGGAGGCCAGTGCGGTGAAGTGGGCCCATAGCCCCCAGACGACGATGATGGCCGCGGCCAGGGGGATCACGGTCAGGTGCTGGGCCGGCCCACCAGGGCCCGCACGGCTCGCCGCAGGAGGTAGACGGGGCCCACCAGGAGGTAGACGGGGTTCGAGAAGAAGGCGGGCCGGTTCCCCTCGATGAAGTGGCCCAGGAACTGGAAGACCCAGCCGACGGCGAAGAGCCCCAGGCCCCAGCGCCAGTCCCAGAAGATCACCCCCAGGGAGACCACGATCATGGGGATGCCGATGTAGTGGGTCAGGCGGTTGAGGGGGTGCCGGTGCTCCCGGTGGTAGCGTTCCAGGAAGCCCCCGGACGGCGTGGCGCACGGATCTTCGGGCACGGGCTCCATCCCTCCCCCGGCAGGACCTCCGGTCGCGGGACCCTACCGCGCCCCGGCACGACGGTCAAGCGCCCGCCCTCCCCCCTTGGACTCCCGGTCCCCCTGGACTATGATCGGCCCGCCCGGGTCCGCGGGGGACCCGCGCGTACCATCGCACGATGCCTCAAGGACTGGCCATCCTGCTCGTCGAGCCCGATGCCGACTTGTCCCGGCGCCTCCAGCGCGTCCTGGACGCGGAGGGTCACGCCGTGTTCACGGTCCCCTCCGCCGAGGAGGCGGGCCGGGCAGTGGAGGAGGAGGCCTTCGACCTGGTCCTCCTGCCAGGTCCGGAGGCCGCCTCGGACGGGTGGGTCCTGGTCCAGGACCTGGCCCGCCGGGTCCCGGACACGGGCCTGGTCGTCTCGGCCGAGGGTCGCGATGCCCCCTGGCTGCGCGAGGCGGTGCGTCACGGCGTCCGCGGCTTCTACGAACGGGGGGGCGCGAGCGAGGCCGGGGTCCTGGAGGCGGTCCGGGACGTGGCCCGCGAGGTCGGATCCAGGCGCGACGCCCGCGCGGCCCAGGCGGCGCTGCGCGAGGGCAGGGACGCGGCCCGGGAGGCCGCGTCCAGGGCCGAGTCGCGCCTGGCGGAGAAGGTCCAGGACCTGGCGGCCGCCCGGCGTGAGGTCGAGGGCGCCAAGCGCATCGCGAAGACCCTGCGCGAGTCCCTGAACCGTTCCAGCGCCCTGCACAACGAGCTGCGCGCCCAGCTCGACGCGTCCACCGTGGTGCGCGAGATCACCAAGGTCATGACCTCGACCCTGGACCTGGACCACGTCCTCTCCACCATCGTCCAGGGGCTGCAGGACGCGCTCCACCTCGACCGGGTGATCCTCTTCTCCACGGATCGAAAGGGGGGGCGGCTCGTCCCGCGGGTCTCCGGCGGGGCCGACGACGCACTGCTCCGCGGCGTGGCCCTGCCCTTCGACCCGGCCACCACCCTGGGGGACGCGGTCGCCACGGGGGAGCCCGTGACAGTGCGGGAACCCGCCCGCCTGGGGGAGGAGTGGGCGAGCCTGGCGGCGAGGCTCGACTGCCCCCACTTCGTCCTCACCCCCCTGGCCTTCCGTCGCCTGGAGACCTCCGGCGACGCCCTCCGCTTCGTGGGGGCCATCTGGGTAGACAACGCCGAGGGCGGCGCGGAGATCAGCCGCGAGGCCATCGACGCCCTGGGGACCTTTGCCCACCAGGCGGCCATGGCCATGGACAACTCCCGCGTCCACGCGGAGCTGGAGGCGAAGGAGCGGAAGATCCTCGAGCAATCCCGCGAGCTCTCCCGGGAGAAGGACAAGGTGGAGACCATCATCCACACCATGGACGAGGGCCTCTTCACCGTGGACACGGACCGGAACATCACCTACTTCACCCGGGCCGCCGAGCGCCTCACCGGATTCAAGGCCCAGGAGGTCCTCGGCCGTTCCTGCCGCGTCCTGGGCCTGGCCTCCTGCGAGCGGGAATGCTGGCTCTACGACCCGCCGGCGGGCGAGGCCGGCGTCGCGCCGCGGGGGGGCGTCACCGACGACGAGACGGTCCTCGTGACCCAGGTCATCCAGGAGCTGCCCGTGCAGCGCAACGCCCGCGTGCTCCGGGACGACGACGGGCAGGTCACCGGGGGGGTGGAGGTCTTCCGGGACATCACGAAGGCGCGGGAGCTGGAGCAGATCAAGGCGGACTTCACCTCCATGATCGTCCACGACCTGCGCTCCCCGGTGGCGGCCATCAAGGGCCTGGTGGAGCTCCTGGAGAACGACGAGGTGGAGATCGACCCCTCGGAGGAGAAGGAGTTCTATCGGATGATCGGCGAGTCCAGCGAGCGGATGCTGGGCCTGGTCAACGACGTCATGGACGTCTCGAAGATCGAGGCCGGGAAGCTGGACCTATACCCCGAACCCTACGGCATCGGCGAGGCGGTGGAGTCGGCTCTGGAGGTGGCCGGGGTCCACGCGGAGAAGAAGGGGGTCGAGATCGTCACGGACCTGGAGTCGGACCTTCCCTCGGTCCATGTGGACGCGGAGCGGCTGGTGCAGGTCTTCACCAACCTGCTCACCAACTCCGTCAAGTTCACCCCCGAGGGGGGCTGCATCACCATCTCCGCCCGTGCCGACGGGGCCCTGGCGGACGGTCGCGTCTGCGTCCAGGTCACGGTGGCGGACACCGGGGTGGGAATCCCCGCCGAGGAGCTGGGCCAGCTCTTCGAGAAGTACAAGCAGGTCTCCTCCGCCCGGAGCACCAAGGCCAAGGGGACGGGCCTGGGCCTGGTCATCTGCAAGAACATCGTCGAGGCCCACGGGGGGCGCATCTGGGTGGAGAGCGAGGCCGGCCACGGGGCCCGGTTCCACTTCACGGTCCCCACCACGCCATCGGCGGAGGGAGCGTGAGCGTCTCCGACGAGAAGACCCGCAGGGTCCTGCGGAACATCACCGAGGTCCCGACCCTGCCGGAGGTGGTGAACCGGCTCCTGGACACCATCAACGACCCGGACTCGAGCGCCGGCGACGTCTCGGGGCTCGTGGAGCAGGACGCCGCCCTCGCGGCGCGGGTCCTGCGCATGGTCAATTCCTCCTTCTACGGCCTGTCCGGCAAGGTGGCGACCATCCAGAGGGCCATCGTCATCCTCGGCTTCAGCACCGTGAAGCAGCTCGCCCTCGGGGTGAGCGTCATCGACTTCTTCGACGCCGACGCGGACGTCTTCTTCGACCCCTCCGAGTTCTGGGCCCATTCGCTGCGCACCGCGACCGCCTGCAAGACCATCGTGGGCCGCACGGGACGGCAGGCCCACGGGGACCTCTTCGTGCAGGGCCTGCTCCACGACCTGGGGAAGATCATCGAACGGCAGTTCATGCGGACCGCCTTCATGCGGGTGGTCCGGCTGCACCAGCGGGAGGGCGTCCCCTTCCGCGTGGCGGAGGAGCGGATCCTCGAGCTGAACCACGCCGACGTGGGCCAGTACCTGGCGGAGCAGTGGCGCTTTCCACCGGACCTGGTGGCCCCGGTGGCGCACCACCACGACCCCTTCCACGCGGGCGTGCCGGCGGACCTGGCGGAGGCCTGCATGGTGGTCTACCTGGCGAACCTCCTGGCCCACCGCCTGGAGAACGAGGCGGATGGCGGGCGGAGGGAGTCCGCGGTGGACCCCCGCGCCCTGGAGCGGCTGGGGCTCGCCGAGGCGGGCCTGGAGGGTATCGCCGCCGAGGTGAAGGCCCGCGCCGCCGACGTGATCTCGCTGTTCCAGTAGCTCGGGGCCATGGGCATAGAGGCCCTGGACGTATTCGCGCCAGGCCCGGTCCAGCTTGCCCAGCTCGAGACGACCGAAGCTGGCCGCGTGGGCCTCCCGCCGCCCCTTCCCCTCGCGCAGGGCGAAGAAGTAGTCCTTGTCCTCGGGCCTCTCGGCCGCCGCCGCCTCCGCCAGGGGCAAGGTCTCCAGGTATCGCCCCTCCTCGTAGAGGCGCTCGGCCTCCTACAGCGCGTCCGGGCGGGCCGCGGCGGCCAGCAGGAGGGCCAGGCCGAAGGGGATGGCCCAGGGCGTCCGGGGGGCCCAGGCGCGGGTCATGACTCGTCCAGCCTCAACCGATCCACGCGCACCCCCTTGGTCCGGAAGAGGGCCGCGGGGGAGTCCACCCCCCGACGGACCGCCACCAGCTCGGCGACGATGGCGAGGGCTATCTCCTCGACGGTGCGCGCCCCGATGTCCAGGCCCAGGGGGCCGTGGACCTGGGCCAGGCGTCCCCGCGGCACGCCCCGGCGGCCGATGCGCTCCAGGAGCCGGTGGATCTTGGCCCGGGAACCGATGACGCCCACGAAGCGCGCCTCGCTCCGCAGGGCGGCCTCGAGGCAGGGCTCGTCCTGGGCGTGGCCCCGGGTGAGGACCACGCAGTAGGCGGAGGCCCGGATGGGGAGCCGTGCCAGGACCTCGGTGAACTCCCCCACCACGTGGGAGCGGGCCCCCGGGACGGCGGTGGGGTTGCAGAAGGCCTCGCGGTCGTCCACCGCGGTGACGCGGAAGCCGCACGCCGCCGCCAGGGCCGCCACCTGCCGGCCCACGTGGCCCGCCCCGAAGACCACCAGCTCCGGGGCCGCCACGCACTCCACGAAGACCTCCAGGCCGCCGCGGCGGACCCGGCGGGGCACCTCGTCCGCGAGCACCGCCGCCCCTACCTCGCGGGCGGCCTCCAGCACCCCCGGGGGCGCCTGGCCCGCCAGGGGCGCCAGGCCGGCGTCCAGGAGCAGCCGGCCGGGCCCCTCCACCGGCGGCTCGACGACCGTGGCCACCAGGACGGTATCCCCGGCCTCGCGGGCGAGCCCCGCGCGGCGGAAGACCTCCGCGTCCCGGACCGTCTCCACGAAGACCCGGACCTCCCCGCCGCAGATGAGGCCGCTGCCGTGGGCCTCCATGTCCGAGAGGTGGAAGCAGAGGAGCCGCGGGGCCCCGTCCCGCCGGACCCGCGTGGCGGCCGCGTAGACGTCGGCCTCCATGCACCCCCCGCCCACGGTCCCCACCAGGCGGCCGTCGCCCTGGAGGACCAGGTGCGAGGATTCCCTCCCGGGGGCGGACCCGCGGGTCTCGACCACCGTGGCCAGGACGGCCCCCTCGGCCAGAGGTCCGGCCAGGACCTCCAGCCAGTCCTCGCCTGAGCGCTCGGTTCCCATGATGGATCTTCTACCGGACGCGGGCCGCCGGGGCCAGTGCGGCCCCCGAAGGAGCTTTCCATCGCACGGTCGGTCTGCTATCGTCCCCTCTCCCTCCCCGACGGGGCAGCGAAGACCATGGCAGCCAGCGGCGTCCTCTCGCTCCTGAACACCCGCGCCTTCTTCCGGCCGCGGGGTGGGGCCCACGCGGGGGCCGTGACGGGCGCCCCGGGCGGGGCGGCACCCGCGAGGCCGGCATCCCGACCGAGGCCCTCGCGCCGGCGCCGGGGCGCCCTGGCGGACGCCATCGCGCGCGGGGCCGGGAGGCTCCTGGCGGAGCGACGGCCTGGGGGCTGGTGGTGCGCCTTCCTGGAGGGGGACATCGGCCTCAACGCGGAGTACATCCTCTTCTGCCGGTTCATGGGCCTGGAACGGAGGCGGCGGGTGGCCATGGCCGCGCGCACCCTGCTCTCCCGACAGCTCGCGGACGGGTCCTGGCCCCTCTACGGCGGCGGGCCCGGGAACCTCTCCACCACGGTCGAGTCGTATTTCGCCCTGAAGCTCGCGGGCTACCGGGCCGGCGACGAGCGCCTCGAGCGCGCGCGGGAATTCATCCGCGCGCATGGCGGGGTGATGGCCACCCGGGTCCTGACCAAGATCTACCTCTCCTACTTCGGGCAGTTCGACAGCGCCGGGATCCCCAGCGTCCCCATCGAGATGATGTTCATGCCGCGCTTCAGCGCCTTCAACATCTACGAGTTCGCCTGCTGGGCGCGGACCTACACGGTCCCCCTCATGGTCCTCAACTCGAAGCGGCCCGTGGTGGCGGTCTCCGACGCGGAGTCCGTGGACGAGCTCTACCTGGAGACCCGGGGGTCCATCGACTACAGCCGTGGGCGCGACGCGCCCATCCTGTCCTGGCGGAACTTCTTCACTCAGGTGGACCGGCTCCTCAAGGTCTTCGAGAGGCACCCCCTCGAGTTCCCCCGGCGGCTGGCCTTCAAGCGGGCCGAGTACTGGCTCCTGGAGCACCAGGACCTGAGCGGGGAATGGGGGGGGATCTTCCCCGCGATCATCAACAGCCTGATGGCCCTGCGGACCCTGGGCTACCCCCTGGACCACCCGGTCCTGGAGAAGGGCATCGCCGCCCTGGAGGGGCTGCAGGTGGTGCAGGGGGACGGCCTGGTCCAGCAGCCCTGCCACTCGCCCGTCTGGGACACGGCCTGGGCCGTCATGGCCCTGGCGGAGGCGGGCTGCGAGGACGGCCGTCCCGCGGTGGCGGAGGCGGTGGACTGGCTCTATGGCCAGCAGGTCCGCCGGCCCGGCGACTGGTCGGTGAAGAACCCCTGCGTCGAGCCCGGAGGCTGGCCCTTCCAGTTCCGCAACGACTTCTACCCGGACAACGACGACAGCGCCGCGGTGCTCCTGGCCCTGGGCCAGGGGCCCATGGACGCGGGGGGGGCCCGCGCCGAGGCCGTCCGCCGGGGCCTCGCCTGGGTGCGGTCCATGCAGAACGACGACGGGGGCTGGGCCGCCTTCGAGAAGCACGTGGACAACGAGATCTACAACGAGATCCCGTTCAACGACTGCAAGAACATGCTGGACCCCTCCACCGCCGACGTGACGGCCCGCGTCGTGGAGATGCTGGGGGCCCGGGGGGAAGGGCTGGACGACCCGGCCGTGGCGCGCGCGGTGGACTACCTGCGCCGGGCCCAGGAGGCGGACGGCTCCTGGTTCGGCCGCTGGGGCGTCAACTACGTCTACGGGACCTGGTCGGTCCTCTGCGCCCTCGCCTCCGTGGGGGTCCCGGCCGAGGACCCGGCGGTGCGCCGCGGGGTCGCGTGGCTGGCCTCCCGCCAGGACGAGGACGGCGGCTTCGGCGAGACCTGCGAGTCCTACACGACGGACAGGAACCGCGCGGGTCGAGGCCAGAGCACCCCCTCCCAGACCGCCTGGGGCCTCATGGGTCTGGTGGCCGGCGGCGACGCGGCCACGGAGGCCGCCCGTCGTGCGGCGGCGTGGCTCGTGGAGGCCCAGCGGTCCGACGGCGACTGGGACGAGGACGCCTGGACCGGGACGGGATTCCCCGGGGCGTTCTACCTGCGCTACCACCTCTACCGGCTCTACTTCCCCGTCCTCGCCCTCGCCCGCTACCGGGATGCGGGGGGCGCCGTCCGGCGAGGCCGGAGGGCCTGAGTCGCTTCGAGGCGCTCTCGACCCGCGCCCAGGCGGCCCGCCTGCGGGAGCTGGCCAGGGAGGCGCTCCCCGCCTGGGGGATCGAGGGGGCGCGGCTCGCCCTCCTGGACCACGGCGAGAACACGACCTTCCGGGTGGACCAGGGCGAGGACCGCTGGGTCCTCCGGCTGCACAGGCCCGGCTACCACTCGGCCAAGGCCGTCCGATCCGAGCTGGCGTGGCTCCGCGTCCTGGGTTCGGCAGCCCCCCCGGATGCCCTCGACGTCCCGGCCCCCGTCCCGTCGGTCTCCGGGGCGTGGGTCCGGGTGCTCCGCCGGGGGGGGATTCCCGGGCCGCGCATGGCGGTCCTCTTGCGGTGGGTGAGCGGTCGCTTCCTGGACAGGGGACTCGACTCGCGCGCCCTGGAGCGGGTGGGCGAGCTGGCGGGCCGGCTCCACCGCGCGGCGGAGGCCTTCCGTCCCCCGGCGGACTTCGAGCGCCCACGCTGGGACGAGGCGGGGTTCTTCGGTCCGCGGACCCTCTGGCCCGCGCACCCGGCGGCGCCGCGGCCGGGGAGGCGGGCTCGGGAGGTCCTCGACCTGGCCGCGCGGCGGGCCCGGCTCGTCATGGGCCGGCTCGGCAAGGGGCGCGGGGTCTGGGGCCTGATCCACGCGGACCTGCACCAGGGGAACTACCTCTTCCGGCGGGGGCGGGCCGCCGCCATCGACTTCGACGACTGCGGGTGGGGCTGGTACCTCTACGACCTGGCGGTGACCCTGTGGCCCCTGCACCGCCGCGCAGGGTATTCCGAGCTGCGGGAGTCCCTCCTACGGGGGTACTGCCGGCTTCGCCCCCTGGGGCGCGAGGATGAGACCTGTCTCGACGATCTCCTCCTGGCCCGGGGCTACCAGCTGTGCCAGTGGGTCCTGAGCCGCTACGACAACCCCCGGGTCCGATCGAGGGCGCCCGCCTACTTTCGCCTGACCGTGGAGGGCCTGGAGGCCATGCTCGTTCGCGGCCGCCGGGGCCGCTGACCCCGCCTTCAGACGAGCGTTCCCAGCCGCAGGGCGGCGAAGGTCACCAGGCCCGCCAGGAGGAGGTTGGCGTCCGCCACCACCTCGCAGGCGAGGCCGGCGGCCAGCCAGCGGCGGTGGAAGGCCCAGAGGTAGGCGCAGGCGTAGGCCACGCAGGCCACCAGGGCCGCCGCCACCGGAGGGGCCGCCGCCTCGGCCAGGACCCCCAGGGCCAGCACCGCAGGGAGGGCCGCGCAGACGGCCACCAGGACGGACTTCGAACGGCGCTTCCCCAGGAGGACCGGCGTGGCCTCGCGCCCCACGAGCCGGTCGCCCTGCAGTCGCATCACGTCCATGAGGAGGCTGCGCACGAAGCCCAGCCCCAGGGCGAAGAGGGTCGCCACCGTCACCGCGGTCGCCCCGGGCCATGGGCCGCCCAGGGGCCCCGCCGCCGACGCCGCCACCCCCACCGGGATGGCGGTCCAGGCCAGGGCGGAGGCCAGGTCCTTCGAGCCCGCCACGTCCCGGAGGCGCCAGGCCCCCAGGCGCACCGCCAGGGGGCCGGGGAGCCGGGCCAGGTGATAGACCAGTCCCAGGGCGTAGGTGGCCGCCACGGCCGCCGCGACGGGCCACCCCACCAGGGTCGCCGAGCCCAGGGCGCCCAGGAGGGTCGCGCGGGCCACCCAGCGTTTCAGGAGGCCCAGGCGGCCCACGGCGGTGACGGCCCCGAAGACGCTCTCGAACGCGGCGGTCTCCCGGTCGGCGAAGCGGTTCGAGGTGTAGAGCCCGATCATGGCCAGGGCGGCCGTGAGGGCCGTCGCACCGCTGGAGGGGACGCCCATGAGGGCGGCCATGGCGTAGGTCAGACCGGCGGCCCCCGCCCCGGTGAGGGATCGCGCCGCCGCCCGGGGGAGCCACCGGGGGGCCGCGGCGGTCGCGGCGGCCCCGTTCAGCTCCCGGTCGATGGCGTGGAGGCGGTCCACCACCCGATCGGTCATCCACTGGGGCGTCGAGGCCCCGGCGGTCACCAGGACCGAGCGCGCCCCCTCGAAGAAGTCGGGCCGCAGCTCCTCGGGCGTCTCGATGTGGAGGGCCCGGACGCCCTCCTCCTCGGCGATGGTCGCCAGCCGCGTGGTGTTGGCGCTGGCGCGTCCGCCCACCACCACGACCCGGTCCACCTCGCCCGCCTTCTCGCGCAGCTCCTGCTGGCGGCCGTCGGTCACGTCGCAGAGGGTGTCCACCACCTCCGCGTGGGGGAATCGCTCGCGGATGGCGCCCGCGATGCGTTCGGTGGACTCCCGGTCATGGGTGCTCTGGGTGACCACCGCCACCCTCTCCATGGCCGGGAGCGAGCCCACCTCCTCGACGGTATCCACGACATGGGCGCGCCCCTCGGCGTAGCCCACCAGGCCCACCACCTCGGCGTGCCGGTGGTCACCGATGATCACGACCTCGTAGCCCTTCCCCGCGAACTTCTTCACGTTGCTCTGGATCATCCCCACGTGGGGGCAGGTGCCGTCGATGAGGTCCAGCTCCATGCCACGGAGGTCGCGGCGCACCTGGGGGGCGATGCCGTGGCTTCGGATGGCGAGGGTGCCGCCCAGGGCCCTGGCCGGGTCGTCCACCACGACGACGCCCTTCTCCCGCAGGACCTCCAGGGTCTGGGGGTTGTGGATGAGGGGCCCGAAGGAGTAGAAGGGCCCGCTCCCGCGGTCTACCCCCTCCAGGACGCGATCCACGGCGCGCTTCACCCCCCAGCAGAAACCCGCGCTCCGGGCCACGGCGATCTTCATGGTCGGCTCCAGGGTGTGCGCGGGATTATACGCGGTGCGGTCCGGCGGACAAGGTCCCCGCCCCCGTGGCCTCCGACCGGCACCGGCCAATCCGGCGCAGGTTGACGAGGTTGATGAGGAAGTGGGCCGTCACGGGGGCCACGAGGGCGCCGCCATGCACCTCGTAGAGCGCCCCGAGGGCGACGCCCATGGCCAGGGCGAAGGCGGTCCAGGGGAGGAAGACCCTGCGCGGGATGGTGTGCAGGAGCCCGAAGGTGAGCGCGGCCACCGGGAGCCCGGCCTGTTCCTGGAGTACGGCCCGGAAGGCCGCCTCCTCGGCCAGGGAGGAGGTGGCCGCCAGGACCAGGACCTCCCACCCGCCGAGATCGCCCACGATCCCCTTCAGCTCCTGCTCCAGGGCCCGCGCCCAGCCGTAGCGGCTGGACGAGAGCATGGAGAAGGCCACGGCCAGGAGGGCCAGGGCCGCCCCCGCGGCCAGGCCCCCCAGTGGGTCTCTCCCCAGGAGGATGGCGTCCCAGCCGCGCGGGTCCCCGAGGGACAGCCAGGTGGCGCACCCGGCCGCCAGGACCCCGTAGACCAGGACCGCGAGGCCGACGAGGGAGGACCCCCGTCGAGTGCGGCCATCCGGGCGGGCGGGGGACGCGGGCTGTCGCGGTTGGCCGTTCAGCCGGACCGTGCCGCCGCGACACCGCGGCGGAAGAGGGCCAGGCCCTCCCCCGCCGCGCGCACCCCCAGGCGGGTCCAGGCGGGGTGGTGCCAGGGTTCGACGTTGCGCTCCGGGTGGGGCATGAGTCCCAGCACCTGTCCGGTCGGGTCCGTGACACCGGCGATGTGGTGGGCGGAACCGTTGGGGTTCGCGGGATAGCCCCCCGGGCGCCCCCGCTCGTCCACGTAGCGGAAGGCCACGCGGCCCTCCCGCTCGAGGGCCTCCAGGACCGCCGGCCCGCGGGTCAGGAAACGGCCCTCCCCGTGGGCCACCGGGAGGGGCCAGACCTCGTCCCGCTCCGGGAGCCAGGGGGAGCCCCCCCCCCGCACCGATACATGCACCCAGCGGCACTCGAATCGGTTCGACTCGTTGGCCGCCAGGGTGGCCTGGGGCTCCGGACCCAGGGCCGCGGGGCCTCCGGGCAGGAGTCCGGCACGCACCAGGACCTGGAACCCGTTGCACACCCCGAGGACGAGCCCGCCGTGCGCCACGAACTCGCCCAGGGCGTCCCCTAGCCGCGCCCGGAGTTCCACCGCCAGGACGCGCCCCGCGGCCACGTCGTCCCCGTAGGTGAAGCCCCCCGGGAGGACCAGGATCGCGTAGCGGCCCAGGTCCGCCGGCCGCTCGGCCAGCCGGCGCACGTGCACCCGTTCGGCCTCGGCGCCCGCGCGCTGCAGGGCGTGCACCGTCTCGAGGTCGCAGTTCGTCCCGGCGGTCCGCAGGACCACCACCCGGGGCCGCACGCCTCGTCCGGACCGAGGCCCCTTCACGGAGAGCCCCCCTCCAGCGCCCGTCCCAGGGGGGTGCGCCAGGCCTCGCGCAACGCCTCCAGGGGCGCCTCGAGGACCTCACCCCCCGAGGTCCCACGCACCACGAGCCGGCCGGAGGCCGTGGTCGCCCCGATGTCCGCGTGAGGCAGGCCGGCGAGGCAGGCCTCCAGGGCCCCGGCGGCCTCGGGGGCCGCCTCCAGGAGGAGCCGGCTCGCCGACTCGGACCAGAGGCGCCGCGCGTCGTCCAGGTCGCCGTCCACCGGGAGCCGCCCCAGGTCCACCTCCAGCCCCGCCTCGCCGGCGAGGGCCATCTCCGCCAGGGCCACCCCCAGCCCGCCCTCGGAGGCGTCGTGGCAGGCGAGGACCAGGCCCTGCCCCATGGCCTGGTGGACCGCGGCGTAGATGGCCCGGGCCCGCCCGGCGTCCACCGCGGGGGCCTCGCCCCCCTCCAGGCCCTCCAGGGCCCCCCAGGCGGAGCCTCCCACCTCGTCCCGGGTGAGGCCCACGGCGTGGAGGCGGTGGCCGGGCCCCTTCAGGTCCATGGTGATGGACCGGGTCACGTCCTCCAGGACGCCCAGGGCGCTCACCAGGAGCGTCCCGGGGATGGCGGTCGCGCGCCCCTCGTGCCGGTAGACGTTGTTCAGGGAATCCTTGCCCGAGATGAAGGGGGTCCCCAGCCCGACGGCCACGTCGTGGCAGGCCTGGGCGGCGCGCACCAGGGCGCCCAGGGTCGCGGGGTCCGAGGGGTCGCCCCAGGCGAAGTTGTCCAGGATGGCGATGCGCGCGGGGTCCGCCCCCACGGCGACGGCGTTGCGCACGGCCTCGTCGATGGAGCAGGCCGCCATGCGGTAGGGGTCCAGGTCGCCGTAGCGGGGGGCCAGCCCACAGGCGATGGCCACCCCGCGGCGAGAGCCTGCCAGGGGCGCCAGGACGGCGGCGTCCGAGGGGCCCTCCCATGGCCCCACCAGGGGCCTCACGGCGGCGGCGCCCTGGACCTCGTGGTCGTACTGGCGCACGACCCACTCGCGGCTGCACGTGTCCCACCCGGAGAGGAGCGCGAGGAGGACCTCCCCGGACGGCCGCCGCGGCCGCGGCGTTCGGCCCTCCCCGGTGCCCGTGCTCGCCCGGCGAGGCGCATCCCAGCGGGCCACCCGCTCCGGCCGCGGCATGCCCTCGTGGAGGAACGCCAGGTCCAGGTCGCCCACCGTCTCCCCGTGCCAGGAGAGGACGAGTCGCCCGGAGTCGGTGAAACGCCCCAGCACCGCCACCTCCACGTCCTCCTCGGCGCACAGCGCCCGCAGTCCCTCCAGGGCCGCCGGGGGGACGGCCAGGACCATGCGTTCCTGGGCCTCGCTGATCCACACCTCGGCCGGCCCCAGCCCCGGGTACTTGAGCGGGGCCTGGTCCAGGTCCACCTCGGCGCCCAGGCCGCGGGCCATCTCGCCCACGGCGCTGGAGAAGCCCCCGGCCCCACAATCGGTGATGGAGCGGTGGAGCCCCCGGTCCCGGGCAGCGAGCACGGCGTCGGCCAGCCGCTTCTCCGTGATGGGGTCGCCTATCTGCACCGCCCCGGAGGAGAGGGTCTCGGACGACTCGTCCAGGGCGGCGCTGGAGAAGGTGGCCCCGTGGATCCCGTCGCGGCCCGTGCGTCCTCCCACCGCCACGACCAGGTCGCCGGATCGGGCCTCCTTGGCCACGCGGTCCCGCGGGACCAGGCCCACGCTGCCGCAGTAGACCAGCGGGTTGGCCGCGTAGCGCCGGTCGAAGACAAGGGCCCCGTTCACCGTGGGGATGCCCATGCGGTTGCCGTAGTCGCGGACCCCGGCCACCACCCCGCGCAGGACGCGACGGGGGTGGAGGACCCCCGGGGGGACCTCGAGCGCGGGCAGGTCCGGAGGTCCCAGGCAGAAGACGTCGGTGGAGGCGATGGGCCTCGCCCCCAGCCCCGTCCCCAGGGTGTCGCGGATGACGCCGCCCAACCCGGTCCCCGCCCCACCGTAGGGTTCGAGGGCCGAGGGGTGGTTGTGGGTCTCCACCTTGAAGCTGAGGCACCACGGGCCGTCGAAGGCCACCACCCCCGCGTTGTCCTCGAAGACGGAGACGCACCAGGGGGCGGCGATGGCCCGGGTGGCCGCCACGATGAAGGTGCGGAAGATGCCGTCCACGACCTCCCGGCGCCCCTCGGGGCCCGTGTAGCGGATGGGCGCGGCGAAGGTCTTGTGCTTGCAATGCTCCGACCAGGTCTGGGCGATGGTCTCCAGCTCCACGTCCGTCGGTTCACGCCCCAGGCGCAGGAAGTGCTGCTGGACGGCCCGCATCTCCTCCAGGTCCAGGGAGAGCCCCCGTCCCCGGGCCAGGCCGAGCAGGGCGTCTTCCTCGAGGTCGTTCAGGGACACCCGCGCGGCGGACCGCCCCGGGGGCAGTCGCTGGCCCAGGCTCCCCGGCACGCGGGCGGGTCCGACGAGGACCTCCTCCACCGTGGCGTTGGCCAGCACCCGGATCGCCAGGCGCTCCGCCGCGTCGTCCAGCTCCCCCATGAGGTAGTAGCGCCACGCGGTGCGGACCGCCTCCACCCTCTCCCCCAGGTCATGGACGCCCCGCCGCACGCTGGCCGAGGCCGGGTCCATGACCCCCGGACGCCGCACCACGGTGAGGACCCGCGTCTGGGGCCCCTTCTCCGGCAGGCAAGGGGCGTCCACCGCGTGGCGCTCCACCACCGGATCCACCAGTAGTTCCCGGGCGATGCGGTCGGGGTCGCTCGCACCCTCGAGGACGTAGAGGCGCGCGGTGCGGACGCACTCGAGACCGCGGAGTCCCGCCTCGGTCAGGAGGGTGGCGGCCGCGCGGCCGCGGGGGTCGGGGATCTCGTCGCGGTAGACCACCTCGACCCGATGGACCGTGGGGGGCGCTTCGGCGCGGGGGACCTCGCTCATGGAGGGCGGGGATCCTACCGGTGCCACCGGGGGCTGTCAAAGACGGGGACCCGGTGTGCTATAATCCCGCCTCCTCGGGCTGGCGGGCGAGGAGCGGGAAGGTAGACGGATGGCGAACCCCAGCGTCCCGGGCTATCGGGTCGTCTCGAAGATCAAGGACGGCGGGATGTACTCCGTCTACAAGGCGGAGAAGTACCCGTACGGCGACAACAGCATCTGCGCCATCAAGATCCTCCTCCCCAAGCTGGCGGCCGACCGCACGGCCCTGAAGCGCGTGAAGGGGGAGGCCCGGATCGCACTCGCCTTGAAGCACCGCTATGTGATCCGCACCGATCGGCTCATCACCGAGGAGGTGGAGCGCCCCTGTCTGGTGATGGAGTATTTCCCCGGGGACACCCTCAAGTTCCTGAACATGAAGTATCGCGAGGAGCTGGGCAACGAGGCCCTGCACCGCCTGGCCTTCCAGGCCGCCGAGGCCCTCGAGTACCTGCACAATCAGGGGGTCATCCACCGGGACCTCAAGCCGGAGAACATGCTGATCTCCCCGGACCGATCCGACTTCCGGCTCATCGACTTCTCCCTGGCCCAGACCGCCTCCGGGCTCCGGTGGGAGCGCTGGCTCCGATTCGGGGGGGGGAAGATCGAGGGCACGGTCACCTACATCAGCCCGGAGCAGATCCAGAAGAAGGCCCTGGACCCGCGCTCGGACATCTACAGCCTGGGGGTGGTCTTCTACGAGTTGCTCGCGGGGCGCGCCCCGTTCTCCGCCCGCGACCCGGCGGGGATACTCAAGGCCCACCTCTCCCAGAAGCCCGTCGCGCCGCGCACCCACAACAAGGAGCTTTCCACCGAGGTCGAGCGGCTGGTCCTCCAGATGATGGAGAAGTCCCCCGACCTCAGGCCCCGGGACATGGGCTCGGTGCTCCGCATCCTCACCGAGGCGTGCAAGAAGCAGGGCTTCGTGACTGCGTAGTCTCGCGCCGCTCGGGGCCATCCTGGCCCTCGCCCCCATCGCCCCCATCGCC
>JACQVX010000181.1 GCA_016209495.1 Planctomycetota bacterium
ATCATCGTCATCGCCGCCACCAACCGGCCCGACATCCTGGACCCGGCGCTGCTCCGGCCCGGCCGCTTCGACCGGGAGATCGTCATCGACCTGCCCGACATCAAGGGCCGCGAGGAGGTCCTACGGGTCCACACGCGGCGGGTGACGCTCGGGCCCGACGTGGACCTCTCGGTCCTCGCCCGGGGGACGCCCTCCTTCTCCGGGGCCGAGCTGGAGGCCCTGGTGAACGAGGCCACCATCCACTGCGCCATGCGGGACGGCGAGCAGGTGACCATGGGGGACCTGGAGGAGTCCAGGGACAAGGTCCGCTGGGGGCGCCAGAAGACGGCCAAGGCCATGGTGGATGCGGACCGCCGCATCACCGCCTACCACGAGGGCGGGCACGCCCTGGTGGCCCACTTCACGAAGGCGGTGGAGCCGCTGCACAAGGTGACCATCATCCCGCGCGGCTTCGCCCTGGGGGCCACCATGCAGCTCCCGGAGCGGGACCGCTACCACATGCAGCGGGCCCAGGTCATGGGCCAGCTCCGGGTCCTCTTCGGCGGACGCATCGCCGAGGAGCTGGCCTGCGAGGACGTCTCCACCGGGGCCTCCAACGACATCCAGCAGGCCACCCGCCTGGCCCGCCGCATGGTCACCGAGTGGGGCATGAGCGAGAAGGTGGGGCTCATCAACTACTCCCAGGAGGAGGAGACCGTCTTCCTGGGCCGGGAGATCACCCGTACGCGGGACCACGCGGAGGCCACCTCCCTGGAGATCGACCGGGAGGTGCGGCGCATCGTGGACGAGGCCTACGGGGGCGCCCGCGGAATCCTCGAGGCCCACCGCGAGGAGCTGGACCGGGTGGCCGAGGCCCTGCTGCGCTACGAGACCCTGAACGGTGCCGAGGTGGTGGCGGTCATCCAGGGGGGCACGGTGGCGGAGGTGCGCGCCCAGGAGGAGCGGCGCATCGCCGAGAAGCTGCGGCTGGCCCAGGAGGCCGAACGCCGCGCCGCCCGCGAGGCCAAGGTGCTCCCCGTGAAGGGGGCCGCCGGGGTCGCCCGCGCCGGGGAGGGGGGGGACGGGCTTCCCGTCCCCAGCCCCAGCGCCCCCACGTGACCGGTGCGTCCCCTCCCGGAACGGACCCTGATCATGGGGGTGCTCAACGTGACCCCCGATTCCTTCTCCGACGGGGGCGCCTGCCTGGAGGTGGAGGCCGCCGTCCGCCGGGGTCGCGAGCTGGCGGCCCAGGGGGCGGACGTCATCGACGTGGGGGGCGAGTCCACCCGGCCCGGGGCCGCGGAGGTCCCCCCGGAGGAGGAGCTGCGCCGGGTCCTCCCGGTGTTGGAGCGTCTGGCGGCCGTGGTGGACGTGCCCCTCTCCGTGGACACGCGGCGCGCCGAGGTGGCCCGCCGCGCCCTGGAGGCGGGGGCCCGGGTGGTGAACGACGTCTCGGCCCTGGGGGACCCGCGCATGGCCCAGGTCTGCGCCGCCGCGGGAGCCACGGTGGTCCTCATGCACATGCGCGGCAGGCCGGCGGACATGCAGGCGGACCCGCGCTACGACGACGTGGTGGGCGAGGTGGCGGGCCTCCTGGCCGGGGCCCGCGAGCGGGCGCGGCGGGAGGGGGTGGCGCCCGGGTCGATCTGGGTGGACCCGGGCATCGGCTTCGGGAAGACCCTGGCGCACAACCTGGCGCTGCTGGCCGCGCTGCCGCGCCTCCGGGTCGAGACGGGGTGTCCCCTCCTGGTGGGCGTCTCGCGCAAGTCCTTCCTGGGGGCCTTGACCGGCCGCCCCGTGGCCGAGAGGGTCCATGGCACCGCCGGCGCGGTGGCCATGTGCGTCGCCGGCGGGGCCGACGCCGTGCGCGTCCACGACGTGGCCGAGATGCGCGATGTGGTGAAGGTATGCGACGCGATACGACGGTCGGCGAACCGGAACTGAGCGCGAACGCGCGGGAGGTCCTCGCGGCCCGGTACCTGGAGAAGGGGCCGGACGGGAGGCCCGCCGAGACCCCCGCGGACCTCTTCCACCGGGTGGCGGAGGCGGTGGCCGAGGCGGAACGGCTGCACGGGGCCTCGGAGGCCGCGGCGCGGGAGGTGGCCGACGCCTTCTACGGGCTCATGGCCTCCCGGCGGTTCATGCCCAATTCGCCTACCCTCATGAACGCCGGGCGGCCCCTGGGGATGCTCTCCGCCTGCTTCGTCCTGCCGGTCCCGGACTCCATGCACGGGATCTTCACGACCCTCCACCACGCCGCCCTCATCCAGAAGGCCGGCGGCGGGACGGGGTTCGACTTCTCGAGGCTGCGCCCGCGGGGCGACCGCATCGCCACGAGCGGGGGGAGCACCAGCGGCCCGGTCTCCTTCATGAAGGTCTACAGCGAGGCGACCGGGGCCATCACCCAGGGGGCCTTCCGCCGCGGGGCGAACATGGGGATGCTGCGGGTGGACCACCCGGATGTCCTGGAGTTCATCCGGGCCAAGGAGGACCTGCGGGTCCTCACGAACTTCAACGTCTCCGTGAGCCTCACCGACGAGTTCATGGAGGCCGCCACCACGGCCCCCGGGACGCCGCACCGGGTCGCGAACCCGCGGGACGGGACCCGGCGGCCCCTCGTGGACGCGGAGGGCCACGGCTGGACCGTGGGCGAGGTCTTCGACCTCATCGTCCAGAAGGCCTGGTCCACCGCGGAGCCTGGGGTGGTGTTCATCGACCGGGTGAACCGGGACAACCCCACCCCGGCCCTCGGTCCCATCGAGGCCACGAATCCATGCGGCGAGCAGCCGCTCCTCCCCTACGAGGCCTGCAACCTGGGGAGCATCAACCTGGAGCGTTTCGTCGCCGTCGGGGACGGTCCGCCGCGTCTGGACGAGGAGGGACTCGTCGGCGCCGTGCGCCTGGCGACCCGGTTCCTGGACGACGTCATCGACGTGAACCGCTACCCCGTCCCCGAGATCGAGGCCGTCTGCAAGGGCAACCGGAAGGTGGGCCTGGGCCTCATGGGCTTCGCCGACGCCCTCTTCCGCATGGGCCTCGCCTACGACTCGCCGGAGGCCGTGGCCTTCGGGGGGCGGGCCATGCGCGTCCTGGACGAGGCCTCCCACCTCATGAGCGAGGACCTGGCCCGCGAGCGGGGCGTCTTCCCGAACTGGGCGGGGAGCCTCTGGGAGGCCCGGGGGCGGCGGCTGCGCAACGCCACGACCTCCACCGTGGCGCCCACGGGGACCATCTCCATCATCGCGGGCTGTTCCGGGGGGATCGAGCCGGTCTTCGGGCTGGCCTTCCACCGGAACGTCCTGGACGGGCGGCGGCTGGTGGAGACGAACCCGGTCTTCCACGAGGCCGCCGAGGCCGGCGGATGGGGGTCGGAGGGGCTCTCGGAGCGCCTCGTGCGGGAGGGGGGGCTGCGGGCCGTGGAGGGC
>JACQVX010000176.1 GCA_016209495.1 Planctomycetota bacterium
ACCCTGATCCTGGGCGGCCTGTTCCAGTTCCCCCTGTGCATCGCCTTCGGCTACGGTGCGGGCTTGCTGCTCCAGCGCAGCGGCTGGGACCTGGCCCAGGGCCCCTACCTGCCGATTTACATCGGCTTCACGCTCGCGTCCTCGTCCACGCTCATCGTGGTGAAGCTCTTGCAGAGCCGCTATCAGCTCGACACCGTGGTGGGCCGGGTCGCGCTGGGGATCCTCGTGTTCCAGGACCTCTGGGCCATCGTGGTGCTCGCGGTCCAGCCGAACTTCGCCCACCCCGAGCTGGGCCAGGTGGGTCTGACCCTGCTGGGCATCGCCATCCTGACGGGCCTGGCCATCCTCCTGGCGCGCTACGCCCTCCCGCTGCTCCTCCATTGGATCGCCAAGGAGGCCGAGCTCATGCTCGTGGTCGCCATCGCCTGGTGCTTCGGGATCGCCTTCCTCGGCCAGAACCTCGCCACCATCCTGGGGCTCCTGGGGATTCCCCTGTCGGTCTCGGTGTCCCTGGAGATGGGCGCCCTGCTGGCGGGGGCCAGCATCGCCGCCCTCCCCTTTTGCCACGAGATGGCCGCGAAGGTCGGGACGGTGCGGGACTTCTTCGTCACGCTGTTCTTCGTCGGTCTGGGGATGGGCATACCCAGGCCCGAGGGCGCGAACGTGCTGCTGTTCGCCCTGGCGCTGGCGGCCCTGACGGTGGCCTCGCGCTACCTGATCTTCTTTCCGCTGCTCTACCTCACCGGGATGGACCGGCGCAGCTCGGTGGTCGCATCCACGCGCCTGGCCCAGATCTCCGAGTTCTGCCTGGTGATCGCCTTCCTGGGTCTCCAGCTCGGCCATGTGAGCAACGAATTCGTGAGTGCGGTCATCTTCGCCTTCGTCATCACCGCCCTGGCCACGCCGCTCATCTTCGATGTCGGGGATAGACTGCACGAGCGCCTGGGTGGACTCCTGAGCGCCCTGGGCTTTCGCCTGCCGGATCGTCTGGGCACCGAAAGGGCCGCTCGCGAGCATGCCATCGTCATCCTGGGCTGTCACCGCATCGCCTCATCGTTCCTGCACGAGATCGCGCGCAGCCGGCCGGAAGTCCTGAAGGACATCCTGGTCGTGGACTTCAACGTCGCGATCCACTCCGCGATCCGGCGCCTGGGCGTGACCGTGGTCTACGGCGACGTCTCCAACCCGGATACCCTCAAACATGCGGTCGAACACGCCGACCTGGTCATCAGCACCGTCCAGGACGACATCCTTAAGGGCACCACCAACGCCAAGCTGGCCGCGGCGGTACGGGCCGCGAACGGCAGCGCCAAGATCATCGTGAACGCCTACCGCGCCCAGATGGTCGAGGGGCTCTACGCGGCCGGGGCCGACTACGTCTTCGTCACCCGCGTCGAGGCCGCGCGCAATCTACTGCCCGCGGTGGAGGCCGCCATGGCGGGACGGATCCGCGACTATCGCGCGGAGCAGGATCAGGCCCACGGCGCGGTCGCCGACCGGGTCGAGGTCCTGCCCTAGGGGCGTCGCGCCCTCCGTGCCGGGTTGGGCATGACCTTCCCCACGGCGCGCAGCTCCTGTGCGAACCAGACGAGCCGGGGATCGCGGCGCGCGTAGATGCGGCGAAGCTGCCGCACGATGTAAGGAAGGTCCAACCCGGGGAAGCGGGCCAGGACGTCCTGCACCGGGGCCTGGTCTTTCCGGCGAAAGAAGATGAGCTTGAAGACCACGTAGTCCTCGGGGGTGACGACCTTGAACCCCTTCCGCGCATCGGGGTAGGGAACCGTCAGCGCGCGGGCCAGGACGTCCTGGTCGATCCCGGGCAGCTTGGGCGCGATCAGCTCGACCGGGAAGTGCCCCACGTCCGCGATGGGCATGGGCGCCACCGTGAGCCTGTCGGCGTCGATGTCGCGAATGGCCTGTTGGGGGTCGATCGGAACGCCCTGGGCGGCCATGGCGTGGAAGAGCCTGGCGAATTGCGTTCTGGATGCGTGCACGACGATGTCGACGTCCTTCGTGCTGGCCGGCACCGCCCAGGCGGAGTAGGCCACCGAGCCCGTCCCCACGTAGGGAATCCGGAGACCGTCCAGCAGGTTCACGACGTCGGCGATGGGGTTGCCCAGCAGGGGGCTAGGCGCCCAGCGTGTCACGAGCCTTCTCCTCCCGCCAGCGGCGCAGGGCGTCCATGCCGACCACGGCATCCCAGCGGGCCTGTTGCCGCTGCATCACCCAGAAGGATTGGAGCCTTTCCTTCGGCGAGGCATCCTGCTCGATGGCACGTTGCACGGCCGACTGGACCTGGACATACCGGCCGATCCGGGACGCCGCGGTCGAACGCCGGCGGCGCGGCTTGTTCCAGTAGGGCGAGCGGCAGGAGGCGCAACGCACGGGCCGCGCGACCCGAGCGTTCCAACGATACCCGCAACGATGGCACTGCACGGAGATGAGTATACTCACACCGAATGGGCCGTGGCAATCCGCGCCGCCGGCCGAACCGGCGAGGCACACCGGCTGCCGCATCTCAAGCCGCGCGGCCCGGACGGCCGATGCAAGGGACGTGGACGACAGCCTCGCCCTGGAGTCGGTCTTCTGGGCCTCGGCCGGGGCCCTGGCCTGGTCCTACGCGGGCTACCCCGCGGCCATGGCCCTGGTGGCCCGCCTGCGGCCCAGGCCCCCGCGGGCAGGCCCCCCGGGCGGTCGCCTCCCCGGGTTGAGCCTGGTCATCCCCTGCCACGACGAGGGCGATGTCCTCGCGGCGAAGCTGGAGGACTCCCTCGCCCTGGACTACCCGGCGGACCTCCTGGAGGTCGTGGTCTCCTCGGACGGTTCCACCGACGACACCTGCCGGGTGGCGCGCTCTCATGCCGCGCGGGGGGTGAGGCTCGTGGAGCACCCGGTGCGGAGGGGCAAGGCCGCGGCCATCCATGATGCGGTGTGCGCCTCGCGTCACGAGGTGGTGGTCCTGACGGACGTCCGGGAGCGGCTGAGGGGCGACGCCCTGCGCCACCTGGCGGCGGCCTTCGCCGACCCGGAGGTGGGGGCCGTGACGGGCCGCGTCGAGCTGGGACGCGGCGCGCCCGGCGCGACGGCCTCGGGGACCGCGGTCTACCGCCGCTACGAGGACGCCCTCCGGCGATCCGAGAGCGCCGCGGGCTCCACCCTGGGGTTCCTGGGTCCCATCGGGGCCGTCCGGCGCTCCGCCTACCGCCCGTGCCCCCCGGGGACCATCCTGGACGACGACGCGTTACCGCTCGCCATCGCCCTGGGGGGCGCCCGAGTGGTCTACGAGCCCCGCGCCGTCGCGCTGGAGGAGCCCCTGGCGACCCCCGGACAGGAGCTGGCCCGGCGGGTCCGCTACCAGGCCGGCTACTGGCAGCTCTTCGCGCGCTGGCCCTCGCTCCTGAACCCCCTGGGCGGGATGCTGGCCTTCCAGTTCTTCTCCCACCGCGTGCTCAGGGCCCTGGAGCCCTGGCTCCGGGCCGCGGCCCTCGCGTCTGCCCTGGTCCTGGCCGAGCGCCCCCTCTACGCCGCCCTGGCGGCGGCCCAGGCGGCCTCGTACGCCGCCGGGGTCGCGGGCTGGCTGGCCTGGCGCCTGGGCGGCGGGCGGCCCCCCGCGTGGCTCGCGCTCCCGCTCCTGGTCCTCCTCCAGAACGTGGCCGGCGTCCTGGGGCCCTGGGCCTGGGTCCGCGGCCGGCAGACGGCCCTCTGGTCCAAGGCGCGTCCGGCGTGAGGGCCGCGGGCGTGGCGCTCACGGTGGACGTAGAGGACTGGCGCCAGTCCACGCTGGACCCGGACTCGCCGGTGGGCGAGGGGGTAGAGCGCCAGACGCGGCGCCTCCTGGATCTCCTGGCGGCCGAGGAGGCGAGGGCCAGCTTCCTCGTCCAGGGACCGGTGGCCCGTCGCCACCCGTCCCTCGTGCGGGCCATCCGCGCGGCAGGCCACGAGGTGGGGACCCACGGCTGGTCGCACCGGCCCCTCTGGGCCCTGGGGCCGGCGCGGTTCCGCCGCGAGCTGGACCGGGCCGTGGGGGTCCTGGAGGACCTGCTCGGGGAGGCGGTCCTCTCCCACCGCGCGGCCGACTTCTCCGTGGACGCCCGCACCCCCTGGGTCTGGGAGGAACTGGCGGCGCGCGGGATCCGTCGCGACTCCAGCGTCTTCCCGGCCCGCACGCCGCGTTACGGGGTCGCGAGCGCCCCCCTGGGCCCCTGGCAGGCGCCCTGCGGGGTACTGGAGCTTCCCCCGGCGGTGGTGACCCTGGGTCCGTGGCGGTTCCCGGTGGCGGGCGGCGGCTGGCTGCGCCTGGCCCCCTGGGCCTGGACCGCCTGGGGCCTGGGGCGCGTCGTGGCCGAGGGGCGGCCGGCGGTGGTCTATCTCCATCCCTACGAGCTGGACCCGGACGAGGCCTGGTGCGAGGTCCTGTCGAGTGGGGCCTCCGTGGCCCGCCGGCTCCTGGCCGCCCAGCAGGGGCTGGGGCGCGCGGGGGTGGCGGTACGGCTGCGGCGGGTCCTGGCGCTCGTCCGGGGCCGGCTGGTCACGCTGGACGAGATGGCCGCTGGCGCCTCGTGAAGCGGACCTTCGATGTCGTGGCGGCCTCGTTGGCCCTGGTGTTCCTGGCCCCCCTGGCCGTCCTCATCGCGCTGGGGCTCGCCCTGGAGGGGGAGGGCGGGGTCTTCTACGTCCAGTGGCGAGTGGGGCGCCACGGCCGCCCCTTCCGCATGTGGAAGCTCCGGAGCCTGCGCGCGAGGGGAGACCTGGCCACGCCCCTGGGACGCTGGCTGCGCCGGACGGCCCTGAACGAGCTACCCCAGCTCTGGAACGTGATCCGGGGGGAGATGTCCCTGGTGGGTCCTAGGCCGGAGACCCTGGAGCTCGCGGCCCGGTGGCGCCGCGAACTGGCGCTCTGGGATCGCCGCCACCGCGTCCGGCCCGGGCTTGCGGGGCTGGCGCAGGTCCGCCTGGGCGCTGGCGCCCCGGAGGCGGAGAAGCTACGCCTGGACCTGCTCTACCTGGATCGGGGCGGGGCGGGCAAGGACCTGGCCATCCTCTTGGCGGCCGTGGGCCTCGCCCTCGGGGGACGCTGCGACGGCGCGCTCGAAGGGCCCCGAGGTGCCCCTCCGCTTGATCTGCCCATCCCACACGCCTAGAATCACGGCGTCGGGAGGCCGGCGGGACGGGGGGGGGGAGGCCTGCCATGCGCAAGCGCGAGCGAGCCCGCGCCTCGGGACCCCGCGGCTCCGTCTACATCTTCGTCCTCGGGGTGCTTTCCCTCCTGGCCATCCTCGGGGCCGCCATGGTCAGCACCACGCACATCGAGAAGGTGGCCGCCGGGGCCTTCCTGGACACGGTGCGCGCGGAGCTGGTGGCCCGCCAGGGGGTCGAGAGGGTCGCGGCGGAGCTGGGCCGCGAGGAGCAGGCCCGCTCGACCATTGGCCCCCGTCCCCCGTGGCTCTACCGCTCGGCGGGGGGCACCGCCACCGCCGCCGAACCGGGCCTGGGGCAGCCCCTGGACGACCGGGCCCGCCATCTCTCCTATCCCACCCGTCGGACCGTGGGGGGCGTGGACCTGGACGTCTCGGGGGTCGCGGGCGGCACCTACGTCCAGGACGGGGATACCTACCTCCTCAAGGTGCTTGACGCGGCCGGCCAGCTCCACCTGAACGGTCCCCAGGCCAGCCTGGGCCTCATGCTCGAGGTCCTGGGGCGGGCCATCGTGGAGGACTTCCAGCGCCGCTTCGGCGAGGCCATCGCCAACCCGGTCCCCACCGGCCTGGGGAGGCGCATCGTGGACTACCGGAACGGGCTCCCCGGCCGCCGCCTCAGCTCGAAGCAGCAGCTCCGGACCCTGATGCCTCTGGCCGACTTCGAACGACTGGCGGACTACGTCACGGTGCAGGGCTGGGCCGACCCCGGCACCGTGGCTCCGGACGACCCGCCGGACGAGGTCCTGGACCGGCAGCTGCAGACCGAGGGGACCTCGCTCTTCGTGGAATACCCGCGGACCTTCCGGTTCCGGTCCGAGGCCCGCTACCCCGTCAACATCAATTCGGCCCCCATGCCCGTCCTCGCTGCCCTGTTCTGCGGGCTCTACGCCTACGAGATAGACCGGCGGGCCCTGGCCGACTCGGAGCGGATCAACCTCTACTCCCAGGACCGGCTCATCGCCCAGCGGCTGCGGCCTATCTCCTACGAGGAGGCAGTGGACCTGGCCGACCTCGTTATCGCGCACCGCGCCACCACGCCGTTCCCCTGCCGAGCGGCCTTCGTGGACTGGCTGGCGACCAGCGTGGTGGCGGGGAATCTGGAGGTGGGGCCCACCGGGGCCACCCTGTCCTCCATCCGCTCCGGCATCGTCGTAGCGGCCACGGGGCCGGACCTGCGGTTCAGCCTCTATACCCCCAGCCACCCGGTCTTCACCGTGGTGGAGAAGGCCACCGTCCGCTACAACGTGGACCAGGCCCTGCCCGGGACCGCGGCCCCCGGGGAGTTCAACTTCCTGGAGTCCGGGACGACGGAACTCTGTTACTCGTCCATGGGGTACTACGAGGTGCAGTGCCTGGGCCAGGTCCGTGGCCCGCGCTCGGAGGTCCTCTCGGAGCGCACGCTGACCACGGTGGTGAAGCTATACGACGTCTATCGCCACAGCAACCAGCGGGACTTCGAGCAGGCGGCGGCCGCAGCGGCCGGGGACCCGGACGACATCCCCTTCCCGGGCGAGGCGGGGGTCATGACCTTCCCCGAGGCCGTCTCGGCGGTGGGCCCCGAGGGGGCCAGCGCCTCGGATGGCTTCGCCCAGCTCTCCACCGAGTGGAGGGAGGAGGACGAGTCGGACGCCGGCGCCGCCCAGACGTTCCTGGCGGGGTTCCGGCACTCTCTGGCCGCCGATCAGGGCGCGGCGGTCCTCTCCAATGGGGCCGGCCGTGGCGACCTCATCGCCTACGACACCTCCCCCTTCGAGCAGGGGACCCTGGCCCCCGACGGTCTGGTGACGCGCCAGTACGGCCCGGGCCAGGCGAACCGGAGCGAGGCCTATTCCTTCCACCACGGCTCGCAGGGAAACCTCCCGTATCAGGAGGGGACGGTCGAGCTGTGGGTGAAGCTGGCGGTGGAGCCGCGGGCCACCACCTTCGAGGCCCTGCTCTACGGGATCAACCAGGTGGAGAGCATCAACGAGGGGGTGGCCTGGCGGCTGGAGCGCTGGGGACAGCGGCTGGTCTCCACGCGCCTGCGCTGGACCTACCCGGAGCCGTTCCAGGCCAACGAGTCCAACTACCCCTACACCTGGAGCGAGTGCGTCGCGGACGTCACCGCGTGGGCCCCGGACGAGTGGCACCACGTGGTGGTCACCTGGGGCCGGAGGGTGAGCGGCGAGGGCAGCGAGCGACACCGCCTCTACGTGGACGGCGTGGAGGCCCCGCCGGACTTCCGGGTGGCGCCCAGGGAGACCACCACGAGGAAGGTCCCCATGGCGGGCTCCGGCAGCAACGTCATTTACCAGGAATTCATCGACACCGTATACAACAACTTCCGCCTCGGGACCTACGTCCCCGAGAACCGGATCCTGTTCGGGGGCTATGGCTACACCTGGGACCCCCCCTCCGGCACCGCCAGCGCCAGGATCAAGGGTTCCACGGGGGGCGGGACGCCCGAGTACGACGTACAAAAGGGCACTACCTATCATCGCTTCAGCAACTGCACCGTGGACGAGGTCCGGGTCTTCAACCGCATCCGTCCCCCTGCCTGGGTCCTGGGGACCTCGCGGTACAACGCGGCCAGTGGCCCGGGGCTCCTGGGCCGGTTCGACCTGCCCGCCGAGCCCTGCAAGGTGGGTCACGTGACCTGGGACCTGCTCTACCCGGCCCAGTGGGGCCGGAACTCGGCGGGCCAGTTTCTCGGGGTGGACCGGAACATGACGCCCTACTCCCAGGCCTTCGACCAGAGCGTCTCGGTGGGGGCCGCCCCGGGCTCCCTTTCCCAGCTCATGCGTTCGACCACCGAGGCCGACCCCCTGCGTATCATGGGCGGCGGCTTCGCGACGGGACTGAGCTACCAGGGTGGCGCAAACCAGCACCTCTACTATCGCTGGCAGGTGGACGGCGGGCCCTCGCCATTCAACGTGAGCCCGGCCCTGGACAGCATCACCATCACGGTGTGGCGCGGAGCCCGCCAGCTCTCCTATTAGTTCGGGGGGACGCCTCGGCGACGCCCCCCCGATGCTTGTTCCTGTGGAGGGACCCCAGCATGAGTCGCAATCGGGTGGGCGTATTCGGCCTGGCGGTGGCGTCGGCTGCCCTCCTCGGTCCCGCCAGGGCCCAGGAGGAGTCGTTCTCGGGCGAGCTCTCCATCGAGTCGGCGACCGTGGGCGACACGGGGGGCGGGACCCAGGCCATCGAGGTGACGGGGCGCGCCGACTTCCCCGATGGGACGCTGCTCCAGGTGGTCCTGAGGCTGGGGGAGCGGGTGGGGGTCTGGGTGCACGGCAAGGTGGAGACGGGGCGCTACTACGCGCGCGTCGGGCCCATCCGGGGCAAGGTAGTCCCGGGGACCTATACCCTCGAGGTGTCCTACCAGCGGAAGGATCAGGCCCCCGCCACCCGGAAGCGGATCCCGAAGGACCTGGCGGTGGGCCCGGTCGTCCACCCGGCGGTCCTGGGCGACATGGCGGCCCAGGCGGAGGTGGCCACGGCGGTGCGCAGGCGGCTCCTGGACATCCTCCAGCAGGAGCGCCGGGTCTTTTTCGCCATCGCCCAGTGGGGAAGCTTCTACACCAACCGGTGCGTGGTCCTGAAGCTCACGGAGAAGGCGGAGGGCCGTCCTGGGGTGGTCCCCGCGGAGGAGCGCGCGCGGATCCTGGCCGCATGGGAGGAGTTCGCCCGGAACTTCTGGGAGGGGGTCTTCGCCGTCGCTCGGTTGGACCTCCGGCGATACAAGGAGGAGGTCTTCCTCTGCCCCCACGGGGACGCGGACCTGGTCATCGAGGACATGCTGGAAAGCACGGACCGATACTACTCGGTCATGAGCACGGAGCTGTACGGCCTCCTGGACGCCCCGGTGCCCGAGCGCATCCGCCCCGCGGGCCCCGTGTCGCTGGAGTCCCTCAGGACCCGCATCCTGGACCTCGCCCACAGGGCGAGGGACCTCC
The DNA here is from genome assembly GCA_016209495.1 of Planctomycetota bacterium. GTDB lineage: Bacteria > Planctomycetota > JACQVX01 > JACQVX01 > JACQVX01 > JACQVX01. The sequence goes on from JACQVX010000176.1 coordinate 9,137, forward strand.
TGGGATGGCCGGACATGGACTGGGACCTGGTGGACCTCCAGCGGCCGGAGGAGGGGGACTTCGACGGGAAGCTCTACGTGAGCCGGACCTCCAAGTTCCGGCTGGAGCTGCCGGGTGAGGACTGGTACCTGGACTTCGCCCAGCTCGACCCCTCGGTCCGCCTGCGCGTGCGGCCCACGGACCCCGAGAAGCGCAAGCTGGTGGCCTTCGTCATGGAGATCCACGGCTACCCGGACTCGGAGGACGCCGACGACCTGACGAGGCAGCTCCTGGCCGGCAATATGGAGCGCTGGCCCGGCTACAAGAGAACCTCCGGGGCCGCGCTTTCGGTCCCCGACGGCACCATGCCCTCGGGTGTGAGGCCCGGCTACCACCTCGAGTTCGAGATCCAGCAGGGGGAGGTCCCCATGGTGATGGAGGACTACGCCCTCTATTGCCGCTGGTTCAAGAGGACCTACGACCTGCTCTACGTCTGCCGCCGCGGGAGCGAGAAGGACTTCGCGAAGGCCTTCGAGAAGGTGACCAGGAGCTTCGCCGTCCTGGACGCCCCCCAGACCCTGGAGGGGTCTGCGAGCGGCGATTAGTCGCCCGGCCTGTCCTCTCGCGGGTACATGCGTCCACGATCGTGGACAGTGACATGAGCCCCTGCGGGGCGACCGGCTGGCTTCACCCGTGAGCATGGCCATGAGTCCCTTGGCCTTTCGTGGTCTCGCCGGCCATCCGGGGTGAGGGCACGCCGCGTGAACTACTTCCAGGTGCGAAGAGGGGTGCTGGGGCCACGAGAGGAGAACAGGACATGGGCAAGACTTGGATCGTCGCGGTGGCCGTGGTGGTGGCGGTGGGGCTGGGTGGCCTGGCCACCCAGGCGGAGGCCTGCGGGCACTACGAGGGCGTCTCCGCGGCCGACACCTTGAACTCCCTCTTCGGCGACCTCGATGGGTTCAACGCCACGGCCATCTGGCAGGACGGGACCCACGCCATGAGCTTCCAGGTGACGGCGCCGGACGGGTCCACGACCGTCATCGACGCCCACGGGAACGGCAACTGGCTGAACGACGCCATCAGTTTCCTGCAGGACGCCGTCGCGCCCATCGAGAGCAGCGAGAACAAGGATTTCGCCGGGTAGCAGCGGTTGACGCGGGCCGACCGGCGGCCCTACACTCCGGAAATCGCAACGCGTGGCGGGGCTCCGCTGGAGCCCCGCCGCGGCGCGTACGGAGGTCCCCTTGAATACCCTCCTCCTCGTCCTGAGTTCGATGGCGATCCTCCTCACCCCGGCGCCGAACGCGGCCCTGGCCCAGGACGCCGCCCCCGGGTGGGCCGGGTTCATCTTCCGCCAGGCCCCCCCCGAGGGGCCGGCCGGCGTCCTCGTCCGGACCGTTCAGCCGGGTTCTCCAGCCCAGGAGGCGGGCCTGCGACCGGGGGACGTCATCGTGACGATCAACGGGGCCCCCCTGATCGAGGCGGCGGCCCTGGCGGGGGTGCTCAGGGTCATGCCGCCCGGGACGCGCCTCCAGTTCCAGGTCCTGCGCGGGACCGAGCGCGTGTCCGTCGACCTCGTCATGGGGGTGAAGCGCCTGGACCTCCTGGCGGAGACGGCCCTGGCGCGGGGCCGCGCGTGGCTCCTGGCGCGGCAGCGAGAGGACGGGGCCTGGCAGCACTTCCGCGCGGCGGAGGGGATGCCCGGCGTGGTGAACACAGCCCTCGCCCTCATGGCCCTGAGTGGCGGGGAGGAGGCAGGGGTAGAGGCGGCGTCGGCGAGGGCCCTGGCCTTCCTCCTCGCCCACGAGCGGCCCGAGGTGGGGGGCATCGGTGTCGCGGGCGACCCGGTGGGCTACGTGAACTACGCCACCGCCATGACCATCGTGGCACTGGCCCGGGTCGGGGGGGAGGGCCATGGGGAGGCAGCGGCGCGGCTCGCGGACTTCCTCTGCCGGCGGCAGCCCGCGGAGGACTTCGGCTTCGACGAACTGTCGTGGCAGCATGGGGCCTGGGACTTCTACGACGCGAACCAGCGGGACCTCCTCCGGGCGGACATCAGCATCACTGCCTTCGTCCTGGAGGGGCTCCACGCCGCAGGGGTGAAGCCGGATCACCCGGTGCTGGAGCGGGCCCGGGGATTCCTGGGCCGCTGCCAGAACTACCGGGAAGGGGTAGACGACGCCGCGGACGACGGGGGCTTCACCTTCAACCCCCGGGACAGCAAGGCCGGGATGCGCCGCGACGCGGGCGGCGCCCCCCTGGCCCTGATCTCCTACGGGAGCGCCACCTGCGAGGGGCTGCGCAGCCTCATCAACGCCGGGCTGGCCCCGGTGGACCCGCGGGTGGCGGCGGCGCGCCGGTGGATCGGGCGGCATTTCGACGTCACGGCCAACACCAACTTCCCGTCCGGGGGCCGGGTGGCCTTCGACCGGGGGATCTATTTCTACTACCTTCATGGCCTGGCCAAGGCCCTGGCGGCCTGCGGGGACCCGGCGCTGGCGGTGTCCGGGGGCGCGGCGGGGATACGCTGGGCGGACGCCCTGGTGGACCGTCTGGTGTCCTTCCAGGCCGAGGACGGGTCCTGGGCCAGCGGGGAGAACCTCATGAACGAGGACAACCCCCTGGTGTCCACGCCGCTCGCCCTGGAGGCCCTCCAGTCGGCGCTGCCCTACGTCACCGCCCCGTAGGTCGCCGTGCGGGTCGTCCGGGCACGCCTCGGGGCGAGCGCCCCGCCTCCTCGACGACCCTCCTCAGGGCGAAGGCCTGGAGGTAGACGCCGTGCAATCCATCCGTGGTCGGGGCCGCCACCGGGTCGGGTCGTGGAACGACATCCCGGAGACCATGGGTCAGGCCCACCAGGACCAGGGCGCCCGCCAGGGCCTCCGCCCCCGCGTCTCCCGCCAGGACCTGGGAGTAGCCCAGGGTGGGGATCCCCGCCGGGTCGCCCACGCGAGGACGCAGGGCCGCCTCCGTCCGTAGGACCAGCCGCCGACCGCCCTCCAGGCCCAGCTCCACCGCCACGGGCTCCAGGAGATCCAGTCCGTCGAGTCCGCCCTCCCCCAGGACCCCCGCGCGCAGGGCCAGCTCCTCCACTAGGGGCCTGAGGCCCGCCGCGCGCGCCAGGACGACCACCTCCCCGTCCGCCAGGGACACGGAGGGCGGCGGGTCGCCTGGGCGGGCCCGGTCCAGGGCCTCCTGGGCGGCCTCCAGACCGTCCGGGAGTACGAGCTCGGGCTGGACCGCGAGGGCGCCCCGGCCCAGGTTCGGACGCCCCTCCAGCCGGCGGTCGCTGGCCAGGGCCTCCAGCCGGCCGGCCTCCGGCTCCACTGTCCGGACGCCCACCACCACCGGGATCCGGGCGCCCTCCGCGGCCCGGGCCATGGCCTCGGTGGCCTCGCCCGTCACCTCCGGGAACCAGAGGTCGAAGGCGACGCCCCGGGCCCCGGCGGCCTCCAGGCGTTCGATGAGCCGGCCGTGGTGCCGCCGGTATCCCGGGCCCAGGGGACCCAGCTCCGCGACGGTCGCCGCGTCGATTCCGATCACCACTATGCGCGGGGGCTGCCCCTCCGCTCCTCCCGGGGCCCGTGCGGTCACCGACAGGGCCAGGAGGAGGAGGACCGGGGTCGCACCACGCCGCACGAGGCGCGTCGTGACGCAAGGGGAGGCCCGTTCCGGCGCGGCCTTCGGTGCCAGGGGGCGGCGGTCTTCGGCGCGCCCGCGTCCCCACGGCTGTGGCGGCCCCCGGCATCCGCGCCAGGGCGGGGGGGCCCGTGGCGCGCGTGGCTACCGGGCGTTCTCCAGGAGGAGGCCGCCCAGCCAGAGGTCCATGTCGCCGTCGGCGTCCAGGTCTCCGGTGGCGAGGGCCGGACCGGTGAGCCCGGCGGGCAGGTTCGTGCCGCCGTCGATGAAGGGCGCACCAGGCCCCGTGGCCAGGAGCATCCTGGGCCGCACGCCGGAGAGGACCAGGTCCGCGAGTCCGTCGCCGTCCAGGTCCAGGGCCGCCACCCGCTCCCCGGCGACGCCCACGGGGACACGGCCCGCGGTGACGTCGCTCATCCGGCCCTGGCCGTCATTGGCGTAGAGGCGCAGCCCCGCCGGCTGGCACACGGCCAGGTCCCGGTCGCCGTCCAGGTCCAGGTCCAGGGTCGCCAGGCCCGTGCTCACCGCCGCGGTCACCGCCAGGGGGGGGGCGAAGGAACCCGGGGCCGTCTGGGCCACGGTCTGCACGCCCGAGGGCCCCGCCAGCAACAGGTCCAGGTCGCCGTCGCCGTCCAGGTCCGCGGCCCCCAGGGCCGAGACCGAGCCCAGGCGCGCCACCTCGCGGAGGCGGCCCGCGTCGTTCAGGAGCACGCGGCGGGAGACCAGGTCCGGGTCCCCGTCCCGGTCCAGGTCCACGACAAGCACCCGGCTCGCCGGGAGCGCGACGGCCGGGAGGCGCGCCGCGGTCGCGTCGGTGTAGCCGCCCCGCCCGTCGCCCACGAGGAGCCGTTCCCGGTCCGCGCAGGCCAGGGCCATGTCCGCGCGGCCATCGCCGTCGAAGTCCGCCGCGGCCACGTCCAGGGCCGGGGTAGGCAGGGGAGGCAGGGCCCGCGCGAGCCAGCGGCCCCCGGAGCGCAGGAGTACCCGGTCCGTGGCCGCCAGGTCCGGCCGTCCGTCGTGGTCCAGGTCCGCCACCGCCAGGGCGGAGCCGCTCACCGCGCCGGCCGGGTTCAGCAGGGGCTCCACGTCCAGCGGGTGGCCGCCCACCGCCATCTGCTGCACGGCGTCGAAGAAGGGGTTGATCGAGGACACGTCCAGCCCCGTCGGGCCGGCCCCGAGGGTCCCCGGGAGGTGGAGTCCGCTCACCTGGATGACCGGCGAGGTCCCCAGGGTCACGACGACCCGGGTCCCAGCATAGGCGAGGGCGGCCCCGCCACCGAAGTCGCCCGAGGGGGGCAGGTCCAGTCCTCGGGGGGGTGGCGGCGGAGGCGGCGTGAAGGGGGGCGGGCCGAAGGTCCCCGTGGCCCCGTGGGGGGTGATGCCCTGGCTGACGACCTCGGTGAACTGGACGATGAAATGGTCCCCGGAAGAGGGGATGAAGTTCAGGTCGCGGTCCACGAAGACTGCCCGCTCGGGCCTCGGCGCGGCGTCCGCCGCGCCCACGTCGAAGTGGGGCCCAGGTCCGCCGTTCACCTGCACGCTTCCGCTGGCGGCCCCGGCGGGGACGGTGACCCAGAGGCCCCCGGCGTCCCCGCCCAGGACCCGGGCCGGGATGCCTCCAAAGCTCACGTCATTGGAGCGAGGGTCTGTCGAGAAGCGGTCGCCTGTGAGAAGGACCAGGCCGCCCCGGGGTGCGGATCCGGGGCTGGCGGATCGGACCACGGACGAGGTCGTGGACGGGGGCACGAGGGAGCCGCGGCCCGAGCCCTCATCGGACTCGCGCCGCTGGCAACCTGTCCCGAGAGCGCCGGCTACCAGCGCCAGCCCCAGCGCCAGGTCCAGCGCGCGCGCCGCCAACGCCATCCCGATTCCCCGTGTGCCCATGGGTCCCTTGCGATGGATCACCAACCGCGGTGCCCCGCCAGCGGAACGCCCCCCCGGGAGGGAACTCCCTTCCGGGGGGTCACCTATGTGAATGCCGGCGCGCTCGCGCCGCTGTAGGCTTCCGGGACACATGGGCCGCACGATGTACATGGTTGGCGACACCCTGCCTCCGACCTACTGGACCCGGATGGACTGACCCGGGTCATTGGAGCGGGCGTTGGCCACCTCGACCGGCCCGGCCAGCAGGACCAGGGGGCCGGGGCCCACCCGAAGCTCCGCGTCCCCGCCCGGCAGGACCGTCACGGTGCCCAGGAAGGACCGGCCGAGCTGGGCCGCCAGGGCCCGGGCCGTTACCGCCGGGGTGTCCCGGGCGGAGGGGGTCACCTCTACGCGGCTCTTGGGGAAGCCCACGACCCCCACATCGAAGCCGATCCGGCTTGCCACGATGCCATTGTTGGTGGCCACGCCCGAGATCCGCAGCGTGTTCGCCGGCTTCACGGGCACGGCGCCGATGGTGAACGGGGCCGGCAAGGGGGCCGCGACCGAGGCGCTGCCGAAGACCGTCCGGACCCGGGCGCGGGCCTCGTACGGACCCGCCGCCACCGCCTGGCCCGCGTCGTTGCGCTGGTCCCAGTCGAAGCGGAAGGTCTTGGTCTCCCCCGGGGCGAAGCGGACGTCGACCAGGGCCATGGTGCACATGCGGCCGGCCATGGCGTCGCGCACGGTGGTCGCGCCGGAGCCGATGGAGGTGGCCGCCAGGCCGCACCCGTCCGGGGCCGTGAGGACCGCCGGCGCCGGGCTCCAGTTCGTTATGGCCAACTCCACGCGGACCGCCTCGCCGGTGCGGAAGGCGGCGGCCGGCTGGCCCACCGCGTCCAGGACCGCGAGCCGCGCCGTGAAGCCCGCGGCCGGCGGCGGAGGCGGCGCGACGACGATGCGGAAGGGGACCGGGGTGGCGGTCGGGATGGGCGTCCCCGAGACGGCCCGCCCGTTCAGACGGCCGGTGGCCTGGTAGGGGCCCGGCGCGACCGCCTGGCGCGTGGAGGAGCGGCTCTGGTCCCAGACCGCGTTGAAGACCAGGGACCTCCCCGGCTGCAGGGTCTCTCGGATGACGAATCCAGGCGGCGGCGGTGTGATGGTGAGGCCGAAGCGGGGGTCCCAGACGAGCGCCCCGGCGACGTCCTGGACCTGGATGGTCTCCCTCAGGGGCGTACCCCATTCCAGGGTCTCGGGGGCGGCCCCCGTGTTCGTCACGCGCAGGGCGACATGGACCGGGGCGCCCAGGGGGAAGCTGCTCGTGGGCAGCCCCGCCGCGTCCGCGACCTCGAGGCCGAGAGTCAGGCCACGGGCGGGGGCGGTGACGGTCAGGGACCCGGCGGCGGGGGCCGGGGCGCCGGCCGCCACCCCCTGGAGGGCGTAGCGCCCCGCGGCCCCGGGGGCGCGCAGGGATTCGGTGAACTCCCGGGTCGCACCCGGTGCCAGGTCGTAGGACCCACCGGCGCCCGGGGCGCCCCAGGTGGCGGAGGCCTGCCAGACGCGAGCGCCCGCGGCGTCCGTGAGCCAGGCGTCCCAGGAGTGGGTCGCGGTCGGGACCTGCACCTTGAGGGGCGCGCCCCCCCGGTTGGAGACCCGCAGGCGTGCCGTGAGGGGGTCCCCGGCTGCGGCCGAGGCGGCGGGTAGCCCCGCCGAGTCCAGGAGGGCCAGCTCCGTGCTCAGGCCCGCTGGCGCGGCCCGGACCGTGAGGCGCACCGGGACCAGGGCGGGGACCGCCGGGCCGGCGACATGGACCAGGCTCGCCTCCACGTCGTAGTCCCCGGCGGCCATGGGGAGTCCCCGGGCGTCCACCATTGGCCAGCTCCCCGAGAGCTCGTGGCGCCCGCCGGCGGGGACCGTGATGCGCGTGATGACCTGGGGGAAGGCGCGGCCGGCGCTGTAGCGCCACGCCACCTGGCCCCCGGAGGTGGCCACCAGCTCGAATGTCTGGCCCGTGGGGAAGACCAGGGTCTGGTCCGAGGCCGTGCGGTTCAGGAGCTCGATGGCCAGCTCGGCGGTCTGCCCCGCGTCGAAGACGGAGCGGGCGGCCCCCCCGGGCTCGCGGGCGGTGAGGGTGGCGGTGAAGGTGGGCCCGGTGGCGGTGGAGGAGGCGGAGGTGGAGCCCGCCGTCCCCGCGGCCGCCACTACCCTTGTCTCCCGGCGGGCGCAGCCCGGCCCCAGGGCCAGGGCCATCGCCAGTGCGGACCTCATCCATGTGCCCAGGGTGTTCGTCACGGCTAGCCCTCCAGCCCCGAGACGGCAAGGGGCAGCACCGGTGCCGGAGGCTCGTCCGGTGCCCTGGGGCGGCCAAGGGGCCCGCGTGGGGTCACATGCGTGAAGCGGGCCCGGGTCGGGGGCTCGGTGCGATGATGCCTGGATTCCCGTGCAGGCATGCCTCGCCTGCCCGTGGATTAATGCGTATGCGAGGGGGTCCCGCCGATCCCGCTGCGGCGGAGGACCTGCTGGAAGGTCTGGCGCCCCAGGCCCAGCTCCCGGGCCGCCCGGGAGACGTTGCCCCCGCTCCTGGCCAGGGCGGCCAGGCCGAGGTCCCGGACGAAGAGGTCCCGGGCCTCCTTGTAGGGGAGGCCGGCGTAGCGGGCGAGGTCCATCCCCGGTCCCACCCCCGGGCCCGCGGCCGGCGCGGCGCCCGGCGAGGCCAGGTCCAGGTCCTGGGCGCGGAGCCGGCGGCGGCCGGCGGGGAGGAGGGCCAGGGCCTTCTCCATGGCGTTGCGTAGCTCGCGGACGTTGCCCGGCCAGTCGTGGGAGACGAGACGCGCCACGGTGTCCCGCTCCAGCCGGGGTACGGGGCGGTCCTCCCGGGCGGCGGCCGTCTCCAGGAAGTGGCGGGCGAGGACGGGGACGTCCTCTCGCCGCTCCCGCAAGGGGGGGAGCCTCAGGTTGACCACCCGCAGGCGGTAGTAGAGGTCCTCCCGGAAGGCACCTTGCCGCACCAGGGCCGCCAGGTCCCGGTGGGTGGCGCAGACCAGCCGTGCATCCACCCGCCGGGCGGCGCCGCCCCCCACCGGCCGGACCTCCCCGGTCTCCACCACCCGCAGGAGCCTCCCCTGCAGGGCAGGGCTCATCTCCCCCACCTCGTCCAGGAAGAGGGTGCCCCCGTCGGCGCGCTCGAAGAGCCCGGGCCGGTCCCGGGTGGCCCCGGTGAAGGCGCCCCGGGCGTGACCGAAAAGTTCCGCCTCCAGGAGGGTCTCGGCGATGGCGGCGCAGGACTCGGAGACGAAGGGGCCCTCGGCACGGGCGGAGCGCGCGTGGACCGCCCTGGCCACCAGCTCCTTGCCCGTGCCGCTCTCCCCCTCGATGAGGACCGTCGCGGTGGTGGGGGCCACGCGTTCCAGGGCCGCATAGAGGGCCCGCATGGGCTCCGAGCCCCCCACCATCTCGCCGTAGCGGTCCACCGCGGCGGCGCGTACCTCCGCCAGCTCCGCGGTCGCGGCCTCGTAGCGGCGCCGCAGGGCCCGGTGCAGCCGCTCCACCCGCCGCCGGGCGCGGGAGAGCTCCGACTGGCGCCGGGCGTTGCGAATGGCGATGGCCGCCTGCTCCGCCAGGGCCTCCAGGGTGTGGAGGTCCGACTCGTCGAAGGCCCCTGCCCGGCCCCGGTGGTCCAGGTAGACCGTCCCCAGGGCCTGGCCCTTGGCCCCCAGGGGAACGCAGACGATGGAGCGCAGGGAGAGCTGGTGGACGCTCACGAAGCGGTCGAAGCCCGCGTCGGAGCGGGCATCGGCTGTCACGACCGAGCGGCCATCGCGGAAGACCTCCTCGGCGATGGAGTGGCTCACCTCGTACTCGGGGAGCGGGATGTCGGAGCGCTCCATGGCCCGGGCGGCCTCGAAGCGCCGGCCGCCCCGCTCCATTAGGATGATGAATCCCCGCTCGGCCCCCGTGAGTTCGATCCCCGCGTCCACGATGCGCACGAGAAGCCTCCGCAGGTCCGTCTCGGCGTAGATCTCCCGGTTGATCTCCAGTAGGCGCCGCAGGGCCAGGGTCGAGCCCGCCCCCGGGGGCGTCCCCGCGGCCCCCGGGTCCCCGACGCCTTCCGCGCCCGCCGGGGCGTGGGCCGCGAGGTAGCGCTGGCGCGCGTCCCCGGGCAGTTCCTCGGCGAGGGCCTCGCGGAGGGCGCGGGCCTCTCGCTCGTGGCGGCGCGCGCGGGCCAGGTCGCCGGCGGCGCGGGCCGCCTCGGCGGCCGCCTCCTCCAGCTCGGCCCTGAGCCGCCTCGGCCCCGCCGGCGCGGGCCCCTCCTCCAGGACCGACCGGGCCTCCGCCGGGCGGTTCGCCGCGGTCAGGGCGCGGGCCTGGGCCAGCCGCGTCGAGGCCACGATGGCCGCGCCTTGCCCCTCCGCGCGGCGACGGGCGTCCCCGGCCGCCGCCAGGGCGGCCCCGCCCCGGCCGGAGGCGGCCTCGGCCAGGGCCAGCCGCAGGGCGGCCTCGCAGGCCCCTCGGGGGTGTCCCGCCGCCTCGTAGCCCTTGAGGGCGGCCGCCAGGTGGCGCCGGGCCAGGGCCAGGTCGCCGGAGCGGCGGGCGGCCTCTCCCTCCACCAGCCTGGAGGCGGAGGCCAGGGCCTCGCCCCCCGGCCCGGCGGCCGCCAGATCGCGCAACCTCCGGGCAAGACCCCTGGCCCTCTCCACCTCGCCCAGTTCCAGGGCCGTGGAGGCCAGGTTGACGAGGGCCGCCCCGGCGCGGGTCCGGTCGCCGCCGGACTCGGAGGCCGAGAGGGCCTGCTCGCCATGGCGCGTGGCGGCCAGGTAGTCGTCCTGCTCGAAGGCCACCGCCGCCAGGTTCGCCTCCACGTCCGCCTCCGAGCGGGGGTCCCCCAGCCGGCGATAGGCGGAGCGTGCCCGCTCGAAGGCCGCCCCCGCGCCTTCCAGGTCCCCCAGGGAGAAGCGGACCGCCCCCAGGTTGTTGGCGGCCCGGCCCATGCTCGGGAGTTCCCCCGCGGTTTCGTAGAGGGCGGCGGCGGCCTCCAGGTGCGGGAGGGCCTCCGCCGGACGGCCGGCCCGGAGGAGCGTGTTGCCCCGGTTCATGGCGAAGACCGGGGCGAGGGCCGACTCGCCGGCGGCCTCGGCCCGCCCTGCCCCCTCCCCGAGGGCCTCCAGGGCCTCGTCGAAGCGGCGCAGGTCGGTGAGGGCGAGCCCCAGGGCGCAGAGGGCCCGCGCGCTGGCCCCCTCGCGTCGAGCCCGGCGCAGGGTCGCGCGGGCGAGCCGCTCGGCCTCCTGGGCGTGGCCCGAGGCCTGGAGAAGGAAGGCGGTGCGCACCTCCACCTCCACGCGCTCCGCGCCCCGTGCCCCTTCGAGGGCCCGTGCCAGGACCTCCAGGGCCCCGGCGCGGTCCCCTCGCCGTTCCCGGGCCACCGCGGCCTTCCGCAGCCGCCGCGACCGGTCGGTCCCCCGGGCCCCCTCCAGGGACCGCCCCAGGGCCGCGTCCGCCGCGTCCAGCTCGCCTCGCTGGGTGGCGAGGTCGCCCAGGGACTCCCAGCAGGCGGCCCGCCTCGCCGGCCGGGGCTCGGCCTGGGCCGCGGCCTCCCAGAGGGCCATGGCCCCGGCCGCGTCGCCACGCCGCTCGCCGTCACGGGCGGCCTCGGCCAGGACCTCCGCCGCCTCGGCGCCCCGCTCCCCCGCGGCCGCGAGATGCGGGGCCACGACCCGGGCCGGCGCGCCCCGTGCACCGAGGGCCCGGGCCATGGCCCGGTGGGCCTCGGCGCGCGTCTCGGGGGGGATCTCCGCCACCAGGGCCTCCCGGAGGGCCGGGTGCGGGACCCTCAGGGCCGGCGGGGAAAGGGGGGCGGCGCCTACCGGCTCCACCAGGCCGCGCCGGACGAGCTCCGCGACGGCCTCGGGCTCGCCCACGAGCTCCGGGGGCGCGCCTTCGGGGGAGAGGGCCGCGCGGCGCAGGGCCTCGCGGATCGGGGGCTCGAGCCCCGAGGCGCGCTCGAGGAGAACCCCGGCGGCGCCGCCCGAGAGGCGTTCCACCGCGCCGAGGTCCACCCGGGGGCGGCCCTCCTCGTCGTAGGCGATGGCCCCGGCCTCCGCCAGGCCACGCAGGGCCTCCACCGCCGCCAGGGGCGACCCGGCGAAGCGCCGGGCCAGGACCTTCCCCAGCTCCTCCACGTCCGGAGAGCCGCCGATCACCGAGGCCGCGAGGGCCCCCAGCTCCCCGCCGCCCAGGGGGGCCAGATCCAGGACCAGGGCCCCGTCGGGGGCAGGCTCGGCGGGGGTCGAGCGGAGCCCCAGGACCCACCTCGCCTCCTCTCCCTCGAGGGCCAGGACCTCGCGCGACAGCGCCCGCCCCGGGGCGTCCGGTTCCGCCAGGACGAGGAGTGGGTGCCTCCGGGCCGTCTCCACGCAGAGGCGGGCGGCCTCGCCCACCTTGAGGCCCCCGACCGCCTCGACCCTACCGCCCAGGGCGCGGGCCAGGCCCTCCAGGCCGCCCTCCTCCCCCAGGTCCAGGAAGCGCCCGCCGGAGGCCCGCAGGGCCTCGCCCACCTCGCGGGCCAGGCGGCGCCGGCCGCTCCCCGGCTCGCCGCACAGGAGGGCGAGGCGAGGTCTCCCCGCGGCCAGGGCCGCCTCCAGGGCGGCCCGCTCCGGGCCGCGCCCGACGAAGGCGGGCTCCGCCAGGGGGACGTCCCCCGCCAGGGGGGTCTCCACCACCAGCCCCAGGCCCGTCGCCGCGGCCAGGGCCCGCGAGGCGTCCGAGGCGCTGGCGTAGCGGTCGGCCGGGGCGGGGGCCGAGAGTCGCTCCACCACCTCGGCCAGGGCCGAGGGGACCTTCGGGGGCAAGGCCACGGGAGGCCCGCCCGCCACCCGGTTCCGCAGGACCTCGCGGGGCGTAGCGCCGGGGAAGGGGGCGGTCCGGGAGAGACAGTGGCGCAGGGTCTGGCCCAGGGAGTAGAGGTCCGCGCGGGGGCCCGCGTTTCGGGCGGCCAGGACCTCGGGGGCCATGTAGAGCGGGTGGCCGGCGATGGCGCCCTGGGTCGCCTCGCCCGGGGCCTGGACGTCCGCCAGCCCCAGGTCCACCAGGATGGCCCCCCGCTCCGGGTGGACGAGGACGTTCTCGGGGCGCACGTCCCGGTGGACCACGCCGCGGAAGTGGAGCCGGGCCAGGGCCCGGAGCACCCCCGCGGCGAGCCGCGCGACCTCCAGCGGCGTCGCCCCCTCCGTGGCCGCGAGGAGGTCCGGGCCCTGGATGAATTCCGAGGCGAGGTAGGGCCTGCCGTCCTCCAGGAGGCCGGCCGCCAGGGCCTCCGCCAGGTGGGGATGGACCAGGCCCCGGCGCAGGGCGTACTCCGCGCGGCAGGTGGCCTCGGCGCCCTTCGGGTAGACCTTGAGCGCGGCGCGGCCTCGCGGGCCCTCCGCCAGATAGATCTCCCCCTGCCCCCCGCGGGCCAGGGGGCGGAGGATGCGCCAGTCTCCGGACATGGCCCCCATGCTAGCGCCAGGGGCCTCGGCGGGGCAAGGGGGAGTGCATGAAATACCAGGCACGTAGGCACCCCCTGCATGGACTCACAGGCATGGACCACCGCTCGAAGCCCTTGGTGCCCAGGGGGCGCGCCGGGCACGGGTCATGTGCCTGGAGGCCTCGGCGGGCTTCACCGTGGTGAAGCCGCTCCGGGAAGAGAAGAGAGGTAGGCCACCATGCGACACGCGACTCGATGCATCACCATCCTTGCAGTCCTGGCCCTCGTGGGCTGCGGCTCCAGCGGCGGCGGCGCGCCCGTCCCGGGCCTGGCGCCGGGCCAGGTGACGCCGGGCTCCACGGCCCAGGTCCAGCCGGAGCCCCCGCCCACGGGGCCCACCTCCTTCCTGACCCCGGTGAGGCCGGCCCCGCAGCCCTGGCCCATGCCCATGGGGCCGGTCTTCATGGCCGCCGGGGCCCCGACCGCCGCTCCCCAGGCCGCCGCGGCCCCGCGGGTGGTGGAGGAGGCGGACGTCTACCGCATCGACGGGAACCTCCTCTACGTCCTCAACACCTACCGCGGTCTCACGGTCTTCGACATCGCCGACCTGGACCGCCCCCGCCGCATCGGCGGTGTGAAGGTGGAAGGCCGCCCCGTGGACATGTACGTGCGCAAGGGCGGCACCCTGGTGATGCTGGTGGCCGACACCCTCTCCCACCGGCCGGGCGCCCAGGACCTGGCGGAGCGCTTCTACCGCGGCAGTCAGGCCGTGGTGGCCGACGTGACGAGCCCCGCCTCACCGCGCGTGACGGCCCGCATCGACCTGGAGGGCGAGGTCGCCGACAGCCGCATCGTGGGCGACGTCCTCTACGTCGTCGGGCGCCGCACCCGCGACCACCTCTACTACTCCAAGGCCACGGACGAGGCCTCCTACGTCTCCTCCCTGGACGTCTCCTCGCCCTCGGCGGCGCGGACCGTGGACCACGCTGAGTTCCCGGGGACCTCCCAGGAGATCCACGTGGACGACGAGGTCCTGGTGGTGGCCTCGGAGCGGGGGAGCTGGGGCAGCATGAGGACGGGCCTGGTCTACGTGGACATCCGCGACCCGAAGGGCGACATCCAGGTGCGCGGCACCCTCGATGTCCCGGGCCGGGTCCAGAGCCGCTTCCACCTGGACCGGCAGGGGAGCTGGCTGCGGGTCGTGACCCACTCGGCGGACCGGAACAACCGCACCTCCACGCACGTGGTGGACGTGTCGAACCCGGACTCTCCGCGGCTGGCCGCCACCCTGGACATCATCGACCGGGAGCAGCTACACGCCGTCCGCTTCGACGGCGAACGGGGCTACATCGTCACCTTCATGCGCATCGACCCGCTCTTCATCGTGGACTACGGGAGCCCCACCCATCCGCGGATGCTGGGGCGCCTGGACGTCTCGGGCTGGTCCACCCATATCGAGCCCCGGGGCGACCGGCTCATCGCCATGGGCGTGGACAACGCGGGCGGACCGCAGCAGGCCTCGGTCTCCATCTTCGACGTGCGCAACGCCGCCGCCCCGGCCCTGCTCTCCCGGGTGGCCATCGGCTCCGGCTGGTCCTCCTCCGCCGCCAACAGCGACTGGAAGGCCTTCCGGGTGGTGGACGCCCAGAACCTGATCCTCGTCCCCTACTCCTACTGGGACCAGGCCACGAACCGCCAGTTCAACGGCCTCCAGTTCGTCGAGCGGCTGGGGGACACCCTGCGGCTGCGCGGGCGCATCGAGCAGAAGGGGGCCGTGAACCGCTCCGCCCCGGCCCGGGACCGCTTCGTGGCCATCTCCGACTACGAGTTGCAGGTGGTGGACGCCACGGACCGGGACCGGCCGCGGGTGACCCACACGGAGGAGCTGGCCGCGGACCTGCGGGCCCTGGCGCCCCTCCCGGGCGGGGTCGCCCTGCGGGTGGTCCAGGCGGAGGAGAGGCTCCGCGTGGAGACCGTCTCCCTCGCCGACCCGGACGGGGCCGCCCTGGGGGCGGGCCTCGTCCTGGACCTGCGCGTGGACACGGTGCTCACGGACCACGGCGTCCTCGTCCTCCTGGGCCACACCGCCAGGGGCGAGCCGCGCCTGGAGGTGGTGGAGGCCGACGCCGCCGGCGCGCCGCGCAGGGCCGGCGGGCTGGCCCTGTCCTCGGGGAGCAACCTGGGCGGCCTGCCGGAGGAGCTCTCCGGCGAGCCCTTCGACGCCGACCGTGCCCGGGCCTTCCTGATGGAGGGCGACCTCCTGGTGCTGCGTCCCTCCGGCGAGGACGCCATCCGGGTCTACGACCTCTCGGACCGCTCCCGGCCGCGCCTCGCCCACACGGAGCGCTTCGAGGCCGGGACACTCCACGAGGTCTTCGCCCGAGGGCGCTCGCTCCATTACGCGTCTCGCGAGAAGATGACGGTCACCATCGGGCAACACGAGTACGCCCGCTACTACCTCGGGACCCTGGACCTCACGGACCCCTCCCGCCCCACCGTGGAGACCCCGGTGAACGTCCCCGGCGTGGCCCTGGGCTTCCGGCCGGACGGGAAGCGGCTCTACACCGTGACGGCGAGGTTCGGCTCGGGCGGCGCGCTCGTCTACTCCCTGGCGGTCCTGCGCCTGGAGAAGGGCCTGGCCTACCTCCAGGCCGAGCACGCCCTGCCCCGGGAGGGCCTGGGTCGCGTGCGGGTGGCGGGGGAGCGCGCCCTGGCCTGCGCCAGCCGCGAGTGGACCGACCCCTCGGGCCGCTACCGCCGCGACTACACCCTGCACCTACTGGACACCGCCACCGGCCGCGCCGACTCGGTGGAGCTGCCGGAGGAGGCGGCCGTGGCCGCGGTCCACGGCTCCACGGTCTTCGTGGGGATGGGCGTGGGCCTGCGCCGGATGCCCTGGTTCCGTGGAGGCATGGGCGCCCCCATCGGCGGGCCCGCCATCATGCCCGCCGTCGCCATGATGATGCCCGTCTTCTGGGGCCCCTCCATGCCCGAGGGGGTGGGGATCTACGACCTGGGGGCCGGCGCGCCGGCCTTCCGCGGCTACCTGCGCGGGGCGCTCCCGGGGAGCCTGGTGGTGGACGGCGGCCGCGCGTGGCTGGCCGCCGGCCTCCACGGGGCCTTGCAGGAGGCGGTGCGCTAGAG
>JACQVX010000178.1 GCA_016209495.1 Planctomycetota bacterium
AAGCCGCAGACCTACATGAACCTCAGCGGGGAGGCGGTCGGGGAGATGGTGGCGTTCTACAAGGTCGAGCCGCGAGACCTCCTGGTGGTCTGCGACGACATCGCCCTCCCCCTCGGCAGGCTGAGGGTCCGGGCGTCGGGTTCGAGCGGGGGGCAGAAGGGCCTGGACTCCATCCTACGGAGGCTGGGGCGGCGCGACGTGCCCAGGCTGAGACTGGGCATCGGTGGCCCGCCGGGGAGGATGGACGCGACGGATTACGTGCTGGGGCGCTTCGGGGCCGCCGACCGGCAAGAGGTTGGTGTCGCGGTGGAGGAGGCGGCCCTGGCCGTCGAGGTGTGGGTCCGCGAGGGCAGCGAGGCGACGATGAATCGGTTCAACGGGCCCCGCACAGCGGAGGACCGTGAGGAGGAGGATTGAGGCTCTACGAGGCGTTGTTCCTGGTGGACCCCAAGGAGGCGGCCCAGGACTGGGACGGGCTGGTGCAGCACATCCTCGGGCTGTTCGGGAAGCACGGGGCCACGGTGGTCCGGGCCGACAAGTGGCGGGAGCGGAAACTGGCCTACGACGTGGCCGGGAACAAGCGAGGGATCTACTACCTGGCCTACTTCCGTTCCCCCGGCGAGGCCATCGCGGAGATCCTCCGCGACGCCAATCTCTCGGAGCGGATCCTACGGGTGCTCATCGTCAAGTACGACGGCACCGAGGAGCAGATCCAGCAGACCCTGATCTTCGGCGCCGCCGACGAGGAGGAGCGCGACTCGGATGGGGAGAGGGACGACAGCATCTACGACCGGCGGGGCGGCCGGAGGTTCCGGGAGGATGACGGCGGGCCGGACGGCCGCCACCATCGCGACCGGTCGGATGAAGAGGCAGTACGCCCGGAGGCCGACGCCACGGTGGACGAGGAGGGCCTCGACGGTCCCCCTCCCGATGGCCGGCGACCGCCGCCGGGTCGCGTGCGTTCCCCGGCGGACGCCTAGGCCGCGAGAGGGCATGCCGTGACGGGTCTGAATCGAGTCTACCTCCTGGGGCGATTGACCCGGGACCCGGAGCTGCGCTACACGGGCCAGGGGGCGGCCGTCTGCGATTTCGGAGTCGCCGTCAACCGGGTCTACACGGATGCCCGGGGCGAGCGGAAAGAGGAGGCCTGCTTCGTGGACTGCGTCGCCTGGGCCCGGCTCGCCGAGGTGGTACACGGGCATCTGACGAAGGGCCGCCGCGTCCTCCTGGAGGGCCGGCTCCAGTACGACCAGTACCAGAGTGCGCAGGGAGAGCGGCGCTCCAGGCTCCGGGTCGTGGCGGAGAACGTGCAGTTCCTCGACGGCCCCCCCGGCACCGCCCGTCCGGGCGAGCGGGGCTCGGAGGACGAGCGGACGGACCCCGCGGACGAGGCGTTGGCGGACCCGCCGACGGCGGGTCCGCCCGCGGTGGACTATCCATTCTGATGCCCGGGGGGGAGGCCTCGGCCCCCCCCCCGATACGCCCCTCGGGGGGAATGCGATGGCAATGGAGACGACGAGATGATGCGAGGCGGGAATTTTGGCAAGGAATCCAGCCGGTGCCGGTTCTGTCGGGACAAGGTCTATCACATCGACCACAAGGACCTGCAGTCGCTGCAGAAGCTGTGCACCGCCCAGGGGAAGATCTTCTCCCGGAAGCGCTCGGGTAACTGCGCCTTCCATCAGCGCTCGGCCAAGGCGGCCTTCAAGCGCGCGAGGTACATGGCGCTCATGCCCTATGTGGGGTAGGGGAAGGAGGCGATAGGGTCATGGTGAAGGTCCTCTTGCGAGAGAACGTCGAGAAGCTGGGGCGGATCGGCGACGTGGTGGACGTGCGTCCCGGGTATGCCCGGAACTACCTCCTCCCCTATGGCGTGGCCATGGACGTGACGCCGGCGAACGTTCGCCGCATGGAGAAGGAGAAGGCGCGGCTCCTGATCCTGGAGGAGCAGCGCAAGACGGACCTCACCCACGTGGCCGCACGGCTCGCCGAGGCGTCGGTGACCATCGTGGCGCAGGCCAACGAGGAGGGGCACCTCTACGGCTCCGTGACACCCCGCCAGATCGCCCATGCCCTGGAGGAACAGGGCTTCCCCGTGGAGGCCCGGATGGTGGTCCAGGAGAAGCCCATCAAGGAACTGGGCGTGGTCCGGGACGTGGAGATCCATCTGCACTCGGAGGTGGTGGCCCGGATCACCGTCTTCGTCGTCGAGGAGGGGCGTCCCCCCGACGCCGCGGCCCCCGTCGCGGGGTCCCTGGCGGCGGAAGGCACGTCCGTGGTGACCGAGACCGGAAAGGCCCCGGTCACGGCCTGAGTCCGGGGACTGCTCGGTCCCCTCCAGCGTTCGTGCGCATCCGGCGGCCATGGGCGACCCTCCCCACCGAGGGTTGACGGCCGCGGTCCAAGAGGCCGCCCTGGGCGCGGCCGTCCGGAGGGCTCCTTCCTTGCCTGTCGAAACGCTGTTCGACCGGGAACCCCCGCGCGACCTCGAGGCCGAGATGTCCGTCCTGGGCGCCGTCCTCCTGGAGAACACCGTCGCGGACGTGGTCTTCCAGATCCTCCGACCGGAGCACTTCTACGACCTCAAGAACCGTCTCGTCTTCCAGGCCATGATGGCCCTGATCGAGGCGGGGCACCCCGTGGACGCCGTCACCTGCAAGGCCGAACTGGAGCGCACCGGGGACCTGGAGACGGCGGGGGGCGCCGCCTACCTGGCGGACCTCCTGGCGAGGGTGCCCACGGCGGCCAACGCGGAGCACTACGCGGGGATCGTCCGTGAGAAGGCGCTCCTGCGCTCGCTCATCCGATGCGCCACCGAGATCGTCAAGGACGCCTACGAATCCCCGGACCGGCCGGACGCGGTGGTGGACAAGGCGCAGCAGAGCATCTTCGACGTGGCGGGCCGGCGGCACGAGGCGGCCACCGAGGACCTGCGGCAGGTGCTCCACGACATCTTCCTCCAGATCGATGGAAAGGCCGAGGGGGAGGGGCTGTGCTCGGGCTTCTCGGTCCTGGACGAGCTGACCCAGGGTCTCCAGCCCGGGGAGCTCACCGTCCTGGCCGCCCGCCCCTCCATGGGGAAGACCACCCTCGCCCTGAACGTCGTCGAGCACGTGGTCCTCCGTGAGCGGAAGGCCGTCGCCCTCTTCAGCATGGAGATGGGCCGGCACCAGGTGGCCAGGAACATGCTCTGCGGGCGGGCCCGGGTGGACTCCCATCGCTTCCGGAAGGGCCTGCTCAGCGACGTGGAGGTGGACAGGCTGCGGGACGCCGCGGGGGACTTCTACGAGGCGCCCCTCTATATCGACGACACGCCCATGGGCCTCACCCCCATGGAGCTCCGGGCCAAGGCCCGGCGTCTGAGGGCCCAGCACGACATCGCCCTGGTGGTGGTGGACTACCTGCAGCTCATGTCCTGTCCCGGCGAGGAGAACCGGGTCCAGGAGATCTCCAGGATCAGCCGCTCCCTGAAGGGGCTGGCGCGGGACCTGAAGCTCCCGGTGCTGGCCCTGGGGCAGCTCAACCGGGGCGTGGAGAGCCGCGAGAGCAACCGCCCCCGGATGAGCGACCTCCGGGAGTCCGGCTCCATCGAACAGGATGCGGATGTGATCCTCCTCCTGCACCGGGCCTCGTACTACAAGCACAAGGGGCGGGACGAGCAGGCCGACACCGATGAGGACCGGTCCGCCGAGCTCATCGTGGCCAAGCAGCGGAACGGCCCCACGGGCAACGTGGACCTGGTGTTCCTCCGGGAATTCATGCGCTTCGAGAGCCTCGCGCGGGAGCCGGTGCCCGTCGCGCCCCATGGGGGGTGACCCCGTCAGGGGCGGCCCGCGCGTGGGACCGTGGCTCGCTCCCCTGCTGCTCGTGGCCGCCGGGGCCCTGAGCGCCTCCGCCCAGGACCGGGTGGTCCAGGGCGTGGAGTTCGCGGGGAACCGGAGGCTCACCGCGAGCCACCTCCGGACGCAGGTCAAGACCCGCGAGGGCCGGCGCTTCTCCCGGAGCGACGCCTACGAGGACGTCAACCGGCTCTACGGCCTGGGGGACTTCTCGTACGTGGACGTGAACCTCGACGAGGGGTACGAGGGTGGCGTGAGGGTCCGCTTCACCGTGGTGGAGAGGCTGAAGGTGGAGGCCATCTACCTGGAGGGGCGCCGGCATGTGCGGCGGACGGACGTCCTGGAACTGCTACAGACCGCCGAGGGGAAGCTGCTCAGCGACTATCTCCTGAAGGCGGACGCGGAGGCCATCGAGACCCTCTACCGGGAGAAGGGCTACCTCTTCGCCCGGGTCGAGCCCCGCATCTCCGAGGGGACCGAGGGGGCGGAGGTCACCTTCGCCATCTCCGAGGGGCCGCTGGTGCGGGTGGAGCGGCTCCACATCCGGGGGAACCGCGAGGTCACGGATAAGACCCTGGCCAAGCTGGCGGAGACGCGAGCCACCGGGTGGCTGGGCTGGCTCAACCCCACCACCTACGACCCGGAGGTCTTCGACGACGACCTGGAGCGCCTGCGGGCCTATTACCGGTCCCAGGGCTACGTGGACGTCGAGGTGCGTTGCGACGGATTCCGTCTGAGCGAGGACAAGACCCGGTTGCACCTCACGGTGGGGATCCGCGAGGGGCCCCGCTACACGGTGGAATCCATCGAGATCCACGGGAACACGGTCTTCCCGACGCCCATCCTGATGGACGAGGTGAAGCTCAAGCCGGGCGACCCCTTCCTCGGGGACAAGCTGCAGGAGTCCCTGGACGCCATCGAGAGGCTCTACGGGAGGCGTGCCTACATCTTCGCGAGGCCCGTGGTCTCCGCCATCTACGCGGAGGGTGGCCCGAGGGTGGCGCTGCGCATCGACATGGAGGAGGGCGAGCGGATCTACGTGGAGAAGATCCGCTTCCGCGGCAACACCAAGACCCGGGACAAGGTCATCCGTCGGGAGCTGGTCTTCTACCCGGGCCAGGCCTACGACTCGGAGAAGGTGGACGAATCCCTGGCCCGGGTGGCGAAGCTGCGGGTCTTCAAGCCCGGCAGCGTGAGGCTGGACTTCGAGGAGGGGTCGGCGCCCAACACCCGCGACGTGGTGATGGAGGTGGAGGAGGATCGGACCGGGGCATTCCTCTTCGGCGGGGGTGTGGCCTCCAACGTGGGGGCCTTCGGGAACATCGCCCTCACCCAGCGCAACTTCGACCTCTTCGACGTCCCCAGGTCGTGGGACGACTTCCTCGGCGGCCATTCCTGGGTCGGTGCCGGGCAGCAGCTCTCGCTCCGCCTCCAGCCCGGCTTCGATCGTTCCGTCTATCAGCTCCACTTCAGCGAGCCCTACCTCCTGGACCGGCCCGTGTCCCTCGCCACGGACTTCTATTTCTTCGACCGGTTCCGGAGGGACTACACGGAGCAGCGTCTGGGCGGGTCCGTGGGGCTGGGGCGGCGTTTCCAGCGCGACCTCTCGGTGGACCTCACCTACCGGCTGGAGGACGTGTCCATCTTCGACGTGGAGGTGGACGCCCCCAGCGACGTGGTGGCGGTGGAGGGTCGGACCACCCTCTCCTCCCTCACCCTCGGAGCCGCCTACAACCGCCAGCGGCTGGACCCGCGCGCCGTCTTGCCCTACCAGGGATACGAGGTCTCCGCCTCCTGCGAGCTGGGGGGCAACTTCCTGGGCGGCGAGGTGGACTTCTCCAAGTGGGTGCTGGGGGCCGAGCAGGCCTGGACACTCTACCGGCGGGAGGACGAGCGCCGAACCATCCTCATGGCCCGGGCACGGGCCGGGTGGATGGAGCCCAACGGACGGACGGACGCCATCCCCATCTACGAGCGCTTCTACATGGGGGGCCCCGGCACCGTCCGCGGCTTCGAGTATAGGGGCATAGGTCCGCGCGAGCTGGGAGAGCCCATCGGCGGCACGGTCACCACCTACGGCGGGGCGGAGCTCAGCCAGCCCCTCTACGAAGACGTGTTCCGCGCCATCGCATTCCTGGACGCCGGCAACCTGGCGGCGGACGTGGAGGACTACGAGGCGGACGCCCTCCGGTCGGCCTACGGGGCGGGGTTGCGCATCTACGTCCCCATCTTCCCCCAGCCCATCGCCCTCGACTTCGGCTTCCCGATCCAGGAGGAGCCCGAGGACGAACGCAGGACCTTCCATTTCAGCATCGGGTTCGGGTTCTGATCCGGGTCCACCGCGGGGTCTGTCTGCTGGAGGTGCGCGAGGCCATCGCCCTCAAGGAGCTGGAACTCCGGCTGGGCCTGGAGGGGGCCATCCTGGCGCGCCTCTCCGAACGCGTGGTCGTCATCACCCCGGAGGCCGCTCGCGCGCTGAGGGAGCGTCTCGCCGCCCAGGGGCGGCCGCCCAGGGTGGCGCGCTGAGGGCGGGGGCCGAAGAGGTCGCCGACGTGCAGGAGCCCGACCTGGACGCCCTCTCGCGGGACCTGGTCGTCCTGGTGCGGGCCGTCGAGAGGGAGCCACCCCGTCTCCTGGCCGACGGGCTCCCGGGCCGGCGGTTCCTGCGCCTCCTGGACCCGCTCCTGGGCCGTCCGGACGGGGCGCGGGGAGAGGGGCCCCTGGATTCCTTCCACCGGAGCGATCGGCCGCTCCTCGTCCTGGACCTGGCCATGGGGCTGGGGCTCGCGCGCGTGGAGGGCGCGCGACTGGTGGGCGCGGGCGAGGAGGCACTGCTCCGCCACCTGGGCCGTCCCCAGCGCGAGCGCGTGCAGGCTTGCTTCGAGGCCTGGCTGCGCCTGGGGCGCTGGCTGGACCTCTTCCACGTCCCGGAGCTCGTCTTCCTTCGCGAGGCGGCCTACTACAGCGACGACCGGGAGCCCTTCGAGCGCCGGCACTCGGAGGCGAGGCGCCTGGTGGTCGCCATGCTCGACCCCCTGGGACCGTCGGTCTGGACGGCCGCGGCGGACGTGGCCCGCCGCGTGGAGACCCTCCACCCCTGGTTCCTCTTCGGCGAGCCCGCCCGGCACGGCCAGCACTATCGCTGGGTCTTCGAGAGGGACGGCCCACGGGAGGGGAGGGGGCTCCCCCGGGAGGGTCACTGGCACCGGGTCGAGGGACGGTTCGTGCACAGGGTTCTCCTCGGCTCCCTCTTCGATCTGGGCCTCACTCGCCGGGCGCTGGCCGCGGACGGGCGTCCCGTCTTCGCCCTGACGCCGGAGGGGGCGTGGTGCCTGGGGCTGGGGCCGGAGCCCCCGCCGCGGGTCCGGGGGGCCGGTCCAGGCCTGGTGGTCCAGGCCGACTTCGAGGTCCTGGCCTACGCGGACAGCCTGGACCCCATGGACCTCGCCCGCCTCTCGCGCTTCGCGGAACAGCGGTCCGGAGGACCCGTGCCGGCCTTCCGGATCCACCGGGCGGGTGTCCTGCGGTCCCTGGGGGCAGGGGCCGGCGGCGACGAGCGTAGCCTCCTGGAGTCCCTTTCCGCGGCCCCCCTGCCGCCCAACGTCGCCTACGAGCTGGAGGCCTGGTCCCGCCAGCACGGCGACGTCACCCTGTGGCCATCGGCCACGGTCGTGGAGTTCGAGTCCGGCGCCGAGCGGGACGCCTTCGTGGCCGCCCGAGGGACCGCGCTGGGCGCGGCCCGAGCGCTGGGGGAGAGATGCCTCCAGGTCCCTGGCGAGGTGGACCTGCGCGGGGTCCTGGAGGGGCCGGTGGCCTGGCTGGCGTGCGACGACCCGGGACGCCGTCCCCTGGTGGTGAAGGAGGACGGGCAGGTGCTCCTGGCAAGGGACGAGGCCGACCTGGATACCCTGCACCGCCTGCGGCTCCTGGCCCAGTCCGCGTGGGAGGACGACGAGGAGCTGGCCTTCGAGCTGAACCCCGCAGCCCTCCGGCGCGCCCGCCGCCAGCACGGGCTGGACGCGGAGGCCGCGCGGGCCTTCCTGGAGGGCCGCTCGTGCACAGGGCTCCCGGGCCCCCTGGCGGAGCGCATCGAGAGGGAAATGGGGTAGGGGGTCGGTCCTGAACGGATACGGAGGTCGAACCGGAGGCCTCCAGGGAAGGACTGGACTGGCGTGCAGGCGAACGTGTAGGGGAACGTGACGCCCACGCCCACGCCCTCGGCCACGCGGGATCGGTGCACTCTGCCCGTGAGGCGGCCCAGGAGTCGCGACGCCCCGGGGCGCCCGCCGCCCTTGACACCCCCACCACGCGGGGGTACACAGTTGGCCTCTTGCCTGGAGATCCGCGTGATCTGCGAGGGTTGCAACCAGAACGTGGCGACGGTGCATCTCACCGAGATCGTCAAGCAGACGAAGAAGGAGGTCCACCTCTGCGAGGCCTGCGCGGAGGAGCGGGGGGTGACGAAGAAGGCCCCGTTCAGCATCAGCGACCTCCTGGGCGGCCTGGCGGAGCCCCAGCCCGCGGAGAAGGAGGAGGCGGCGGCCCCGACCCAGGACTGCCCCCGCTGCGGCCTCAGCTACGCCGACTTCCGGGCCCATGGCCGCCTGGGCTGTCCGGAGGACTACCGGGTCTTCGGCAAGCTGCTCCTTCCGCTCCTGGAGAAGATCCATGGCAATACCCAGCACCTGGGCCGTGTCCCGAAGCGCGCGGGGGAGCGGGTCCTCCGGGAGAAGGAGCTGATGCAGCTCCGGGAGGAGCTGAGGCGCGCCATCGACCGGGAGGAGTATGAGCACGCCGCCGAGCTTCGGGACCGCATCTACCGGCTGAAGGAGCCCTCCGGTGGAAATAGCTGAGCTGCAACGCCAGGCCGGGGAGTGGCTCAGCGGGCAGGGGCCCGAGTCGGACATCGTCATGTCCAGCCGCGTTCGCCTGGCCCGGAACCTGGGGGGCCGTCCCTTCCTGACCCGGGCCACGGACGAGGTGAAGACGGAGATCGAGCGGACCTCCCGCGAGGCCCTCCTCTCGGCCGCCCTGGCGGAGGGGTTGCTCTACATCAACGTGATGGACGCGACCCCCATCGAGCGGCTCTTCCTCGTCGAGCGTCACCTCATCTCCAAGGAGCACGCCAACGCCAGCGGGCAGCGAGGCGTGGCACTGGGGAAGAAGGAGCGCATCAGCATCATGGTGAACGAGGAGGACCACCTCCGTCTCCAGGTCCTGTGTTCGGGCTATCAGCTCCGGGAGGCCTGGGTCGAGATGGCCACCCTGGACGACAAGGTGGAGTCGCGGCTGGACTACGCCTTCTCCTCCCAGTTCGGCTACCTCACGGCGTGCCCCACGAACGTGGGGACGGGGATGCGCGTGAGCGTGATGCTGCACCTGCCGGCCCTGGTCATGACGCGGCAGATCGACAAGGTCTTCCATGCCGTCTCCAAGATCAACCTGGCGGTGCGTGGCCTCTATGGCGAGGGGACCAATTCCAG
The DNA here is from genome assembly GCA_016209495.1 of Planctomycetota bacterium. Classification (GTDB taxonomy): domain Bacteria; phylum Planctomycetota; class JACQVX01; order JACQVX01; family JACQVX01; genus JACQVX01. The sequence continues at coordinate 9,323 of JACQVX010000178.1, forward strand.
CGGCGACTTCTTCCAGATCTCCAACCAGGTGACCCTGGGACGCGCGGAGGAGGACCTCATCCGGCAGATCGAGGACGTGGTCCCGCAGATCATCAAGTACGAGCGCAACGTCCGCGAGTCCCTCTTCAAGGACAACCCGAAGGGCCTGGAGGACCGGGTCTGGCGCGCCTACGGGATGCTGCGGTTCGCGAGGACCATCACCAGCAACGAGACCATGGAACTCCTCAGCCAGGTGCGCCTCGGCGTCAACATGAAGATCATCGAGGACCTGGACATCAATACCGTTAACGAGCTCTTCATCCTCGCGCAGCCGGCGCACCTCCAGATGTGCAAGGGGAAGAAGCTGGACAGCCCGGAGCGGGACGTGGCCCGGGCGACGTTCATCCGGAACTGGCTCGAGTAGCGAAGGGAGCCCCCATGTTCGATCGCTTCACCGACCGCGCCCGCAAGGTCATGGGCCTGGCCCGCCAGGAGGCCCAGCGGTTCAACCACGAGTACATCGGGACCGAGCACATCCTCCTGGGCCTGGTGCAGGAGGGCTCGGGGGTGGCCGCCAACGTCCTCAAGAACCTGGGGGTGGAGCTGACGAAGATCCGCCACGAGGTGGAGAGGATCGTCCAGAGCGGTCCGTCCATGGTCACCATGGGCCAGCTCCCCTTCACCCCGCGCGCCAAGAAGGTCCTGGAGCTTTCGGTGGAGGAGGCCTCCAACCTCGGCCACAACTACATCGGTACGGAACACCTGCTCCTGGGGCTCATCCGCGAGAACGACGGCGTCGCGGCCCAGGTCCTGCTCAACATGGGGCTGAAGCTCGAGGACGTGCGGGACGAGGTCCTGGAACTCCTGGGGGCCGACATGCCCGTGGACGCCCCGCCTCAGCAGCAGAAGCGCGCCGCGGGGAAGTCCAAGACCCCCGCCCTCGACTCCTTCGGCCGTGACCTCACGGAGCTGGCCCGGGAGGGCAAGCTCGACCCGGTCATCGGCCGCGCCAACGAGATCGAGCGGGTGATCCAGATCCTCTCGCGCCGCACCAAGAACAACCCGGTGCTCCTGGGGGAGCCGGGCGTGGGGAAGACGGCCATCGTGGAGGGCCTGGCCCAGTCGGTCGTTAAGGGGACCGTCCCCGAGCTGCTCCGGGAGCGGCGCATCGTCGTCCTGGACCTGGCCATGATGGTGGCGGGGACCAAGTACCGCGGCCAGTTCGAGGAGCGTATCAAGGCGGTGATGACCGAGGTGCGGAGGGCCAAGAACGTGGTCCTCTACAGCGACGTGCTGCACACCGTGGTGGGGGCGGGCGGGGCGGAGGGGGCCATCGACGCCTCCAACGTCCTCAAGCCGGCCCTGGCCCGGGGCGAGGTCCAGTGCATCGGGGCCACCACCCTGGACGAGTACCGGAAGTACATCGAGAAGGACGGGGCCCTGGAGCGCCGGTTCCAGACCATCATGGTGGACCCGCCGACCAAGGAGGAGACCCTGGAGATCCTCAAGGGCCTGCGGGACAAGTACGAGGCCCACCACCGGGTCCAGTACACGGACGTGGCCCTGGAGAACGCGGTGGAGCTCTCCACCCGCTACATCACGGGCCGCTTCCTGCCGGACAAGGCCAACGACGTCATCGACGAGGCGGGGGCGCGGCTGCGCATGAAGAACATGACCCGCCCGCCGGACCTGCGCGAGCTGGACGACGAGATCAAGCGCCAGGAGAAGGAGAAGGAGGAGGCGGTGGCCGCCCAGGACTTCGAGCGGGCGGCGAGCCTCCGCGACCAGGCCGACAAGCTCAAGAAGAAGAAGGACGGGATCAAGAAGGAGTGGCGCGATACCCACAGCGAGTCCGGCGGGGTCGTGGATGAGGAGGTCATCGCCGAGACGGTCTCCAAGATGACGGGCATCCCGCTCACCCGCATCGAGAAGGGCGAGGCGGAGCGGCTTCTCCAGATGGAGGCGGAGCTGCACAAGATGGTCGTCTCCCAGCACGAGGCCATCCGCACCATCGCCAATACGGTGCGCCGCTCGCGCTCCGGCCTCAAAGACCCGCGCCGCCCCACGGGCTCGTTCCTCTTCCTCGGCCCCACGGGGGTGGGCAAGACCCTCCTCGCCAAGGCCCTGGCCAAGTTCATGTTCGGCAGCGAGGACGCCCTCATCCAGATCGACATGTCCGAGTACATGGAGAAGCACAACGTCTCCCGGCTGGTGGGCGCCCCTCCCGGCTACGTGGGCTTCGAGGAGGGCGGGCAGCTCACCGAGAAGATCCGCCGCCGCTCCTACGCGGTGGTCCTATTCGACGAGATCGAGAAGGCCCACCACGACGTCTTCAACATGCTCCTCCAGATCATGGAGGAGGGGAAGCTCACCGACTCCTACGGGCGTCTGGTGGACTTCCGGAACACCGTCCTCATCATGACCAGCAACCTGGGGACGGACGTGATCAAGAACTCCGCCTCCCTGGGCTTCCGCCAGACGTCCAAGGAGCAGGACTACGAGGCCATGAAGGCCCAGATCCTGGAGCAGCTCGAGAAGGAGTTCCGGCCGGAGTTCCTGAACCGTCTGGACGAGGTGGTGGTCTTCCGGCAGCTCGACCGGGAGGACGTGAAGAAGATCATCGACATCGAGGTGCGCCACGTGGCGGATCGGCTCGCGGACAGGGGCATACAGCTCGTCATCACCGACGAGGCGAGGGAGTTCCTCCTGGGCAAGGGCTACAGCGCGGACTTCGGCGCCCGTCCCATGAAGCGGGCCATCGAGCAGCTCATCGAGGACCCGCTCAGCGAGGAGATCCTCCGCGGGGCGCTCCCCCAGGGCGTGGTCCTGGAGGTGGGCGTCGCCGACGGACACCTGCACTTCCACCAGTCCGAGAAGGCGGCGGAGAAGGCCGTAGTTCCGGCCCACTGAGCCATGACCGAGGACGCGCCGCAGGCCGGCCGCTACGACCCCGCGGCCGTGGAGGACCGCTGGTACCGGTTCTGGGAGGACGGGGGCTACTTCCACGAGGAGCCGGACGCCCCCGGCGAACCCTTCTCCATCGTGATCCCCCCGCCCAACGTGACGGGGGTCCTCCACATGGGGCATGCCCTGGACAACACCTTCCAGGACCTCATCACGCGCCTGAGGCGCATGCAGGGCCGCAAGGTCCTCTGGCTCCCGGGGACCGACCATGCCGGCATCGCCACCCAGAACGTGGTGGAGCGCAAGCTCAAGAAGGAGGGCATGCGCCGGGCCGACCTGGGGCGCGAGCGCTTCCTGGAGAAGGTCTGGGAGTGGAAGGAGGAGCACGGGTCCACCATCGTCCGCCAGCTCCGACGCCTCGGGGCCTCCTGCGACTGGAGCCGGGAGCGCTTCACCATGGACGAGGGGCTCTCCCGCGCCGTGGTGGAGGTCTTCTGCCGCCTCCACGAGAAGGGGCTCATCTATCGGGGCGAGTACCTGGTGAACTGGTGCCCCCGCTGCGCCACGGCCCTCACCATCGAGGAGGCGATCCACAAGGACGTCGCCGGGGCGATGTATTCCATCCGCTACCCCGTGAAGGGGGAGCCGGGCCGCCACGTCACCGTGGCCACCACGCGGCCCGAGACCCTCCTGGGCGACACGGCGGTGGCGGTCCACCCGGAGGACGTGCGCTACCGCGACCTGGTGGGCCGGACCGTGGTCCTCCCCTTCGTGGGTCGCGAGATCCCCGTGGTGGCGGACGCCTTCGTGGACCGGGCCTTCGGGACCGGATGCCTCAAGATCACCCCCGGCCACGACCCCAACGACTTCGAGCTGGGGCAGCGCCACGGCCTGGCCCGGGTCAACGTCCTGCGCGCCGACGGGACCATCAACGAGAACGGAGGCGAGTTCCAGGGCCTGGACCGCTTCGAGGCCCGCGAGCGCGTGGTCCAGCGGCTACAGGAAGAGGGGCTCTACGCGGGGCGGCAGGACCATGTCCACCCCGTGGCCCACTGCCAGCGCTGCGGGACCATCCTGGAACCCTGGCTCTCGACCCAGTGGTTCGTCCGCATGAAGCCCCTGGCGGGACCCGCCATGGCGGCGGTGCGCGAGGGCCGTGTGCGCTTCACGCCGGAGCGCTGGGAGCACGTCTATTTCCAGTGGATGGAGGGCATCCGCGACTGGTGCATCTCCCGCCAGCTCTGGTGGGGCCACCGCATCCCGGCATGGCACTGCCGCTCGCACGGCTGCGGGGGCATCACCGTGGCCCGCTCGACGCCCTCGGCCTGCGCGCGCTGCGGCGGTGGGGACCTGGAGCAGGACCCGGACGTCCTGGACACCTGGTTCTCGTCGTGGCTCTGGCCCTTCTCCACCATGGGGTGGCCCGGGGACACGGCGGACCTCCGCACCTTCTACCCCACGCGGACGCTGGTGACCGGGCCCGACATCATCTTCTTCTGGGTGGCCCGGATGATCATGGCCGGCATCGAGTTCACGGGCCAGGCCCCCTTCGACACCGTCTACCTCCACGGCATGGTCAAGGACGACCAGGGCCGCATCATGTCCAAGTCCCTGGGCAACGGCATCGACCCCATCGAGATGATCGAGCGTTACAGCGCCGACGCCCTGCGGTTCAGCCTGGTGATGCTTACCGCCGAGGGACAGGACGCGCGCCTCGCGGTCGAAAAGTTCGAGATGGGGCGCAACTTCACCAACAAGCTATGGAACGCGTCGCGGTTCGTGCTGGGGCGCCTGGAGGGCTGCCCGGGGCCGCTGGCCGCGCCGCGCCCCGGCGAAGGGCTCCTGGAGGAGGACCGCTGGATCCTCTCCCGCCTGCACCGCTCCGTCGCCCTGGTCACGGACCGCTTCGAGCGCTACCGCTTCAACGAGGGGCTGCACCTCCTCCACGCCTTCGTCTGGCACGACCTCTGTGACTGGTACATCGAGGCGGTCAAGCCTAGGCTGGCGGGCGGCGAACCGGGGCAGGCGAGGTCCGCCGGGGCCACCCTGGCCCACGTCCTGGACGTGGCCCTGCGTCTGCTGCACCCGGTGACGCCCTTCGTCACCGAGGAGGTCTGGCAGCGGCTCCGGCCCTACACCGGGGACCTGGCGACGGCCCTCATCGTGGCGGCCTGGCCGCGGTCGGACGCGGCCTGGGTGGACGACGCCCTCGAGACGGACATGGCACGGGTCCAGGAGCTGATCCGGGGCGTGCGCAACGTCCGCAAGCGCTACGAGCTCGCGCCCGGCGCGGGCCTGGACCTCGTGGTCTCGGCCCGGGACGCGGCGGTGGCCCGCGCCGTCTCGGCTCGCGCGGGCCTCCTGGAGCGCATGGCGGGGCTCGCCCGCCTGGAGGTGGGGACCGGACTCGCGCGGCCGCGGGCCTCGGCGGCCATCGTCCTCGGCGACGCGGCGGGCTACGTCCCCCTCGCGGGGGTCATCGACGTGGCGGCCGAGCGGCGGCGCCTCGAGGCGAGGGCGGGCGAGGAGCGGGCCCACCGGGACCGGATCGCCGCCAAGCTGGCGGAGCCCCGTTTCGTGGAGCGGGCCCCGGCGGCCGTGGTGGAGCGCGAGCGCGCCGGCCTGGCCCGCAGCGAGGAGGCCCTGGCCTCGCTCGCCGCCGCCATCGAGGAACTCGGCTGATCCGTCCCGCCGTCCTCGTCATACGGGACGGCTGGGGCGTGGCCCCCGCGGGGCCCGGGAACGCCGTGAACCTGGCCCGCACCCCCGTCCTGGACCGGCTGCTGGGCGAGGCCCCCTGGGCCCTCCTGGCGTGCAGCGGCGAGGCCGTGGGGCTGCCTCGGGGCGTCATGGGCAACTCCGAGGTGGGCCACATGAACTTCGGGGCCGGGCGCCTGGTCCGGATGGACGTCACGCGCATCGACCGCGCCATCGCCGACGGCTCCTTCGCCTCCATCCCGGTCCTGTGCGACGCCATGGACCGTGCCCGCCAGGGAGCGCTGCACCTCGTGGGGCTGTGCTCCGACGGGCAGGTCCACTCCGCCATGGGCCACGTCCGGGCCCTGCTGGAGCTGGCCCGCTCGCGGGGCGTGGCAAGAGTCTGGCTGCACGCCATCACCGACGGGCGGGACACGGCCCCGGACTCCTCTCCCCGGTACCTCTCCGAGATCGAAGGCTGGTGCGACTCCCTGGGGGTGGGGCGCGTCGCCACGGTCTCGGGGCGCTACTTTGCCATGGACCGGGACCGGCGCTGGGACCGCGTGGGCCGTGCCTACGACGCCATGGTCCACGGGCGCGGGGAGACGGCCAGGTCGGCCGTGGAGGTCCTGCGGGTCTCCCACGCGGCGGGCGTCACCGACGAGTTCGTCGAGCCGCGGGTCCTGGTGGACGAGGGGGGCGCGCCCCTGGGCCCGGTGCACGGGGGGGACGTGGTGCTCTCGTTCAACTTCCGGGCGGACCGGATGCGGCAGCTCGCCCATGCCCTCACGGACGCCCGCTTCGAGGGCTTCGACCGTGGGGGCGCGCCCAGGCCCCGGCTCGTGTGCATGACGCGCTACGACGAGGCCCTGGACCTCCCGGTGGCCTTTGCGCCCCAGACGTTCCGGCGCACCTTCGCAGAGGTGGTGTCCGGGGCGGGGCTCCGGCAACTACGCATCGCCGAGACGGAGAAGTACGCCCACGTCACCTTCTTCTTCTCCTGCGGACGCGAGGAGCCCTGGGCGGGAGAGGAGCGCGTGCTCGTCCCCAGTCCCCGGGTGGCCACCTACGACCAGAGTCCCGCCATGAGCGCCGTGGAGGTCACCGACGTGCTGGTGGACCGGGTGCGGCGCTCGGCCCAGGAGGTGGTCATCGTCAACTACGCCAACGCGGACATGGTAGGCCATACCGGCTCGATACCGGCCGCCGTCGCGGCCTGCGAGGCGGTGGACGGCTGCATCGGCCGGGTCCTGGAGGCCGCGGCCGGCGCCGGGGCCGCGGTCCTGGTCACGGCGGACCACGGCAACGCGGAGCAGATGATCGACCCGGTCACCGGAGGGCCTCACACCGCCCATACCACCCACCCGGTCCACGTCATCCTCGTGGACCCCTCGCGCCCCGGGGCGCGCCTCGCCCCGGGGGGGCGGCTCCTGGACGTGGCCCCCACGCTCCTGGACCTGCTGGGCGTGGAGAGGCCCCTGGAGATGGAGGGGCGGTCGCTGCGGGTGGGGACGGGGGAGTAGGCTGCGGGCCGGGACCAGGGCCCCAGGCCCGTGCGCACGCCCACGCACACGGCCACGGCCGTGCGCGTGGAGGTCCCTTTACGCCCGAGCGCGCCGGTGATAGCTTCCCGCCCGGTGCACGGTCCCGGACCCAGCCTGCCGGCCGCTCTCTCGGTGGTCGCGATCGGAGGCAACTCCCTCATCGACCCCGCCATGCCCCCCACGGTGGACAGCCAGTTCCGGGTCACGGCGCGGGCCATGGCCCCCATCGCCGCGCTGATCGCCCGCGGGGAGCGCCTGGTGCTCACCCATGGCAACGGGCCCCAGGTGGGCTTCATGCAGATGCGGGTGGAGCTCTCCAGGGACCGGATCCACGAGGTACCGCTGGACTCCCTCGTGGCCGACTCCCAGGGGAGCCTGGGCTACATGATCCAGCGCGACCTCCGGCGCGAGCTTCGGCGACGCCGCGTGGACGCCGAGGTCGTGACCGTCGTCACGGAGGTGGGGGTGGACCCGGGGGACCACGCCTTCCTGGCCCCCACCAAACCCGTCGGCAAGTTCTACTCGGCGGCGGAGGCCGAGTCCCTCCGGCGTGAGCGCGGCTGGCGGATGGTGGAGGACTCGCACCGCGGTTGGCGGCGCGTGGTGCCTTCCCCGCCCCCGGAGGACATTGTCCAGCTCGAGACCATCCGCCGGCTGATCCAGGCGGGGGCCACCGTGATCTGCTGCGGCGGCGGGGGGATCCCGGTCGCCCGGGGGGAGGATGGCCCCCTGCACGGCCTGGAGGCCGTCGTGGACAAGGACCGGACCAGCGCCCTCCTGGCCCGTTCCCTGGGCGCCCGCCGTCTGGTCATGACCACGGGGGTGGACCGGGTCTACCGGGACTTCCTCACGGCCAGCCCCGTGTCCCTCCCGGAGGTGGGGCTCGCGGAGCTCCGGGCCCTGGCCCGGGAGGGGCAGTTCCCCCCCGGCAGCATGGGGCCCAAGGTGGAGGCGGCCATCGACTTCCTGGAGCACGGCGGGGGCGAGGTCCTGGTCTGCCGCCCGGAGGACCTGGTGGAGGCCTTCGATGGGCACACCGGGACGCGCATCACCCACGACATCGTCCAGGAGAGGCCATGAAGACCTCGGGGCACGACGTGGCGCCCCTGGCGCCGGAGCGGCTGGAGGCCCTGCTGGGCCGCAGCCTGCTCGCCACCATGGACTGGTCCACCACCGAGCTGGAGACCCTCCTGGCGGTGGCGACCCGCCTGGAGGCCCTGGACCGCGCCCGACCCGGCACGCGGTCCGCCGCCCTGCTCCCGGACGAGCTGGCCTACGCGATCTTCTTCGACAATTCCACGCGCACCAAGTCCGCCTGGGCGGGGGCCGCGGCCCGGCTGGGGATGCGGCCGGTCATCGTGGACGGCTCGTCGACCCAGGTGGCGCATGGCGAGACGGCCGAGGAGACCGGGGCCATGCTGGGGATGAACGCCCACGCCCTGGGGGCGCGCCACGACCTCATCCTGGGCGAGGGGAACCGCTTCATGCGCGAGCTGAAGCGCGGCATCGACGACTACCTGGCGGCCACGGGCGACCCCCGCAAGGTCCCCGTCGTCAACCTCCAGTGCGACGTGGACCACCCCACCCAGACCCTGGCGGACCTCCTCTGGCTGCGGGAGCGCCTGGGCCAGCTGGCGGGCCGGCGCATCGCCGTCTCCTGGGCCTATTCCCCCAGCTACGCCAAGCCCCTCTCGGTCCCCCAGGGGCTCATCACCCTCCTCACCCGGTTCGGGGCCCATGTCACCCTGGCCCACCCGGAGGGCTACCGCCTCATGGACGAGTGCACCGGCGCCTCCGGGGCCAACGCCGGTGCCTCCGGCGGCTCCTTCCGGGTCGTCGCCTCCATGGATGAGGCCTTCCGGGGGGCCGAGGCGGTCTACCCCAAGAGCTGGGGTCCCCACGAGCTGATGCTGGAGCGCGTGGAGGCCCATCGGGCGCTTGACCGGCAGCGCATGGCGGATATCGAGCGCAGGGCCCTGGAGCGGAACGCCCGCCACCGGGACTGGATCTGCGACGAGCGCCGCATGGGCCTCACCGCCGGTGGCGGCGCCCTCTACCTGCACTGCCTCCCGGCGGACATCGGCGCCGAGGTCTCGCCGGGGGTCATGGCCCGCCACCGGGTGGACGTGGCCCGGGAGGCGAACAAGAAGGTCTACGTCATCATGGCCCTCCTGGCCGCCGCCAAGGTCCCGGACCTGGCGGCCCGGCTGGCGGGGCGCGTCTGAGCGCGGAGGTGCCCATGTCTTCGAACCTGGATGGGAAGGTCGCCGACCTGGCGGAGAGGTATCGGCCCCTGGGGGCCGAGATCCTGAGGGAGGTCGTCCGGATCCCCGCGGACCACGTGGATCGGCCCCGCTCGGAGGGGGGAGACCCGGAGTGCGGGCTCTCGAATCACGAGGGCCCCCGGCTGGAGTACCTCCGGCGCCGGATCGCCGAGATCGGTGCGGTGCGCCGGGCAGAGGACGTGGGCTTCGACGACTACGGGAACCTGGTCTGGACGGTCGAGGACCCGGAGGACCGCACCCCGGCGGACCGGAAGCGGGTGGTCTACTACGATGGCCATTCGGACACGGTGCGGGCGCTGCGTCCCCAGTGGACCTCCAAGATCGGCGGCGGCATCGACGCCTACCTGGGGCTGGTGGACCGGGAGCAAGTCAACCGGGACTTCCTGCGGCGGGAGCTGGGACACATCCCCGACGAGGCGGACTGGACTCACGTGGTCTTCGGGCGCGGCTCGGCCGATCAGCTCGGTGGGGTGGTGGCCCAGGTCCTCGCCACGAAGATCCAGGTGGAGCTGACGCGGGAGGGGGCCCTGCGCGGGGCCCTGGTCCGCTCCTACGCCACGGCGGCGGAGGAGGACAACGACGGAGGCGGGCCGCTGCACCTGGTGAACCGGGTATGGCCGGGGGCGCCAGCGGAGTGGATCCCCGACGCGGTCATCCTCACCGAGGGTACGGGCGATGCCGACAAGGGGGCCCTGGGGATCTACCGCGGCCAGCGCGGACGCATGCAGATCGAGGTGGAGGTCACGGGCCGCTCCTGCCACGGGTCCATGCCCTGGGAGGGGCTGAATCCCCTGGAGCACGGGGCCCGGATCCTGGTGGAGGCGGCGGGCCGCTACGAGCGGCTGGAGGGCTTCAAGGACGACCCCTTCCTGGGCCACGGGACGCGCACGGCCTCCTGGGCCCAGCTCGACACGCCCAGCGACTGCGCGGTGCCGGACCGCTTCACCTTCCGCTTCGACCGACGGCTCACCCTGGGGGAGACCCCCGAGGAGGCCCTGGCGGACGTGGAGCGGTTCTCCGCCGTGGCCTCGGCCCGCCAGGCGGGGCTGCGGGTCCTGGTGAGAGTCCCCCGCTACGACCGGCCCACCTGGAAGGGCCAGGAGACCGGCAACCCCCAGTTCTATCGCGGCTGGGTCACCCCCGGGGACCACCCGGTGGTCCAGGCGGCCGTGGCCGCCTATCGCGGGACCGTCACGCCGCGGCTCCAGGAGCGGCCCTCCGGCTCCCGGAAGGGCTATCTCCGCCGGGAGCCACGGGTGGACCGCTGGATCTTCTCCACGGACGGCGTGGGGTTCCACGTGGCCCGCGCGGCCAGCCGGATCCAGGTCCCGGGGCGCAAGCGCTGGGTCGAGAGCGGGGATACCTGGCACCCCCCCATGTTCGGGGTGGGTCCGGGAATCGAGCAGAACACGCACAAGATCGGGGAGTGCGTGGACACCCGGGAGCTGCAGCACTGCGCCGCGGTCCTGGCGCGCTTCCCCAGCGCCCTGGTGGAACGGGGCTAGAAGCCGCGGCCCTGTGCGGGTAGGGTAGTCCGCGCCATGTCCGTCACGTTCAGCCTGAACGGCGGGGCGCGGACCGTGGAGGCGGGACCCGGGGAGTCCCTCCTGGACGCCCTCCGGAACCGCTGCGGGATCCTCTCCCTCAAGGACGGTTGCCAGCCCCAGGGCCAGTGCGGCTGCTGCCTGGTCCTGGTAGACGGGAATCCCAAGGTGAGCTGCGCCATCCCCGCCCAGCGGGCCGAGGGTCGGGAGGTCCTCACCCTGGAGGGTCTCCCCCGGGAGGACCGCGCCCTCATCGCCAGGGCCTTCACGGCCACGGCGGGCCTCCAGTGCGGTTTCTGCATCCCGGGCATCGCGCTCCGGGCCTGGCACCTCACCGGGAAGGACCCCGCTCCCACGCGGGAGGCCATCGCCCGCGCCCTCGACGTCCACCTCTGCCGCTGCACGGGCTACGTGAAGGTCCTGGACGCGGTGGAGGCGGTGGCGGCCGCGCGTAGGGGCGAGGCCACCGCGGGGCCCTGCGAGCGGGGCGGGGTGGGGGCCTCCCTGGCCCGGGTCCAGGCCCCGGAGCTGACCCTGGGGGTCCGGCCCTACGTGGCCGACCTGGCCAGGCCAGGGATGTTGCACGGGGCGCTCGTCCTATCGCCCCACGCCCGGGCCCGGGTCCTGCGCATCGATACGGGGCCCGCCCGGGGGCTCCCGGGGGTCCGCGCCGTGGCCAGGGCGGCGGACGTCCCCGGCGAGCGCTGGTACGGCCTCATCCTGGCCGACTGGCCCGGCTTCGTGGCCGAGGGCGAGGAGGTCCGCTGCGTGGGCGACGTCCTGGCGGCGGTGGCGGCGGACGACGAACCGACGGCGCGCCGGGCGGCGGCCCTGGTGCGGGTGGACTACGAGCGGCTCCCGCCGGTCTCGACCCCCGAGGCGGCCATGGAGGACGGGGCCCCCCGGGTGAACCCGAGGCACCCGAACGTCATCTCCCACTCGGTCATCCGCCGGGGGGACGCGGCGGCGGCCCTCGCCGGGAGCGCGCACGTGGTGCGCGGGACCTGGCGGACCCAGCGGGTGGAGCACCTCTACCTGGAGCCCGAGAGCTGCCTCGCCGAGCCCCTGCCGGACGGCCGGCTCCACCTCCTTACCCAGGGCCAGGGGATCTTCGATGACCGGCGGCAGGTGGCCGGGTTCCTGGGCGTGAGCGCGGAGGCCATCCACGTGGAGCTGGTGCCCAACGGCGGGGCCTTCGGGGGCAAGGAGGACATGTCCGTCCAGGCCCAGACGGCGCTGCTCGCGCGGCTGACGGGCCGACCGGTGCGCCTCACCCTGAACCGGGAGGAGTCCATCCGGCTCCACCCCAAGCGCCACCCCATCGCCATGCGCTACGAGGTGGGCTGCGACGCCCAGGGCCGGCTCACGGCCGTGCGGGCCCGCATGGTGGGGGACACGGGGGCCTACGCCTCGGTGGGGGCCAAGGTCCTGGAGCGGGCCGCGGGCCACGCCTGCGGACCCTACCGGGTGGACCACGTGGACGTGGAGGCCCTGTGCGTCGCCACGAACAATCCCCCCTGCGGGGCCATGCGGGGCTTCGGGGCGAACCAGGCCCACTTCGCCATGGAGGGGGCGGTGGACCTGCTGGCGGCGCGGGTGGGGCTGGACGGCTGGGAGATGCGCTGGCGGAACGCCCTCCGGGTGGGGGACGTCTTCTCCACGGGGCAGGTCCTGGAGAAGTCCGTGGGACTGCGGCAGACCCTCACGGCCGTCAAGGAGGCCTACTACGCGGCCCGGCGGGCAGGCAGGGCGGTGGGCATCGCCTGCGGGCTGAAGAACTCGGGCATCGGGAACGGGGCCCAGGAGTGGGGCCGGTGCCGCCTGGTGGTGGAGTCGGACGGCACCGTCTCCCTCTACAACGGCTACACGGAGATGGGCCAGGGCCTCCTCACGGTCCTGGTCCAGTTCGCCTCGGAGGTCACGGGTCTGGCCGCCTCCGCCTTCCGCCCGCGGGTGGACTCCACCTACCAGCTCGCCTGCGGCCAGACCACGGGCTCCCGTGCCACCCTCTTCGGGGGCCGTGCGGTCCTGAGCGCCGCCGGGAAGTTGCGCGCCGACTTGGACACGGGCCGGACCCTGGGCGACCTGGCGGGCAAGGTCTACGCCGCCGACGTCCTGGTGGACGACACCACCCCGCTGGGGGCCCCGGGGCGGGTGAAGACCCATACGGCCTTCGGCTACGCCACGCAGGTGTGCGTCCTGGACTCGGACGGCCGGCTGGACCGCTTCGTCGCCGCCCACGACGTGGGCCGGGCGGTGAACCCCGCCCTCTGCGAGGGGCAAATCGAGGGCTCCATCCACATGGGCCTGGGCTACGCCCTCTCGGAGGAGCTGCCCTGCGAGGACGGGATGCCTGTCACCTTCAAGCTGCGGGACCTGGGCGTGCTCAGGGCCAGGGACATGCCGCGGTGCCAGGTGATCCTGGTGGAGGACCCGGAGCCGGAGGGCCCCTTCGGGGCCAAGGGGGTGGGAGAGATCGGCCTGGTGCCCACCGCCGGGGCGGTGGCCGGGGCCCTGGAGGCCTACGACGGGGTGAGGCGCTACACCCTCCCCATGAAGGACTCCCCCGCCGCCCGGGCCCTGAGCGTGGGCCGCATCCGCTCGACGGGCGACCCCGCGAGGTGGTCGTGAGGGCGCCCACGGCCACGACCACCTGGAAACGGCGCACTCTTTGAGTGAGACGGTCCAGAGTGCACGGCAAGGCGGCGGAACGGTGACGCGAAAGGCTCCGTACCCCATCGACAAGCGCGAGTGGCACCCAAGCCTCATCCCGGGACCCATCGCCCTTGTCTCCACCGTGGACGCGGGCGGCACACCCAACGTGGCACCGAAGAGCTGGCTCCAGATGGTCGCCTTCGAGCCGCCGACGCTGATGCTCTCCGGTTCCAAGGGCGGCCGGACCGAGACAGACGTGCTGGCCACGGGGTGCTTCGCGGTCAACATCGTCGACGGCTCCCTGGTCGAAAGGACCTTCGCCTGCGTCCAGTGGAGGGGCGAGGAGCGCATTCGACGGAGCGATTTCCGTCTGGTGCCGGCATCTACGATCCGCGCGCCGCTCGTGGACGACTGCAAGGCCCACCTCGAGTGCCGCCTAGTCGGCACCCAGGAGGTGGGGTCGGGCTTCGTGCTCTTCGGCGAGGTCGTTGCGGCTTCCATCCGGGACGACCTCCTCGCACTAGAGCCCCGCGCTCGCTACGCGCGCCTCGACCAGGCGCTGTTCCTCGAGGAGGGCCTCTACGCCGCCATGGACCGAGCCCGGCCGGCCACGTCCGAGTCCATGTCCGACCATTTCATCCGCTACGTGATCCTTCTCACCGTCGAGCGGCCGCAGCTCTTCCACGAGGACCTCGTCCGTGCGCACGTCGCTCACCTCAGGCGTCTCGAGGAGCAGGGGCGTCTGGAGCTGTGTGGTCCGTTCTGCGACAGAAAGGGCGGCATCGTCGTCCTCAGGGGCGTGTCCGAGACGGAGGCCCGCGCCATCGCCGAGGCTGACCCCTTCGTGTCGTCGGGAGCGGAGACCTGCGAACTCCGGAAGCTCGAGGTCTCGTGCCGTGACAACCGCCACATGGGTATGGGGTGAGACCGGCGTTGCTGGCGTCCTCCTCGGAGCGGCGGGGAATCGTTCGCAAGGGCTACCGGTCCGCATATCCGGAGCCCCTCGACGTGCGCGCCGGCGAGGCGCTGGTCGTTCACGACCGGAGAAGCGAATGGCCGGGCTGGGTGTGGTGCGTGAAGGAGACGGGGCGGGCCGGTTGGATGCCCCGGAGCCACCTCGAGGAGTCGGCAGGTTGCTGTCGGACGCGCGTGGACTACAACGCCACAGAGCTCACTGTCGAGCCGGGAGAGGTACTGGCCATCGAGGGCGAAGAGGCCGGGTGGCTCCTTTGCTCGACCGTCCGAGGCGACAAGGGGTGGGTGCCTCGCTCTCCTGTGGACGAGCGTGCCAGGCGCCCGGATCTCGACGTCGCGATGGCGCACAGCGGAGACATCCTGAACGTCCGTGTCCTCTTCCTGGAGTACGCAGACGCGCTCGGCTTGGATCTCTGTTTCCAGGGCTTCGAGGAGGAGGTCGCGAGGCTTCCGGGTGAGTACGCACCCCCCGGCGGGACGCTGCTCCTGGCCTGGGACGGGGAGGACACCGCTGGCTGCGTCGCGCTTCGACGGCTCGGCGCAGCCTGCTGCGAGATGAAGAGGCTCTACGTTCGGCCTGCCTACCGGGGGCGCGGGCTCGGTCGCGATCTGGCCGAGGCCATCGTCACCGAGGCACGACGTCTGGGCTACCGCCGCATGCGTCTCGACACCCTGCCTTCCATGAAGGAGGCGATCACCCTCTACCGCAGTCTCGGGTTCGTCGAGATTGCGCCGTACCGCCACAACCCCATCGAGGGCGCGCTGTTCATGGAGCGAGTGCTTTGAAGTCGAGGGCGACCGGGGCCGAGGACAAGGTGGCGGCCCTGCGCTGCGTGCGCTGCGGGGCCGCCTACGCCGAGGGCGAGGTCCCGTACACCTGCCCGCCCTGCGGCCTGGAGGGCGTCCTGGACGTGGAGTATCGCCCCGGGCCGCTGGAAGGCCTCGCGGCGCGGCTCCGGGCGGACCCGGAGCGCTCCATCTGGCGATACCTCGACGTGCTCCCCGTCCGGGGGACCGCCGGGAGGCCCGGCCTGCATGTAGGTTGGACCCCGGTCTACGACTTCCCGGTCCTCGCCCGGCGCATGGGCCTGGGAGGCCTCCGCGTGAAGGACGAGGGGCGGCAGCCTACCGCCTCCTTCAAGGACAGGGCGAGCGCCGTGGGGGTGACCAAGGCCCTGGACCTGGGCTACCGGCAGATCGCCTGCGCCTCGACGGGGAACGCGGCGTCGTCCCTGGCCGGCATGGCAGCCAACACCGGACTGGAGGCGACCATCTTCGTCCCCGCTACCGCCCCGGAGGCCAAGGTGGCCCAGCTCCGGGCCTTCGGGGCGCGGGTCCTCCTGGTGGAGGCGCCCTACGAGGCGGCCTGGGCCCTCTGCCAGGAGGCGGTGGAGGCCTTCGGCTGGTACAACCGCAACGCCGCCGTGAACCCCTACCTGGTGGAGGGGAAGAAGACCTGCGGGCTGGAGATCGCCGAGCAATGTTCCTCCGACCCTCCGGACTGGGTCGCCGTGTCCGTGGGGGACGGATGCACCGTGGCCGGGGTCGGAAAGGGCATGGAGGAGATGCGACGGCTGGGGGTGTGGACCGGCGCGCCGCGGCTCCTGGCGGTGCAGGCGGCGGGGGCCGCCCCCCTGGCCGCCGCCGCCGCCCGCGGCCTGGAGGACTGCGAGCCCTGGCCCGAGCCACGCACCGCCGCCGACTCCATCAACTGCGGCGAGCCGCGCAACGGCCGCAAGGCCCTCCGGGCGGTGCGCGCCAGCGGCGGCCGTTGGGTCACCGTGGAGGACGCGGCCATCTTCGACGCGGCCCGGGACCTGGCAGCGGCCACGGGGGTCTTCGCCGAGCCCGCCGCCGCGGCGGCCTACGCCGGAGTGGTGTGCGCCAGGGCCCGGGGGTGGCTCACGGCTCGCGACCGGGTCCTGGTGGTGAGCACCGGCAACGGCCTGAAGGACGTGGCCGGCGCCGCCCGGGCCGCCCCCCCCGCGCGGCGGGTGGCCCCGCGGCTGGAGGCCGTCCGCGAGGCGCTGGCGCACCCGGGACTCGCGCAAGCTTGAACGCATCGGACTCGCTCTCGCCGAGCCCCTTGCGGGCGCTCGGCGGTCGGCGACAGCCCGGGCTACGTCCCGACCCGTTGCCAGGAGGACGAAGACAAGGTAGAAGAACGACGCAAACTACCGGTCGCCCCCCGGGGTCAATGCTCATGACGATGCCCGGGGTCAATGCTCGTGGCGAGTGACAGATGGAACGTGCATCACCAGACCTCTGCCCGCGCCAGGCCCCCGGGGCCGCGCGGGGTCCCCCTGGTCGGTCAACTGCTCGCCTTCCGCAGGGACCCCACGGGCTTCCTCCAGGACCTCGCCCGGAGGCATGGCGACCTGGTCCGCTTCCGGCTGGGGAGCCGGACCATCTACCTCCTCAACCACCCGGACCTCATCGAGGACGCCCTCGTCACCCGCGCCCAATGGCTCACCAAGAGCCGGGGCCTGGAGCGCGCCAGGCCCATCGTCGGGAATGGGCTGCTCACCAGCGAGGGCGAGTTCCACCTGCGCCAGCGCCGGCTCTGTCAGCCGGCCTTCCACCGCGCCCGCCTCGCCGTCTATGCCCGGGCCTTCGTGGACCACGCCGAGCGCGAGACCGCGCGCTGGGAGGACGGGGCGAACCTGGACATCGCGCGCGCCATGACGCGTCTGACCATGGCCATCGTGGCGTGGACCCTCTTCCGGGTCGACGTGGAGGCCGAGGCCTCGGAGATCGGCGAGGCCCTGGAGACCGCCCTGGCCTGGCAGGGGCGGAGGTTCTACCCCTTCTACGACCTCCTGGCGCGTCTTCCCCTGCCGTCCAACCGGCGCTTCAGGGAGGCCATGGAGCGCCTGGACCGGACCATCCACCGGGTGATCGACGAGGGCCGGCGCGGCGGCGAGGAGCGCGGGGACCTGCTCTCCATCCTCCTGCGAGCCCGGGACGAGGAGGGGGACGGCCGGGGGATGAGCGAGGAGCAGCTCCGGGACGAGGCCATGACGGTCTTCCTGGCGGGCCACGGGACCATCGCCCACGCCCTCACCTGGACCTGGCACCTCCTCTCCATGCACCCGGAGGCCCAGGGGCGACTCCACGCGGAGCTGGACCGGGTACTGGGCGGCCGTGTCCCCACCCCCGAGGACGCGGATCGGCTGGACTTCACCCGCCGCGTCTTCGCCGAGTCCATGCGCCTCTATCCCCCCGCGTGGCTGCTGGGACGCCGGGCCGCCTCCGACTACCCCGTCGGCGACTATTGCCTGCCGCGGGGATCGACCATCTTCCTCTGCCCCTATGTCACCCACCGCGACCCGCGCTTCTTCCCGCGACCGGAGGCCTTCGACCCGGACCGCTGGACCCCCGAGGCGGAGGCCGTCCGGCCGCGCTACGCCTACTTCCCATTCGGCGGAGGCAACCGGGTGTGCA
Source organism: Planctomycetota bacterium (assembly GCA_016209495.1). GTDB lineage: Bacteria > Planctomycetota > JACQVX01 > JACQVX01 > JACQVX01 > JACQVX01. The sequence continues at coordinate 27,350 of JACQVX010000178.1, forward strand.
TCGGGGAGGCCTTCGCCTGGCTGGAGGGGGTCCTGGTGCTGGCCTGTGTCGCCCGGCGCTGGCGGGTGCGTCCCGCCCCTGGGGTCAGGGTCCGCATGGAACCGCGTCTCACCCTGGGCCCCCGCGGTGGACTGCGGGTGCTCCTCGAGGCCCGCCGTGGATGAAGGAGGACGTCCCCTGAGCCCCATCGAGAAGGCCCTCTGGCGACTCAGCGACGGCGCCTCCATGAACTTCAGCCTCATGGCGCGGCTGCGCGGGCCGCTGTCCAGCGGGGCCCTGAGGGCGGCCCTGGACGCCGTCCAGGCCCGCCACCCGCTCCTGAGGGTGCGCATCGCCTCCGAGGGGGGCGGGGCCGGCGCGCCCGCCTTCCGTCCGGGAGGGGTCCCCCCGCTGCCGCTGCGGGAACTGGAAGGCGGAGAGGACTCCTGGGTCGAGCGGATGGAGGAGGAGATCCACCGGGGCTTCCCCTGGGAGACCGGGCCCCTCTTCCGGTGCGTGCTCCTGCGCCACGGGGCCCAGGACGCCCGGGTGATGCTCACCTGCCACCACGCCGTCAGCGATGGGCTTTCCGCGGCCAAGTTGATGCAAGAGCTACTCCGGGTGGCCGGGGAGGGGGCGCGGCTCCCCCCCCTGGAAGACCGCGGACCCGTGGACGCGCGGCTGCCGCCGCAGGCGCTCGGTGCCGCCGGCCTCACCCTCCGGCTGCGCTTCGTCCTCCGGGAACTGTGGCGGGACCGCACCCTGGGACGCCCCGCCTTCCGGCTGGACCACGACGTCCCGCCCCACGAGCGCCGCACCCGCATCACCCCCCACCGCTTCGACGAGGCCTTCACGTCGGCCCTCCTGGAGCGCGCGCGGAGGGAGCGGGTGACGGTGCACGGCGTGGCCGCGGCGGCCCTGCTGCTGGCGGTGGCCCGGGACGCTGGGGCCGGCCAGGACGCGACGGTGGGCTGCGCCTCGCCCGTGGACCTGCGGCCGCAGCTCGTGCCCCCCGCGGGTGAGGAGGTGGGCTTCTTCGTGGCCATGTCGAAGTTCCGGCGGCGCATCCGGCGGGACACGGATCTCTGGGTGCTGGCACGGGCCATCCGCGAGGGACTCAAGCGGGACATGGCGACAAGGTTCCCCGCGGCCACCCTCCCGCTGGTAGCGCGGCTCTATCGCATGGCGGGCGGCGATGGTGCGAGCCCGCAGGAGCTGGCGCGGCGCTTCGCCGCCGCCACCCCCAACACCACCGGCCTCACGCACCTCGGAGGGCTGGACGCCCTGGGACGCTTCGGGGACCTGGAGGTGCAGGAGGTCCAGGGGGCGGCCGCCCTCTCGGCCCTGGGCCGGCTGGCGGGCGCCACGGCCCTCTTCCGCGGACGCCTCAGCTACTTCCTGCTCTGGCCGGAACCCAGCCTGGATCGTTCCCACGCGGAGGCCCTGGCCGGGGACATCCGGCGAGGGCTCCAGGAGTCGGTGACCCCGTGACCTTGCCGGGCCTCGAGACCCTGGCGGACCTGGTGGAGCATCGCGCCGGGCTCCAGCCCGGGCAGACTGCCTTCCGCTTCCTGGAGGCGGATGGGGCCGAGATCGCCATCGACTACGACGGCCTGGCCCGGGAGGCCCGGAGGATCGCCGGGGTCCTCCTCCAGGCGGCGGGCCCCGGAGACCGGGCCCTCCTCCTCTACCCGCCGGGTCTGGACTTCGTCCGCGCCTTCTTCGCCTGCCAGTACGCCGGCGTGGTCGCGGTCCCCCTGCACCTGCCCCATACCTTGCCCATGGTGGCGAGGTTGCAGGAGATCGCCCGGGACTCCGGGGCCACCGTGGGCCTGGCGACGGGCGAGGTCCTCCAGCGCCAGGGACCGAAGCTCTCCCAGGTGGCCCTGCTCAAGGAGCTGCGCTGGCTGGCGACGGACGCCGCCACGGAGGCCGCACCCGCGAGCCCGGCGGCCACGCGGCCCGGGGACCTGGCCCTCCTCCAGTACACCTCGGGCTCGACGGGCACCCCCAAGGGGGTGATGCTCGACCACCGCAACCTGCTGGGGCACGCCGCACAACTCCACGAGGGCTACGGCTCCCGCGAATGGCCCGGCACCCCCGTCGTCTCGTGGCTCCCCACCTTCCACGACATGGGCCTGGTGAGCGGCCTCCTCGCGCCCCTCTACTCGGGCCGTCCCTGCGTGATGCTCTCCCCCGCCTCCGTGGCCCATCGCCCGTTGCGCTGGCTGGAGGCCATCTCCCGGCACCGGGCCACCGGCAGCGGCGGGCCCAACTTCGCCTACGAGCTCTGCGTGCGGCGGGTCCCGCCGGAGGGGCGCCGGGGGCTCGACCTCTCCTGCTGGCGGGTGGCCTTCTGCGGCGCCGAACCGGTCCGCGCCCAGACCCTGGATCGCTTCGCCGAGGCCTACGCCCCCTTCGGCTTCCGCCGGGAGGCCTTCCTCCCCTGTTACGGCCTGGCGGAGGCAACCCTGGCGGTGACGGGTCGCGGGGCCCCGCCGCGGCCCGACGTCCCGCTGGAATCGCCGCTCTCCTGCGGGCGTCCGCTCGAAGGGGTCGAGGTGCGCATCGTGGACCCGGCGAGCGGCCGCCCCCGTCCCCCCGGGGGGGAGGGGGAGATATGGGTGGCCGGACCCGGCGTCGCCCGGGGCTACTGGGGGAGGGCGGAGGAGACGGAACGCACCTTCCGGGCGCGCATCGAGGGCGAGGAGGGCGGCCCCTGGCTGCGCACCGGCGACCTGGGCTTCCTGCGGGAGGGTGAGCTGCACGTCACCGGCCGCGCGCGGGACCTCATCATCATCCGGGGGGTGAACTACCACCCCCAGGACCTGGAGGCCACGGTGGAGGGCTGCCACCCGGCCCTGGAGTGGGGCGGCGCGGCGGCCTTCTCCATCGACGCCGACGGAGAGGAAGGGCTCGCCATCGTGGCCGAGGCGAGGCGCAGCGCCCGCCGGGCGGTGAAGGGGGCCGTGGACGACGTGCGGGCGGCGGTCACGGAAGCCCACGGTATCGTCCCGCGGGCGGTGGCGCTCTTGCAGCCGGGCCGTCTCCCCCGGACCTCCAGCGGGAAGGTGCGACGCGCGGCCTGCCGGGAGGCCTTCCTCGCCGGGACCCTCGAGGCCATCGAGGAGTGGCACGCCCCGGCGGTCCCATGCCCGCCGCCGCCGGAGGCCGGCGTCCGGTCGCCCGAGGCGGGCGCCGACGCCATCCGCGCCTGGCTCCTGGCAAGGGCGGCGCGGGAGCTGGGCCTGAGCGCCGCGGACCTGGACCCCCACGCCACCTTCGCGGCCCTGGGGCTGGACTCCCTGACGCTCGCCTCCCTGGCAGGGGAGCTGGAGGCCTGGCTGGGCAGACCGCTCCCGGTCACGTTGCTCTGGGACCACCCCACCCCCGACGCCCTGGCCCGGCACCTGGCGGCGGCTCAGGTGTCCTCGCCCGCCGAGACGCCAGCGCGGCCATGCGCCGCCGAAGAGCCCATCGCCGTGGTGGGGATGGCCTGCCGATTCCCCGGGGCGGACCACCCGGAGGCATTCTGGCGCCTGCTGCGGGAGGGGGTGGACGCCGTCTCGGAGGTCCCCGCGGACCGCTGGGACATCGAGGCCTGGTACGACCCGCGGCCGGCGACCCCCGGGAAGATGTCTACCCGCTGGGGCGGCTTCGTCGGTGGCATCGATCGTTTCGACGCGGCCTTCTTCGGCATTGCGCCGCGGGAGGCGGCGGCCATGGACCCCCAGCAGCGCCTGCTCCTGGAGGTGGGCTGGGAGGCCCTGGAGGACGCCGGCCTCGCCCTGGAGCGGGCGGGCCAGGGCCGCGCCGGGGTCTACATCGGTATCTCCAGCAGCGACTACTCCAGGCACCTCCTCGGGGACGCGGGGCGGGTGGACGCCTACGCGGGCACGGGCAACGCCCACAGCATCGCCGCCAACCGCCTCTCCTACCTCCTGGACCTGCGGGGGCCGAGCCTGGCGGTGGACACGGCGTGCTCCTCGTCCCTGGTGGCGATCCACCTGGCCTGCCAGGGCCTGCGCCAGGGCGAGTGCCGCATGGCCCTCGCGGGGGGCGTGAACGTCATCCTCTCCCCGGAGCTCACCGTGGCCTTCTCCCAGGCCCGGATGATGGCCGCCGACGGCCGGTGCAAGGCCTTCGATGAGCGCGCCGACGGCTACGTGCGCGGGGAGGGCTGCGGGGTGGTGGTCCTCAAGCGCCTCGCCGACGCCCGGGCCGACGGCGACACGGTCCTGGCGGTCATCCGGGGCAGCGCCGTCAACCAGGACGGCCGCAGCAACGGGCTGACGGCCCCCAGCGGTCTCGCCCAGCAGTCGGTCATCCGCGAGGCGCAGGGACGAGCCGGCGTGACCCCCTGGGAGATCGGCTACGTGGAGGCCCACGGCACCGGCACCCCCCTGGGCGACCCCATCGAGGTGGCGGCCCTGAGCGGGGTCTTCGCCGGGGCGCCCTGCGCCCTGGGGTCGGTGAAGACCAACCTGGGCCACCTGGAGGCCGCGGCGGGCATCGCCGGCCTCATCAAGGTGGTCCTGGCCCTCCTCCACGAGGAGCTCCCGCCGACGCTGCACCTGCGGCGCGTCAACCCGCGCATTAAGAACCGGGGACTGCCGTTCATCTTCCCCGGCGTGGCCCTCCCCTGGGAGGCAGGGAGGGAGCGACGCATCGCGGGGGTCAGCTCCTTCGGCTTCGGCGGGACCAACGCGCACTTGGTGGTGGAGGAGGCGCCCGCATCGGGCGCTGCGGGGCCGGAGGCGGGGCCAGCGGCGGGCCCGGAGCGGCCCCGGCAGCTCCTGGCCCTCTCGGCCCGCAGCCCCACGGCCCTCGCCGCCCTGGCGCGGGCCATGGCGCGGGAGCTGGAGGCGGGTGCGCCCCTGGCGGACCTCTGCCACAGCGCCAACACAGGGCGCTCGGCCATGCCCCACCGCCTGGCCCTGACCGCCGGCTCCGCCGCGGAGCTGGCGGAGCGCCTGGAGGCCTTCGTCGCCTCGGGCGACCCGCGTCCTGCCTGTGGCGTTCCGCCTCGGGTGGCCTTCCTCTGCACGGGCCAGGGGGCCCAGCGCCCGGGGATGGGCGCGGAGCTCTATCGTACCCAGCCCGTCTTCCACTCCGTCCTGGACCGATGCGAGGCCGCCCTCGCAGAGAGGCGAGGGCGGTCGCTCCTGGACGTCATGTTCGGCCGCACGCCCGATGCGGCGCTGCTCCTGGATCGCACCGCGTGGACGCAGCCCGCCCTCTACGCCCTGGAGGTGGCGCTGGCGGAGCTCTGGGCCTCCTGGGGCATCCGCCCCGCCATGGTCCTCGGCCACAGCGTCGGCGAGCTGGCGGCCGCCTGCGTCGCGGGTGCCCTGGACCTGGAGGAGGGTCTCCTCCTGGCGGCGGAGCGGGGCAGGCTCATGGACGCCCTCCCGGAGGGCGGGGCCATGGCGGCGGTCTTCGCCCCGCGGGCGGCGGCCCGGGAGGCCATCGAGCGGGCGGGCGCGGCGGGGGCCGTGGAGGTGGCGGCGGTGAACGCGCCCCGGCATACGCTCATCTCCGGTGAGGCCCCCGCGCTGGACCGGGTCCTGCAGGACCTCGATGCCGGCGGGATCGGACACCGGCGCCTGCGGGTCTCCCACGCCTTCCATACGCGGCTCCTGGAGCCCATGCTGGGCGAGCTGGAGGCGCTGGCGGGCCGGCTGCAGGCGCGCGAGCCGCGCCTGCCCTGGGCCTCCAACCTGGACGGGGCCTTCCTGCGCGGGGCGCCGGGGGGCGCCTACTGGCGGCGCCAGGCGCGGGACCCGGTGGAGTTCGCCGCGGGGGTGCGGACGATCCAGGCCGCTGGGGTGGACCTGTGGCTGGAGCTGGGGCCCGGGGCGACCCTCCTGGGCCTGGCCCGCGCCGCCGGTGCCTCCGGGGGCATGCTGGCCTCCCTGGCCCGGGACCGGGACGACTGGGACGTCCTCCTGGAGGGGCTCGGGCGCCTCTACGAGGCGGGGGCGGCGGTGGACGGACGGGGCCTGGACCGGGGCTTCCACCGGCGGCGGATCCGGCTGCCGACCTATCCCTTCGAGCGGGTGCGGCACTGGATCGAGGCGGCACCGCGCCGGGACGCGGGGCCACCGGATCGCCCGGTCCACGTCCTGGCCCTCTCGGCGGCGGGGGAGGACGCCCTGCGGGACCGCGCACGGTCCCTCGAGGGCTACCTGCAGGCGCCGTCGCTGCCGGCCCTGGGCGACCTCTGCGCCACGGTGAACGGGGCCGACCGTGGGGAGGCGCACCGGATGGCCGTCGTGGCCGCGGGCCATGAGGAGTTGAGGGAGGGGCTGGCTCGCTGGCTCGGGGCGCCTCCCGACCCGCCCGCGGAGGGGCGGCCCCGGCTGGCCTTCCTCTTCACCCCGATCGGATCCCAGTACCCCGGCATGGCCCGGCAGCTCCACCGCACCCAGCCGGCATTCCGTTCGGCCCTGGAGGAGTGCCTCGCGCACCTGGCCCCCGCCTCCTTCCCGGTGGCGGACTACCTCCTGGCGGCGGAGCCGCCCCGGCCCCTCCAGGTGGACGAGCCCTGGCGCACCTTCCCGGCCCTCTTCGCCTTCGACTACGCCCTCGCGCGGGTCTGGGAGTCCTGGGGGGTGCGGCCCGACGCGGTCCTGGGCTACAGCTTCACCGAGAACGTCGCCGCCTGCATCGCCGGGGTCCTTCCCCTGGAGGAGGCCACACGGATGCTCCTGGAAGAGGTGCGCCTCTTCGAGGAGCTCCCGCGGGGGGCCATGGCAGCGGTGGCCTGCTCCGAGGCCCGCCTCGCCCCCTGGCTGGGGCCCCTGGGCGGGCGCGTGCGCGTCGCCGTCCCCATGGCGCCGGAGGTGGTGGTGATCTCCGGCGAGGTCGAGGCCGTGGAGGCGGTGCTTCGCCGCTGCGAGGCGGAGGGGATCTGGACGCGGCGCTGGGAGGTGAGTCGCGCCTTCCACGGCCCCCTGGTGGACCCCATGCTGGAGGCCTGGACGGCCTTCCTCCGGGGGCTGCGCTTCACCCCTCCGCGCATGCGCTGGGTCACGAACCTCACGGGCGCCTGGTTCGACCCGGACGAGACGCCGCCGGCGGCCTACTGGGCACGCCAGCCCCGGGACCCCACGCGCCTCGAGCCCTGCCTGCGCTTCCTCCGGGGGGAGGGCTACCGGTTCTTCCTGGAGATCGGCCCCAGGCCGAATCTCTGCCGCCTCTTCGAACGGGCCATGCCCCCCGAGGCGGGGACTCGATTCATCCCGTCCCTGGGCGGCGAGCCTTCGGGCTCGACCTGGCGCGACCTGCTCTCGGCGACGGTCCGACTCTATACCGGGGGCGTCCCCCTCTCCTGGCGGGGCTTCGAGGAGGGCTACCGCCGCTCGCGGGTGCCCTTGCCGGTGGACCTCGCCGCCGCGGCCGGCGAGGCGGTCGAGGACGACCGTAGGGTCTCCCGGGGGCAGGTGCGCGGGCTCTTCTACGAGTTGACCCTTCGACCCAAGCACCGGGCGCACCGGGGCGGCGTCCTCGACGGATCCAGCGGGCCCTTGCTGGTCTTCGGCGACGGGGGACCGGTGGGCCACTTCCTCGTCTCCGCCCTGGAGGCCCGGGGTCTCGCCTGTGCCCAGGTCCACCCGGGGGAGGACTGGGAACAACTCGACGGCGGCGGCTACCGCTGCGACCCCACGCGGCCGGTGCACCTGGACGTCCTCCTGGCGTCCCTCCCGCGCCCGCCTCTGGCGGTCGTGGACCTGCGGGGCCTGGACCCGGGTCCCCCTGCGCTCGCCTGCGAGCGCCTCCTCGTCCTGGTGCAGGCGCTGCTGCGACGCGGGGGCCCGACGCCCCCGCGCCTGCACATCGCAACCCTCGGGGCCGTGGGCACCGGGCGCGAGGGCGCGTCGCTGGAATTGGGCTCGGCGCCCCTCTGGGGGCTGGCCCTGGGCATCGCCCTGGAGCGCCCGGAGTGCTGGGGAGGTGTGGTGGACCTGGAGGCGGGGCCTGGCGTGCAGCAAGCGCGGTGGCTCATACAGGAGCTGGCTCGCCCCGACGGGGAGACCCTGGTGGCCTATCGCCGAGGCCGGCGCCATGTGGTGAGGTTGGTCCCGGCGCCGGACCCGGACCCCGAGGGCCGCGCACCGTATTTCCAGTGCCGGCCGGACGGGACCTACCTCATCACCGGCGGGCTGGGCCGCCTGGGCCTGAAGCTGGCGCGGTGGCTGGCAGGCCGGGGGGCGAGGCGCCTCGTCCTGGTGGGCCGTCGCGGCCTCCCACCCCGCGTCGAGTGGGGACGGGAGGAGGCGGACCGCACGACGGCGGCGCGCATCGCCGTGGTGCGTGGCCTGGAGGCCCGCGGCGCCACGGTGCGCGTCCTGGAGGCGGACGTGGCGGACGCCGAGGCCATGGGGAGGCTGCTGGGCCGGGTGCGCGAGGAGCTGCCCGAGCTGCGCGGGGTCTTCCACCTCGCGGGCGAGCTGCGGGCGCGGCCCCTGGAGTCGGTGGACGCCGGGGACCTGGATGCCGTCCTGCGGCCCAAGGTGCAGGGGGCATGGGTGCTGCACGAGCTCACCCGGGAGCTGCCCCTGGACGTCTTCGTACTCTACTCCTCGGGCGCAGCGGTCTGGGGTTCCCGCGACCTCGCCCCCTACGCCGCCGCCAACGCCTACCTCGGGGCCCTGGCCTGGCATCGCCGGGCCCTGGGCCTACCGGCGGTGGCCCTGGACTGGGGACCTTGGGCGCAGGGCGCCATGGGCGCCGGGCGCATGGAGGAGCTGGAGCGCTCCGGCGTGGGCGCCCTGGCGGACGGGCACGCCCTGGCGGCCCTGGGCCTCGCCCTCAGCACCGGGGGCGCCCGCTACGCGGTCGCGGAGCTGCGGCCCGCGCGCCTGCGCGCCCTCTACGAGGCCACAGCCCTGGCGCCCCTCGTGGAGGACCTCGCCCCGCCCGAGGCCGAGGGGGCCGGATCGGCCTCCCCGGCCGGGCCGGGGTCCGCGGCAGGGACCCTGGCGGGACGCATCCGCGAGGCCCCCGAGGAGGAACGGCGCGACCTGGTGGGGGACGCCCTGCGCACCCGCGTCGCACGGGCGCTGGGGGTGGACCCGGACCGGCTGGACCCGGTTCGACCCCTGGACACCCTGGGGCTGGACTCCCTCATGGCCATGGAGCTGAAGAAGGCCATCGAAGTGGACCTTGGGGTAGAGGTCCCCCTCGTGCGCCTCCTCCGGGGGACCGGCCTTGCGTCACTCACCGACGTCCTGCTCGCGGAGCTGGCCTCCGGCGAGGACGCCGGCCCGGCCCTGCCCGAGGCCCGTCCCGACCCGGCCTCGCGCTACGAGCCCTTCCCCCTCTCGGACATGCAGCAGGCCTACTGGCTGGGGCGGGGCGGCCACTTCGAGCTGGGGAACGTGGCGGCCCGTGGCTACATGGAGTTCGAGGCCGCGGGCCTGGAGCTTCCGCGGCTGGAGGCCTCCCTGCGCCGGCTCATCGACCGCCACGACATGCTGCGGGCGGTGGTCCTCTCCGAGTCGGCCCAGCGCGTCCTTCCGGAGGTCCCGCCCTGCGTCATCGAGGCGGAGGACCTGCGCGACATGCCGGCCTCGGAGCGCGAACGCCGGCTGCTGGCGGCGCGGGGGCGCATGGTCGGCGCGGGCTCCCCCGATCCGTCTCGCTGGCCTCTCTTCGAGGTCCGCGCCCACCTCCTCCCCGGGGGGCGGCTGCGGCTGCACGTCAGCGTGGAGAACCTGATCCTGGATGGCTGGAGCTTCCTCCTCCTGGTGGAGGAGTGGCGCCGGCTCTATGAGGCCCCCGACGACCCGCTGCCGCCCCTGGAGCTGGGCTTCCGGGACTACGTCCTCCACCTCGCAGCCCTGGAGGATCACCCCCTCTACCGCCGCGACCGGGACTGGTGGTGGGCGCGCCTGGAGTCTCTCCCCCCGGCCCCGGAGCTGCCCCTGGCCGCCCCGGTGAACGAGCTGCGGGCGCCCCGCTCGGTGAACCGCACGGCGCGGCTCGACGAGGCCGCCTGGACGACCCTCAAGGCCCGCGCTGCCCGAGGGGGGCTGACGGCATCGGGGGCGGTCTGCTCCGCCTTCGCCGAGGTGCTCTCGACGTGGAGCGCCACGCCCCGCTTCACCATCAATTGCCTGCACTTCAACCGCCTCCCCGTCCACCCCCAGGTCCAGGCCATCGCCGGGAACTTCAGCTCCACGGGGCTCCTGGCCGTGGACTCCCAGGCCGACGCCTCCTTCCGGGAGCGGGCCCGGCAGGTCCAGGAGCAGCTCTGGGCCGACATGCACCACGGACATGTCAGCGGTGTGCGAGTCCTTCGAGAGCTGAACCGGCTCCGGGGCGGGAGCACCCGAGCCTCCATGCCCATCGTCTACTCCAGCACCCTGGCACTGGACGCGGGGCGCGCCGGGAGTTCGCCCCTCGCCTGGCTCGGGGAGGTGGTCCATCGCGGGGTGCAGACCCCCCAGGTCCTCCTCGACCACCAGGTCTCGGAGCTGGGGGGCGAGCTGGTCTTGAGCTGGGACGTGCTGGAGGAGGCCTTCCCCCCGGGGATGATCTCCGCGATGTTCGAGGCCTACCTCGAGCTCCTCCGCCGCCTGGCAGGGGACGAGGCCGCCTGGGAGGCGGGGGCAGCGGCAGCCATCCCCGCAGGGCAGCGAAGGGTCCGGGAGGAGGCGAACGCCACCGATGCGGCGGTCCCCACGGATCTGCTCCAGGGGCTCGTCCGCCGGCAGGCGCGGGACACCCCCGAGGCCTGCGCGGTGGTGGGCGGTGGGCGCAGGCTCAGCTACGGCGAGCTGGAGCGCCGGGCCGAGGCCCTGGGCCTGGAGCTTCGGGGACACGGCGTCGCGCCGGGCCGCCTGGTGGCCGTGGTCATGGAGAAGGGATGGGAGCAGGCGGTGGCGGTCCTCGCGGTGCTTCACGCCGGCGGCGCCTACCTGCCCCTGGACCCCGCCCAGCCGGCGGAGCGCCTGCGGCTCCTGATGGCCGACGCGGAGGTGCGGGTGGCGCTCACCCAGCCCCACCTGGACGCGGCGCTCCCCTGGCCGGAGGGGGTGGAGCGCATCGCGGTGACGGGGGCGGAGCCGATCGACGTGGGTCCCATCGAGCCCGTGCAGGGGACCCGGGACCTGGCGTACGTCATCTACACCTCCGGGTCCACCGGCGTCCCCAAGGGTGTGATGATCGAACACGAGGGGGCGGTCAACACCGTCCTCGATGTCAACCGACGCCTCGCCCTCGGGCCCACGGACAAGGTGCTGGCCATCTCCTCCCTGGGCTTCGACCTCTCCGTCTGGGACCTCTTCGGAACCCTGGCCGCCGGCGGGACCGTCGTGTTCCCGCCCCCCGCGGCACTCCGGGAGCCCGCGGCCCTGGAGACGATCATCCGCGAGGAGGGGGTGACGGTATGGAACTCGGTCCCCGCCCTCCTGGAGATGCTGGTGGAGCACGGCGAGGCCCTGCCGCCGACCCTGCGCCTCGCCATGCTCAGCGGCGACTGGATCCCCCTCTCCTTGGCGGACAGGGTCCTGGCCCGCGACCCCCACGTGGAGCTGGTGAGCCTGGGCGGGGCCACGGAGGCCTCCATCTGGTCCATCGCCCACCCGGTGCGGCGCCTGGAGGCCGGCTGGGGCAGCGTCCCCTACGGTCGCCCCCTGGCGAACCAGCGTCTCCATTGCCTGGATGGGCGCCTGGAGGCGCGCCCCGACCAGGTGCCGGGGGACCTCTACATCGCGGGGACCGGCCTGGCGCGCGGCTACTGGAGGGACCCCGCACGGACTGCGGCCGCCTTCATCCTGCACCCCCGCACCGGCGAGCGTCTCTACCGCACCGGCGACCTGGGGCGCTACCGGGAAGGGGGAGTCATCGAGTTCCTCGGCCGTGCCGACCAGCAGGTGAAGGTCCGAGGCTACCGGGTGGAGCTGGGGGAGGTGGAGGCGGCCCTGGCGCAGCACCCGGCAGTCAGGGCCGCGGCGGTGACGGCCGCAGGCGAGCGCCACCGCCGCAGACTTGTCGCCCACGTCGTGCCCTGGTCCGCCCCCGGTCCCGGGCACGAGGAACTGGCGGCATTCCTGGCGCAACGGCTCCCGGACTACATGTTGCCCACGGCCTTCCTGTCGCGGGAGGCACTCCCCCTGACGCCCAACGGGAAGGTGGACCGCAGGTCCCTCGAGTGCGCCGAGGGGCCTCCCGGGGACCCCGCGGAGCCGGTGGCCCCGCAGGGACATTGGGAACGCCTCCTGGCAGGGGTATGGGAGGATGTGCTGGAGGTGCATCCCATCGGCGCCACGGACGACTTCTTCCGCATGGGGGGGGACTCGCTCCAGGCCGTACGCGTCCTCGCCCGCGTGGAGGAGCTCACGGGGCGGCGCCTCCCGGTGGCGGCCCTCTTCGCCGACCCCACCGTGGTGCGACTGGCCCGGGCCCTGGAGCTACCCCGGTCGGCACCCACGTGCCTGGTCCCCATCCGCGAGGGGGGCACCGGCGCGCCGCTCGTCCTGGTGCACCCGGTGGGGGGCCACGTCCTCTGCTACAGGGACCTTGCCCTCGGCCTGGCGAGCGGACGACCGGTCCACGGCCTGCGCGCCCGCGGCCTGGACGGGGAGTGCGAGCCCCTGCGGGACCTGGTCGCCATGGCCGAGGCCTACGTCGGAGAGGCCCGCCGCGTCGTGGGCGAGGGGCCGTGGTTGCTGGCGGGCTGGTCTATGGGTGGGCTCGTCGCCTTCGAGATGGCCCGCCTGCTGCGTACGGCCGGGGAGGAGGTCGGGCTCCTCTGCCTGGTGGACGCCCTGCCGCCGCGGCCGGGCGTCGATGTCGCCTCCTGGGACGGGGACGAGGTCACGCGACGCGTCTACGAGGCGAACGCGGAGGCCCTCCGTACCTGGCGGCCGCGGCCCTCTCCCGGCCCGGTCACGATCCTGGTGGCCCGGGACAGGCAGGGCGACCCACTCGCGGAGGCCGAGGCCCTGTGGCGGCCGCTGGTGCTCGGGCCACTGGTCCTGAGGCCCATCCCGGGCGATCACGACTCGGTGGTGCGTCCGCCCTGCGTGGCGGCCCTGGCCGAGGCACTGGACAGGCTCCTGGGGCCGTGAAGGTGGCCCTGGCCATCGTCGGCGCGGGACCGTACGGCCTGGGTCTCGCCGCCCACGCCCGCGGGGCGGGCATCTCCTGCCAGCTCTTCGGCCGGCCCATGTCCTTCTGGCGGGAGGGCATGCCCGAGGGGATGCCCCTGCGCTCGCCACCGGCCCTGACGCTGCTCTCCACGCCGGGGGCGGGTTACACACTGGAGGCGCACCTGGAGGCTCGGGGGGGCCCGGGCGCGGCGCGGGGACCCGTCCCCAGGGAGCTCTTCCTGGAGTACGCCGAGGAGTTCCGCCGTCGCGAGGGTCTGGAGTGCACCGCGGGTCGAGTGGACGTCCTCGCCCGGGAAGGCGACCGCTTTGTGTTACAGGCCGGCGGCGAGCGCCACGAGGCCACCGACGTGGTCCTGGCCACCGGCCCCGCCCTCCACCCATGGGTACCGCCCCAGGTGAGCGAATCGCTTGCGCGGTCCTCGTGGCGGCATAGCTCGGAGCCTCCGGGCCCGGAGGGGCTCGCCGGCGCCCGGATCCTCGTCCTGGGCGGGGGTCAGAGCGCCATGGAGGCCGCGGCCCTCTCGGCCCGCGCCGGGGCCAGGGTCACGGTGGTGGCACGCGCGCGTCGCCTGCGGGTCGTGGACAGCCGGGGAATCCCGGGGCGCGGGGCCATCGCCCTGGTGCATCGCTCTACGGCGGTCCTTCGCCGACTCCCCGCGGGCCTGCGGCGGCCGCTGGCGCGGCTCCTCGCCCCCACCACCGTGGAGACCTGGTCGCACGGCGTCCTCCGGGGCCTGGGCGTGGGGTTCTGCCTGGGCGCGCGCGACGGCACCTTCGACGAGGGGCCCGGGGGGATCCACCTGCGCCTGGCGGACGGGCGCGGGCTAGCGGCGGACCGCGTCGTCTGCGGCACCGGCTACCGGGTGGAACTCTCCCGGCACCCGCTCCTCGCGGGCAGCTCGCTCCTGGCGGCCCTGCGCACCCACGACGGGCTCCCGGTGCTGGATGACCGGGGCCGCTCCTCCGTCGAGGGGCTCTGGTTCGCGGGGCTGCTGGCCTGGGACCGCTTCGGGCCCGCCTCGAACTTCGTCTTCGGGGCGCCGGCCCAGTGTCGGGCCATCATCGACCGGGGCGTGGCGAGGCGGTAGGCGGCCCCCTTGTACCGCCGACTCGCGGACCTGGTGCTGGGGCACCGCCTCCTGGCGACCGTGGCCCTGGCGACCGCGGTGGCCGTCGCCGCCGGGGGTCTGCATCGCCTGGCGGTGGACTTCAGCGTCAGCGCCTTCTTCGGGGATGATGACCCGGAGCGTCTCTTCCTCGATGGATTCCGGTCCCGCTGGGGGCCCGACGACGACGTCCTCGTGGTGGTGGTGGAGGCGGAGGACGGCGCGGGGCTCCTCGCGCCTGGGCGGCTGCGCCGCATCCAGGCGACGGTGGAGAGGCTGCGGCGGGTCCCGGAGGTCCTGGAGGTGGAGGCCATCACCACCGTCGCGCGCATGCGCAGTCCGGAGCCGGATACCCTGGACCTCCGGCCGCTCATCGAGTCCATGCCCGAGGGCGCGGCCTTCCATGCGTGGCGGCAGGAGGTCCTGGCGCACCCCATCGCCGTCCCGACGCTGCTCTCCCCGGACGGACGCACCGCCGCCATCGCCGTCGAGGTGGGCACGCGCACGGACGACCTGCAGGCGGTGCGGGGGCTGGTGGGGCGCATCCACGCGGCCCTGGAGGACCTCCAGGGGATCGACGGCCTGCGCTACGCCGAGGCCGGCCTGCTGGCGCAGAGGTCGGTCTTCTACACCCAGCTCGTGCGGGACCAGGGGCGGTTCATCCCCCTGGCGGCGGGGATGGTCTGCCTGTGCCTGGCGCTCATCTTCCGGCGCCCCCACGGCGTCCTCGTGCCCGCCGTGGCGGCGGCCGTCCCCACGGTCATGGTCTTCGGCCTCATGGGCTGGTGCGGCGAGCCCGTGGGACTCCTCAACCAGGCCCTGTTCACCCTGCTGCCGGTCATCGCCGTCGCCGACGCGATCCACATGGTGGGCCGTTTCCACGAGGAGCTGCGCCTCCGCTCGCCGGGAGGCGGAGAACCGCCGTGGGAGGTACGCAGGGAGGCCCTCGCCCGGGCCTTCGCCAAGGTGGGCGTGGCCTGTCTGCTGACCAGCCTCACCACCGCCGTCGGCTTCCTCTCCCTCTGCGCCGGGGAGATGTCCATCCTCCGACGCTTCGGGGCCTACGCCGCCGCCGGGATCGTCATGGCCTACGGGACCGTGCTGCTCATCGTCCCGCTCTTGCTCTCCTCGACCCGGGGCCCGTCCCCGCGGCCGGTAGGCGTGGGCGGGGACGGGATCACGGCACGGTGGCTCCTGGCCGTCGCTCGTCCGGCCATGCGCCACCCCTGGCGCGTAATGGCCGTGACGGCCGCCCTCGGCGCGGCCGGCGTCCTCCTGGGTGGCCGCGTGGTCGTGGACACCCGGCTCACGGGGATGCTCTCTCCGGGGCTCCCCATCAGCCACGCCAACCGAGTCGTGGATCGGCAGCTCGGTGGTTTCCTCGCACTCTACGCGGAGCTGCGAGGCGAGGGGCCGGTCCTGGAGGACCCCGCGCTGCTCGCCGCCCTCCGGGAGGTCGAGGAGTGGGCGCGAGGGCGGACCGGCGTGCGGGCCGTGACCTCGCCCGCGACCTACCTCGCCATGGTCGCGGAGCTCCTGACCGGGGAGCGGGCCGTCCCGGTGACCCCGGAGGCGGTCGCCCAGTACTACCTGATCCTGGAGGGAGACCGGGGGCTGGCGGAGACCGTGAGCACCGGGCGCGATGGCGGGCGGCTCCTTGTGCGGACGCAGGACCTGGGGGCGCGGGCCTTCGCGGAGCTGGCGGAGGCGCTCGATGGGAGGCTTCGCGGGGCCCTGGAGGGCCTACCGGTGGAGGTCCGGGTGACGGGCACGAACCGCCTCGCCTACCGCGGCTTCAGCCACCTCACCCTGGACCTGCGGGACGGGCTGATCCTGGCCATCGGTGCCATGACGGCCGTCTTCGGCCTGCTCTTCCGGCGGCCGCGCATCGCGCTCGTCTGCCTGGTGCCCAACGTCCTGCCCCTGGTGGCGGGCCTGGGCCTCATGGGGGCCCTCGGATGGCCCCTGGAGCTGACCCCTGCGGCCATCTTCACGGTGGTCCTGGGCCTCGCGGTGGACGACACCCTGCACTTGATGGCGCGGACCCGGGAGGAGCTGCGGGGGGGAAGTGGTGCCGAAGAGGCGGTCCTGCGGGCGATCCGCCACACCGGCGACGCGGTGGTCATCACCTCGGTGATCCTCTGCGGCGGCCTGGGCGTCAACCTCCTCAGCTCCTTCCGGGCCCTGGTGGTGCTAGGCGCCCTGGGGACATGGATGATCTTCATCGCCCTGGTCTGCGACCTGGTCTTGCTCCCCGCCCTCCTTGCGGCCTTTGGCGGGGACGGAAGCTGGGGCCGCCTACGCGGTGGGGGTCCCCCGGCGCCATCGGTAGATCCGGCGTGGTTCCTCCGCGGGTAACGCCTCCGTGCCCGTCTCGAGTGGGGCCAGCAGGACACAGAGGACGACGCGAAGCTGACCGGGCGTATCCTTGCGACGGGTATTGAGGTCCACCGCCACTTGGGTCCCGGTCTACTCGAACCGATCCCTGAAGAGGCCCCATGGCACTACCCTGCGGGCACAGCGGGGGGATCTGCTGAAGGAGTGGGCCTACCTCGACACCTTCGACATGCTGGCGCCGCGCCACGACTTCCCCCAGACCCGTGCCACCCTCGGGCGCTGGCTCCAGGAGGCAGGCCTGGAGGCCGTCGACGTGCACTACGGCCACAACGGCCTCGAGGCCCGGGCACGGCGGTCCTAAGGCGCCCCCAACTCCGCCAGGTGCTGGCGCACCAGGTCCACCGCCCGGGGGTCAGCGCCGGGCATGGCGAGGAAGGCCCGGAACTCCCTCACGGCGTCCTCGTTCCGACCCAGGGCCCGGTAGGCGATGCCCAGGTTCAACGTGGCGGGGGCGTAGGACCAGAGATAGGCCCTGGAGGCCTCGTAGCAGCTCGCCGCCCGTTCCCACATCCCGAGGGCGCGGTACGTGGTCCCGAGGTTGAGGAAGATCCGGTGCGTGATGAGCTCCGAGGGCGGAAGGGAGGCGGCGGTCTGGTAATAGGTCAGCGCCGCGTGGAGCCTCCCCTGGGCGTGGGCCACCAGGCCGAGCTGCTCGTATGCCGGCTGGAGATAGGGGTTCCATGCCGTGGCGAGGAGGAGGTCCTCGTAGGCCTCCTCGAGGCGGCCGAGCCGGACGAGGACCACGGCGCGATTGACCCGGCCGGTGAGCGAGAGGGGCCAGAGCTCCAGGGCGTGGTCCAGTTCGGCCAGGGCCTCCTCGGGCCTCCCGGCCTCCACCAGGGCCGAGGCCAGGTAGATGCGGTAGGTCGGCTCCCGCGGGGCGAGGACCGTGGCCCTCAGGGCCGGTGTCACCGCGTCCGCGAGACGTCCCGCGTCCCCCAGGTCCCGGGCCTCCAGGTAGTGCTGGTCCGCCTCCATGCGGCGCACGTGACCGCCGGCCGCCAGCACGGACGCGGCGCCGAGGACGAGGGCCAGGCCCACCCGCATCGGCGTGCCGCGCGGATGACGGTCCAGGGCGGGCCCCCGGGTGGAGCCGCCGGCCAGGGACAGCCCCTCCGCCATGCCGCAGAGGACCCAGAAGGAGCCAAGCCCCGCCGAGAGCTGGAAGGGGAAGTCCACGACGGCGTGGGCCAGCGCCCCCAGGGCCCCGGCAGCGGCCCCGGCCGCGACGGGACCGCCGGCCTCCGGCCCGGGCCCGGTGCCGGTTCGCAGGGCGCGCAGGTGGCCCGTCAGGCATGCGGCCACCGCCGCCACGAGGGCGGCCATGGCCCCCAGCCCCGGAGCGCCCAGCTCGGCCAGGACCTGGAGGTAGTCGTTGTGGGCCCGGCGGAACTGCATCGTCAGGTTGTAGACAGTCCCCTCGTTCTCCTCCAGGAGAACGGCGTAACGGGGGATCTCCCGTTCCCACTGGCCCGGTCCGACCCCCCGGAGCGGGTGGTCCGCCGCCATGGCCAGGGTGGCGCGCCAGTACGGGAGCCGCGAGCGGTGAGCCCACCCGGAGCTTCCCAGAAGCCCGGTCACGCGCTCGAGGGCGGCGTGGGGGAGGGAGGTCCTCGAGGCCACCAGGGCGGCCGCCGCCAGGCCGGCGACGACGAGGAGGACGCCTGGTACCCACCGTCTGGGAGGAGAACGCCAGGCGGTGAGCGCCAGGGAGGCCGTGGCCACGGCGGCCAGGGCCAGGGCCCCACCGCGGCTCCCCAGGAGGAGGGCGAAGGCGGCCGCCGCGGGGACGGTGGTCCAGGCCAGGGCGCGAAGGACGCGCGGGGCGCCACGGTCCAGGGCCAGCCCCAGCGCCACGGGCAGCGCCTGGACGAGCCATTGGGCGGCGTGGTTGTAGTGCCCGAAGGACGACGCGGCCCCCTGGAGCTGGCGGTAGAGCCCCAGCTCCAGGCCCGCGACCTGAGCCAGGCCCAGGGCCGCGACGGTGGCCAGCGCGATGGTCATCGCCCCGGCCAGGACTCGTGCGCCGGAGCGGGTGCGGACCACCTGGCGCGCCACGAGGAAGAGCCCCAGGGCCGATGCCACGCGCAGGCCCTCCGCCAGGGCCCCTGGCTCGCCCCGCAGGCACCCTGCCCCGTTGAGGAGCCCCAGGGCGGCCGCCGGGCACGCGATGGGGGCGAGGCGACCCGTTCGTGCCAGGCCCCCCGTACCCCCCGCGGCGAGGGAGGCCACCCAGCAGGCCAGTGTCGCCAGGGCCCCGACCTCCAGGACGCAGGTCCGTGGGAGGTAGTAGCTCGAGTAGATCCCCGGGTGGACGGCCAGCGGAAGGAGCAAGAGCACCGCCGCCAGGCAGCCGAGGGCCAAACGCCCCCAGGCCGTCGCCGCGTCCAGGGCCTTCACCGCGACGCCTCGCGCGAGCGGCGGCGGGCGTGGAGGAGGAGCCCCTCGTAGGCGGTGGCCACGTCCTCCCAGCGGTACTCGGTCCGGACGCGCGCCCGGGCGGCCTCGCCGATGGCGGCCACCCTCGAGGGGTCGCCGTCCAGCCCCTGCAGGACGCGCTGGAGGTCCACTGCGTCACCGCTCCGGAAGTAGAGGGCCGCGTCCCGGGCGACCACACGGTTCGCCTCGATGTCGCTGGCCACGACGCAGCGGGCGAGCCCCATGGCCACGAGCAGGGTCGGCGCCAGGCCCTCCGACTCGGAGGGCAGGCAGTGGACGTAGGCCCCGGCCACCAATCTCCGGAAGTCGTCCCCGTGGACGAAGCCCGGGAACAGGACGCGTCCGTCGCGGGTGGCCTGGAGCTCCGAGGCGTAGCGGCCCCCGTAGGGGTCGTGGCCCGCCACCACCAGGCGGCGCTCGGTCCGCAGGCCCTCGAAGGCCCTCATCAGGTGGTGCACGCCCTTCTCCGGGGAGAGGCGGCCGGCGTAGAGGTAGTAGCCGCCCCCCCGGAGCCCCAGCCGCTGGAGGGTGTCTCCCGGGGGCGGTTCCCCGGCATCGGCGCCGTAGGGAATGAACACCGTGCGCCGGCCGAAGGCCTCGCCGTAGTGGGTCTCCGCCTCCCGGTTGTCCACCACCACCGCGTCCGCCTGGCGCGCCGTGAGACGGGCCGCCAGCCGCTGGTAGAGGCGCGAGCCCCCCCCCCACTTCCGGCGCCTCCAATCCAGGCCGTCCACGGACACGACCACCCGCCGGCCGAAGGCCTGGAGGAGGGGCACGAAGACCCCGCTGACCCCTCCGTAGACATGCACCACCTCGGCCGTGTCGAAGACCAGGACGTGCAGTGCCGAGAGGAGCGAGTGGGTGAGGGTGTCCAGGTGCTGCGAGTGCCAGGACGGGAGGAAGACGAGGCGCAACCCCCGGTAACCGAGTGGGCGCGCCGGGTAGAAGCGGCTGCGGTTGTAGACCGTGACCCGATGGCCCCGCGCGGCCAGCCGGCGTCCCACCTCGTCGGCGGCGTACTCCAGCCCCCCGTAGGTGGAGGGGACCCCCCGGATCCCGAGGACGGCGATGCGCAGCCGCCGCCGGACCTGGGACCCCGACATCTCTAGTGTCCGCCCACCCCGGAGAGGATCGCCGGCAGCGTCCGGAGCAGGATGGCCAGGTCCATGCCCAGCGACCAGTTCTCGATGTAGTAGATGTCCAGGAGGACCATCGGCTCGAAGCCGGTGCGGGTGCGCCCGCTCACCTGCCAGAGGCCCGTGATCCCGGGCAGGACCTCGAGGCGCCGGCGGTGCCACGCGTCGTAGACCTCCACCTCGAAGGCCAGGGGCGGCCGTGGGCCCACCAGGCTCATCTCCCCCCGGAGGACATTGAGGAGCTGGGGCAGCTCGTCCAGGCTCCAGCGCCGGAGCCAGCGCCCCACGGGCGTCACCCGCGCGTCGCCCACCGGCTTGTGGACGAGCCCCCCCCGCCCGTCCGGCTGGGGGGGCGCGCTCCCCCGCACCACCTCCGTCATGTAGCGGCGGTAGCCCTCGTCGGGGGCCCCCTCGTACATGGTCCTGAGCTTGTAGATCCGGAAGGGCCGGCCGCACCGCCCCAGGCGTTCCTGGCGGTAGAGCACGGGACCGGGGGAACCCAGCCGGATGAGCGCGGCCGCCAGGGCCAGGAGGGGAGAGGCCAGCACGAGGGCCGGGACGGCCAGGGCCAGGTCGAGACCCCGCTTGGCCAGGCGGTCCAGGAGGCCGACGCGCCGCTCGCGGATGGGCACCAGCGGCAGGTTGCGCACCGTCTCGACCTGGACCTTGCCCGTGATGGTATCGAAGAAGTCCCCCAGGATGCGCACCCCGAGCCCCCGGGCCCTGAGGCGGTCGATGAGGGCGAGCATCTCGGCCCGTGGCAGACCCTCCAGGGTCACGAAGGCCTCCCGGGCGCCCTGGCGGGCCACGGCCTCGCCGGCCGAGGCCACGCCCCCCAGGACGGGGATGCCCCCGATCCTCGTCCCCTCGGGGACCGCGTCGTCGAGAAAGCCCACCACGTCGAAGCCCGATCGGAGGTCCGAGGCGAGCTCCTCCGCGAGGAACTGCCCCCGCTCGCCGGCCCCGACGATGACGGCGCGCCGGCGCCAGCGGGGGTGACGCAGGAGGTGACTGGCGGCCACGCAGCGCAGGAGGATCTCTCCCAGGCAGAGGGTGGCCCAGGCCACGGCCAGGATGGAGCGCCGCTCCATGAAGACGTTCCGCTTGGAGACGTACGAGACGGCCAGGAGGAGGAGCATCCCCAGGCTCACGGCGCGGAGTATCAGCCAGGCCTGGTGCAGGACCTGGGAGTAGACCTCCCGCCGGTAGAGGCCCGCCACGCGAAAGAGGTGCACGACCACCACGGAGTCGAGGGCCATGACCACCAGGTGGTCCGTGCCCAGGGAGATCCAGGGCGGGGTGGGGGGCGCCCACGGGGAGAAGAGGCGCATCCAGAAGCCGAAGAGGAGAGACCCGTTCACGAGGAGGAGGTCCGAGGCGAGGAGTCCGCCGAGTACCGCCATGTGCAGGCCACGGGCGGCGTCCAGCGGGACAGCCCGCGCGCCCGGCTCGCCGCCCCCGGCCGCCACCGGGCCGCGCGGCGCCTCGCGTTCCGTCCGACTCCCCGTCTGCTCCATGGTTGGCGCCGGGGGGGATTATACACCGCGGCCCAAGGCCGCCTCGAAGAGGGCCTCCAGCCGCTCCAGGTGCCGCTCGGGGGAGTGTCTCTCACGCACCCTCCGGCGACCGGCCTCGCCCATGCGCCGGGCGAGCCCCGGCGTTCCGAGCACGGTCCCCAGGGCCGCGGCCAGGACCCCGGCGTCCCCCGGCGGGACGAGGATCCCCTCCACGCCCTCGTCCAGCGCCTCGGGGAGCGAGCCGAGGCGGCTTGTCACCACCGGGCGTCCCCAGGCCATGGCCTCCAGGATCGCGTTGGGGAGGTTCTCGTAACAGAGGGAGGGCACGGCTACCGCGGCCGCGCAGCGGAATCGCTCGGCTAGGGCCTCGCCGTCCAGGGGACCGTGGAACCGCACCCCCGGCGAGCCCAGGCGCCGGGCCAGCTCCTCGAGGCGCTGCCGCTCGCCGGGGTCTCCCCCCCCCACCAGGTCGAGGCCTCCCTGGAAGGGACCCAGCCGGGCGTAGGCCTCGAGGAGCACCCCCAGGCCCTTCTCCGGGGAGAGTCGCCCCGCGTAGAGGATCCGCCCGCCCAGGGGCGGGGGGGGGGGCGGGTCCGGCGGTCCGGGCGGCTGGACGAAGGTCGGGATGTGGTGCACCCGCTCCGCCGGGAGGCCAGAGGCCACGAGGCGCTGGGCCATGAAGCGGCTCGGGGCCACGAAGGCCGCGACCCGCCGGTGGACCCGCGTGAAGCGGTGGGCCGTCATGGCGCCGGCCCGCACCAGGCTGGCCGCCAGGGAAGACTTCACGCAGCGGTGGCGGACCGCCGGCCAGGGTAGGCGTCCCAGGCACTCGTCGCAGGGGAGGTCGTCGCGTAGGTGGTCGGCACGGGCGCAGCTCAGGTGGTAGTCGCTCAGGCGCAGGATCACCGGGACCCCCTCGAGGACGGCAGCCTCGATGACTGCCGGGGAGAGCTTGTTCTGGTAGTGCAGGACGTAGGAGACCTGGGGCCGGAACCTCCGGATGGCCGCCCGGGCGGCGCTGCGAACCGCCGGGTCGTAGAAGGCCCGGCGCGCGAGACGGAAGGCCGTGGCCAGGCCCAGTCGGTGTTCGTGGAGGTACCAGGCCTCCTCGTGGTCCGGCGGCGGGGCGAACCAGGGCGAGCACTCGCTGGGGCGGTTCCGGGTGGAGCGCAGGCTGAAGGGGAAGACCGGGTGGCCGCGGCGGCGCAAGGCCTCCTCCACGGCGAAGAGGTAGCGCTCGGGGCCACCCCCGGGGAAGTAGCGGTAGTGGGTCAGGAGGACGCGCAGCCGATGCCCCCGTGGGACGTCCCCCCCGCGGCCGCCAGCACTGGTGGGCGTAACTGGACTCGAACCAGTGACCTCCACGATGTCAACGTGGCACTCTAACCAACTGAGCTATACGCCCACGGCAGGGCGCACTATACGGGTGGGGCCGGGGGAGGTCAATCTCGTCGGGCCCTGTTCGCCACGACCTGTCACGGTGACGGCGGGCGGGGCCTGGAGGTGTTCACCCGGTGCCACGGTGACAGGAGGACCCGGGCAGGCGCCCCGGTCGGCGGACCCGCAAGGGTCATGTCCATGGACTCTTGCACCAGCCGGTGGACGCGCGGCCCAGCAGGCATGGGCGGTGACGGAGGGGCCCGCGACCACACCCCGGGGAGAGGCAAGGGTGCGTACCGGCATGGCCAGCACGATCCTGGTCGCGGATGACGATGCGAGCTGCCGCGAGGCGCTGGTGGACGTCCTGGAGAGGGACGGCTTCCAGGCCCACGGCGTCCCGTGCGGGATGGACGCGGTCGAGCTGGCCCGGGAAGTCCGCTTCGACCTCTCGATCCTGGACATGCATATGCCCGACCTCAACGGCCTGGAGACCTTTCTGGAGCTGCGGCGCATCCAGGTCGTCCTCCCCGGTGTGATCATGACGGCGGACGGCTCCGGCGAACTCCACCGCGAGGTGATTCGCGCCGGGGCCGTCACCCTGCTCTTGAAGCCGCTGGACCTGGGGGCCCTGCGACCCCTGATCTGGCGGATCCTCGGGCACGGGCCGGCCGGCAGCGGCCTTCCGGACTGACGCAGAGAACCCAGTACACCCAATACAAGGAGTCCCAAGCCATGGCGACGAAGAACAAGGCCGAGACCAAGTCCGAGCACAGGACCGAGGGCAAGACCCGCCTTCGCCCCCTCAACGACAAGATCGTGATCAAGCGGCTCGAGGCGGAGGAGAAGACCAAGGGCGGCATCGTCCTCCCCGACACGGCGAAGGAGAAGCCCCGGGAGGGCCGCGTGGTGAGCCTGGGCGACGGCAAGCTGCTGGAGAGCGGCGAGCGGGCGGCCTTCCAGGTAAAGGAGAACGACCGCGTCCTCTTCTCCTCCTATTCCGGCACGGAGGTCAAGATCGACGGGCAGGAGTTCCTCATCGTCAACGAGGACGACATCCTCGCGGTCCTGGCCTGAGACGGACGCGGAAGGGACAGGAGGAGAGCACCCCGATGGCTGCCAAGAGAATCGCCTTCGATGCCGACGCCCGCGACAAGATCCGCTCGGGCGTCAGGAAGCTCGCGCGGGCCGTGAAGATCACCCTGGGACCCCGCGGCCGCAACGTCATCCTCGAAAAGACCTTCGGCGCCCCCACCGTCACGAAGGACGGGGTCACCGTGGCCAAGGAGATCGAGCTGGAGGACGCCTTCGAGAACATGGGCGCCCAGATGGTCCGCGAGGTCTCCTCCAAGACCAGCGACGTGGCCGGCGATGGGACCACCACCGCCACCATCCTGGCGGAGGCCATCTTCGACGAGGGCCTCAAGAGCGTGGTGTCCGGGGCCAATCCGGTCCTGCTCCAGCGGGGGATCGAGAAGGCCGTGGCCCGGGTGGTGGAGGACCTGGGGCGGCAGAGCAAGGAGGTCAAGGGCGAGAAGGAGATCGCCCAGGTGGGCACCATCGCCGCCAACAACGACGCCGAGATCGGGCGGATGATCGCCGACGCCTTGCAGAAGGTGGGCAAGGACGGCGTCATCACCGTCGAGGAGGGCAAGGGCCTCGAGACCACCGTGGAGTGGGTCGAGGGGATGCAGTTCGACAAGGGTTACCTCTCCCCCCACTTCGTGACGGCCCCCGAGACCATGGAGTGCGTCCTGGAGAGACCCTACGTCCTGATCCACGAGAAGAAGATCGGGAACGTCAAGGACCTCATCCCCCTCCTGGAG
>JACQVX010000179.1 GCA_016209495.1 Planctomycetota bacterium
ACGCAGAGGGCGAAGGCGAAGCCCACCCGGAAGCCGTAGAGGAGCTGGGCCACCACCTCCTTCCCCTCGAAGTCGGTCCCCAGGACGGGCAGCCCCGGCTGGAAGGGCTCGTGGGGCGGCGAGCCCGGCAGGTCCAGCAGCCTCTCCCTCGGCGAGTAGGGATAGAGGGGCATGAGGACGGCGGACCGCCCGGCCGCGATCTCGGAGCCCAGCTTGCGAAGCCGCGCCGCCTCGGCCTGCCGCGAGGCCTGGTCGGCGAGCTTGGCCTCCGGGAGGGGCTCCGCCGCGTCGTAGGCCAGGCCGCGGGCGGCGGCCTGCTCGGCCATGAGGCGCCGGAAGCGCGCCTCGTCGGAGGCCACCTCCGATTCGATCCCCGCGGCCTCGACCTCCAGGAGGCCCGGGTCGGTCACCCACCGCGCGTACCGTCGCGCGTCCAGGTCCTGTTCCCCCTCGAGGCCGTGGTCCTTCGCCGCCACCCGGTCGTGGAAGGCCAGCCCCGTCCAGCCCAGCCAGAAGTTGCCCCACTCGGCCAGGGCCGGGAGCTGCACGTGGTCGTCGTAGCGGATGTAGAGGGGCTTGTGGTTCACCGAGAGCTCCAGGAAGAGGCTGGCGGTGAAGGCGGTGGTGACGAGGACGAAGGCGGCGTGGCCGCGCCGGATCTCGCGGAATCGGCGCAGGCGCTTGGCGGTGAGCGGGGTGGGCCGCAGGGCGAGCCCCAGGACCCGCCCCGCGCGCACCGCCAGCCAGGGGAGCGCCCGGTGGGCGAGGAACCAGGACCCCGCGACCCAGGCGGCGAGCATGGCCAGGCGCAGGAGGGCCATCACGACGCGGCCCCGAAACGGATCCGGGGGTCGATGGCCGCCCAGATGAGGTCCGAGAGGATGTTCCCGAAGAGCTGGATCAGGACGCCCAGGACCAGGGTCCCGAGGATGATCGGGTAATCGCGCTGGAGGACCGCCTCGAAGCCCAGGAGTCCCATCCCGTCGATGTTGCAGGTCTTCTCGATGAGGAAGGACCCCGCGAAGAGGATCCCGATGGCGTGACCTATCCCCGCGGTGATGGGGATGAGGGAGTTCCGGAGGGCGTGGACGAAGATGACGCGCCGCTCCGGGAGGCCCTTGGCGAAGGCGGTGCGCACGTAGTCCGCCGAGAGGTTCTCCATGAGGCTGTTCTTCATCAGGATGGTCATCGTGGCGAAGGAGCCCACCATGTAGCCCGTCATCGGGATGAGCATGTGGCGGGCGCGGCCGGCCAGGGCCTCCCAGAAGCCCATGAGCTCGATGTCCTCGGGCTTGTAGCCGCCCAGGGGGAGCCAGCCAAGGCCACCGGCCAGCCAGACCAGGAGCAGCATGCACACCACGAAGCCAGGCATGGCGTAGCCCAGGAAGACCACGAAGGAAGACGCCGCGTCGAAGAGGGAGCGGTGGCGGATGGCCTTGAAGACCCCCAGGGGGACGCAGACCACCCACGACATGAAGTAGCCCACCAGGCCGAACTGCACCGAGACCTCCATCTTGGAGGCGATGAGCCCCAGGACCCGCTCCCCATGGGTGTAGGAGCGGCCGAAGTCCCCCTGGAGGATCCCGGAGAACCGCCGGGCCACGCGATCGACGCGCCCCTCCCCGTCCACCTCGTAGCCGTACCGGTCCCGGATCCGGTCCTGCAGCCTGGCCGCCAGGTCCAGGGCCGCGAGCAGCGCCTCGGCCCGGACGACCTCCTCCGGGTGGGCCGCGCGCTCCGGGTCGCCTACACGCCGGAACCAGGTCCCCCCTCGCCACGTGTAGCCGTATTCGCCGAGGAGGGCCAGGAGCTCGTCGCGCTTGCCGAAGCCGGCAGCGGCGAGGGCCTCGGCCCGCGGGCGCAGATCCGCCTCCACCGCCTCCCCCTCGGCCAGGGGCCGGTGGAATGCGCCGCCGTGGGCGATCCAGCCCAGGGGCGAGAGGACCTCCTCCAGCTCGGCCCGCCGGTCCGCCTGCGCCTCCGCCAGCTCGCGCAGGGGCCGGAAGGCCTCCGCCTCCCGCTCCAGGGTGCTCGCCGGGACGCGGGTGCGAAGCGGCCTGGGCCATAGCCCCAGCCACTGGAGGTAGCCCACCGGGATGGGGCGATCCAGGGCGTAGTAGCGCTCCAGCTCCCGCATCCCCTCCTCGTCGAGCTGCAGGTCGGTCTCGCCTCCAGGCCCGCCGCCGGCGCCGCCCGCGCCCCCCTCCCCCTCCATGGCCGCCATGCGCAGGGCCGCCTCGACCTGCTCGATGGGCCCCCCGGGCACCACACGGAGGACGGCGTAGACCATGAAGGTGATGACCAGGAAGGTGAGGGGCACCAGGAGGAGGCGCCGGACGAAGTAGGCCGTCATCGCGTGCTCATTCGGTCCCTTCCCCCATGGGCCGGTCGTGGGAGAGCCACCAGGTCTGATCCACCGGGTCGTACTGGTGGTCGGGGGCGTCCGGGTGGTTGGGCTTGCCACGGGCCATGTTCGCCCCGGTCCGCTCGCCCCGCGCCGGGTCCCACCACCAGTACTGGAGGACATTGTTCGAGTCCTGGGTGAAGCGCTCCGCGTATTCCGGCGGGTGGCCCAGGCGGTCCCAGTAGAGGACCCGGAAGTAGGGTCCGTACCAGGCCAGGGCGTAGGGGTGGGCCGCGAAGAAGATGGCGTCCAGCTCCTGGAGCATGGCCCGGCGCCTGGCCCCGTCGAATTCGCGCTTGTAGGCGTCCATGATGGCGTCGGCCCGCGGGTCGGCGAAGCCCATGAGGTTGGTGGTCTGGGGCCGGTCCGCGTATTTCGAGTGCCACATGGATTCGGGGTTCGGGAAGAGGAGCCCGCCCCAGGACGCGAAGTGCAGGCTGAACTTGTACTCCCCGACCTTCTTGAAGAGGGCCGGGGCGTCGATGAGCTTCAGCTCCAGTCTTATCCCGGCCTGCTGCCAGAGGTCGTCCTGGTAGACCGCGTGGATGCGCTCGTAGCCGGGCACGTAGTACTCGAGCGTGAGCACGGGGAAGCGCGTCCCCGCTTCGTCCGAGAGGTAGCCCTCCCCGTCGCGTCGCGTCCACCCCTCCTCGGCCAGGAGCCGCCGGGCCGACTCCGGGTCGTAGCGCACGGGCTCGGCCCCGGGCCGGGCGCCCGGCGAGCCGGGGAAGTAGGAGTCCTCGTAGTCGTACTGGTAGTAGAAGTACTTGGCGAAGAGCTTCTCCCGGTTGAGGAGCCGCGCGAAGGCCTGACGCACCCGGGGCTGGTCGAAGGGCGCCGAGCGCATGTTGAAGCAGTAGCCGCCGAAGCCCTGGGCGGCCCGGTTGTAGACCTTGCGCCTCTGGACCCAGCCGTTGCGGATGGCCGGCTCCCGGTCCAGCTCGTCCACCCAGCGCTGGGCCCGGGTGACGAAGTAGACGTCCAGCTCCCCCGCCAGGAACTTCTGGTACTCCAGCTCCTCGTCGCGGATGATGAGCCAGCGGATCTCGTCGAAGTTGCCCTGGCCCCGCCTGTCCGGGTTGTCCCGGTCCCAGTAGTCGGCCCGGCGGCGCAGGGTGATGGAGCGGCCCTTCTTCACGTCCCCGGGGCGTAACTCGTAGGGCCCGGTCCCGGGCGGTAGCCGCCAGTTCCACTCCCCGAGGTAGGTGTCCCCGTCCATCCGGATGTAGGCGGCGGGGAAGACCATCGCCGTGCTGATGGTGAGCTGGCTGCGCCAGAGCGGCTCCCGGGCCTTCACCTCCACCGTGAGACGGTCCAGCTTGCGCACCTCCTCGACCATCTCCCCGTAGAACTGGGCCGTGAACGGGTCCTTGCGGTCCGGGTTCCTGAGGTGCTCGAACGTGGCCTGCACGTCGTCGGAGGTCACGGGCCGGCCGTCGGCCCAGCGGGCCCGCGGGTCCAGGCGGTATCGGAACGTCATCCGGTCCGCCCCCACCTGCCAGTGGGTCGCGAGCGAGGGGACGTAGCGCTCCTCGGTCACGTCGTATCCCAGGAGCGACTCGTAGATGAGCGAGTGCATGTCCGACAGCTCGCGCAGGTTGGCGTTGGGGCCGTCGGTGCGGATGGTCGGCGGGGCGCGGGAGAGGCCGAGCCGGAGGACGCCCCCCCGGGGGGCGTCCGGGACCGCCACCGAGGGACCCGGCGCGCCCGTCTCCCACTCGGCGGGGTCGAAGGGCAGGTCCGGCGGGAACTCGGGCCGGTAGTCCTCGCCCACCACCGGCGGCGGGTCCGGGACGACGGAGTCCAGGGCCTCCAGGGACTCCCGGTGGGCCTGCTCCGAGCCCTCCAGGCCCAGGGTCCGCCAGGCGGCCTCGCGATCATAGGCGGGCGGCTCGCCTCGCCCCTCGCAGCCCGCGAGGGCCGCCACGAGCAGGGCCAGGAGCGCCGCGAGGGTCGTTCGGCCCGTCACGCCGTCCGCCTCCGCCGCCCCCGCACCAGGTGCCCCACCGCCTCGCCCAGCCCCTCCAGGGTGAGGGGGAACATGGGGAAGAGCCTCCGCACCACCTCGATGGTGTTGCCAGTCCAGGTACGCGGCGGCTCCGGGTTGAGCCAGGCGCCGCGGTCGAAGTGGGCCGCGAGGGCGCCCAGCCACTCCACCCCGGGGCGCGCCGACTCGTCCTCGGCGTGCAGGGACCCGCGCGCGGAAAGCAGCTCGTAGGGGGCCATGAGGGCGTCGCCCACGACGATGAGCTTGTAGTGCCGCCCCAGGCGCTGGAGCAGGTCCGGCACCGCCACCGGGTCATCGAAGCGCTCGGTCCGGTAGAGGCGGCCGTAGACGCAATTGTGGAAGTAGTAGGAGGCCAGGTGGCGGAAGTGGGTGGCCCGGCTCGCCGCCGTGAAGAGCCTGGAGACGAGCTGGGCGTAGGGCTCCATGGAGCCCCCCACGTCCAGGAGGAGGAGGACGCGGGTCGCGGGCCGACGGGGCGGCCGGGTCACCACCTCCAGCTCCCCCGCGTTCCTCGCGGTGGCGTCGATGCTCCCCTCCAGGTCCAGCTCCCGCTCGGCCCCCTCCCGCGCGAACTCCCGCAGCTTCCGCAGGGCCACTGCGAACTGTCGCACGTCCAGGGTCAGGTCGGCGCGATAGGGCCTGTAGAGCCGGGCGTCCGCCACCCGGATGGCGCTGCGCGCACCGCCGGGACCCCCGACGCGCAGGCCCTCCCTGGCGGCGCCTCCGCGGCCGAAGGGGGAGGTCCCGCCGGTGCCGATCCAGCGGTTCCCGCCGTCGTGGCGCTCGGTCTGCTCCCGCAGCCGCTCCTCGAAGAGCCTCTGGAGGGCCTCGGGCCCCAGGGCCTCCAGGATGGCGCGCTCCTGCGCTGAAAGCTCCGGCCGGCGTTCCAGCGCCTCCCTCAGCCACTCCAGGACCTCGTCCCGGATCCGCGCCGGTTCCCGCGCCACACCCCGGAAGCGGGCCAGGAAGGCCTCGTCGAAGGCGTCCAGGTGGGCCTCCGAGTGGACCACCAGGGCGCGGGCCACATGGTAGAAGCCCGAGAGGCTGTTCCCGTGCAGGCCCCGGGCCAGGGCCCCGGCCAGGGCCACCGCCTCCTGGGCCCCGACCGGGACCCCTCGCGCTCGCAGGTCGTAGAGGAAGGGGACCAGCACCCCCGCTAGCCCCGGCCGGCGCGCCGGCCGGAGATCTGGTCCAGGACCGTGGCCAGGTCCTTCTCGTGCTTGACCAGCGCCCCCAGGAAGGACTGCCCCCCGTCCAGCCGCGCCTCCCGCGTCCCCGCCGCGCGCAGGACCGCGATCCAGTCCACCAGTTCGCTCGTGCTGGGGGGCTTGCGCAGGGGACGCATGGAACGCACGCGGTAGAAGGCCTCGATGGCCTGGGAGGCCAGGGCCTCGTCGAGGCCCGGGTGGTGGATCTCCACGATGCGCCGCATCTGGGCCGGGTCCGGAAATGCGATGAAGTGGAAGATGCAGCGCCGGAGGAAGGCGTCGGGCAGTTCCTTCTCGTTGTTGCTCGTGATGACCACCACCGGCCGCCGGGCCGCCACCACCTCCTCGCCCGTCTCGAGGATGTG
This sequence comes from Planctomycetota bacterium, assembly GCA_016209495.1. Taxonomy (GTDB): domain Bacteria; phylum Planctomycetota; class JACQVX01; order JACQVX01; family JACQVX01; genus JACQVX01. The sequence goes on from JACQVX010000179.1 coordinate 5,986, forward strand.
GAAGCGCATCCGGTCCAGCTCGTGGAGGAGGTCGTTGGGGAACTCCAGGTCCGCCTTGTCCACCTCGTCGATGAGCAGGACCGTCCTCTCCGGGCGGGCGAAGGCCTCGCCCAGGGGACCCACGCGGATGTAGCGCCGGATGTCCCTCACGTCCCCGTCGCCGAAGCGCGAGTCGTAGAGCCGCTGGACCGTGTCGTAGACGTAGAGCCCATCGGCCGCCCGGGTGGTGCTCTTGATGTGCCACGGGATGAGCGGCAGGCCCAGGCCCTCGGCGATGGCCTCCGCCAGCAGGGTCTTGCCCGTCCCCGGCTCCCCCTTCACCAGGAGCGGCCGCTCCAGGACCAGGGCGCAGTCCACCGCGGCCTCCAGGCCCTCGCTCGTCAGGTAGGAGGGCGTGCCCCGGAAGCGGTGGAAGGCGGTCCCGTCCGTGGCGGCCATGGCGTGTCCCCCGCGGGCCGGCTCAGTTCAGCCCCGGATCCGGGGGCATCGAGGCGAGGAGGCGGAACCGGCCCCCCATGGACCACAGGACCTCGGACCAGATGGCCCCCGGCTCCGTGTCGAAGACGAACCGCGCCTCCGCCGCGCGGGTGAACCAGCCGCCGGCGGCCAGCTCCCCGTCGAGCTGCCTGGCGCCCCAGCCCGCGTAGCCCACGAAGACGCGGATCCCCTCCTCCTGGTCGGTCGGGACGCCGAGGACCTGCCGCAGGATGGCCTCCTCGCCACCGAGGTGGACCCCGTCCAGGATGGGCTGCGACCCCGGGACCTGGCGGTGCAGCCGATGGAGGACCATCAGCCCCTGGGTCCCCACGGGGCCGCCCACGTGGAGGAGTCCCGCGGGGCCGGTGGGGCCCACCGCCTCGGGCAGCACCTCCCGGACCGGGCGCGGACTGGGGCGGTTCAGCACCAGGCCCAGCGAGCCCTGGGGGCCATGCTCGCAGACCAGGACCACCGTGCGCCGGAAGTTCGGGTCCAGGAGGCCCGGGGTGGCGATGAGCAGGGTGCCCTTGCCCACCTTCGGTGCTGCCATGGCCGCTTCGACCCTCGCGAGGGCGCCCCGGACGGGGCCGCCTCGCGAGGCATTCTACTGGGTGCCCCGCGGGGCGGCTACAGCAGGCCGCCCAGGAGGGCGCCGGTGGCGACGGTGGCGACGAGGACCACGGAGGACAGGATCAGCTTCTTCGCGTCCATGGTAGCGACTCCTCCCCCCATCCCTCGAACCGCGGGACGGTGGAATCAAGCGCCGTTCCCGACCCCAGGCAAGGCGACGTCCTCCGGAAGCCGCGCCACGCCCGCCACTCCCGACCCGCCGACGACACGTCCCCGGGGACCGGCACCGCCATGCCCGGTTGCGCCTGTTGCCGGGCGTGGACACCGGAGGCCACGCCTCATGCACGCGTACGACCAGGACCACCCCACGGTTACGGCCGCGGCAACCTCTATCTGGAATCGGTGGACTCCCTCCGTGCAGCGGCCGGGGTAGCCAGCCCGTCCAGGACCTCGCGGACCTTGGCCTGAAGGGCCTCGCGGCTGAAGGGCTTCTCCAGGAGCCTCAGCCCCTCTCCCCCGACGCCGTGGTGCGCGATGACCTCGTCGGAATGGCCCGACATGAAGAGGGTGCGCATCTCGGGGCGCTCCGAGCGCAGGCGCTCGAAGAGCTCGCGCCCGCTCATGTGAGGCATGACCACATCCGTGACCAGGAGGTGGATGGTCCCCCCGTGCCGCTCGGAGATGAGGAGGGCTTCCGCCCCGCTCGCCGCCTCCAGGACCGTGTGGCCCGAGGCCCGGAG
>JACQVX010000187.1 GCA_016209495.1 Planctomycetota bacterium
AGGCTGCGGCGCGGGCCGCGGCGGGGGCGCCGGGGGCGCCGGGGGCGGCGGAGGCGGCGCGGCCACGGGACGGTGGGAGGGCTGCGGCGGAGGCGCCTTGGGGCGCGCCGCCGGCGCGTCGGGGCTCGCGGTGCCGCCCACGGGCTCACCCTCCACCTGCGCAATCTCGGGCATCTCGGGCCAGTTGACCTTGGGGATGTCGTCCGCCGGGGCGTCCGTGGTGTGGATCTGGGCACCCAGGGCCACGAGGCCAGCCAGGCGGCTCTTCACGATATTCACTGCCCGGAAGGAGAGACCGTCCAGCAGGATCAGGGGGGCGTTCTCCAGGATGTGGGACGCGGTCTCCTGGTCGATGCCGAAGGACTGGGCCAGCTCGTCTTGCAGGGCCTCATGCTGCGTCGCATCGACCTTGGTGAGGATGAGTTTGAACATAGGTGCCCGACCTGTGGCGCCATCCCATCCCCGTCTCGGCGGCCCGCGACCCCTGCGGCGGGGGCGACCCTCCATCGCACGGATCCGTGTTACTCGTGGAGGCCAGCGAGCTTATAGGCAGACCCCCTTGTGGTGTCAAGACGATTCTGCTTTACTGCCGTACCTTGAACCTGGCGCTTGACCTGCTTCAGGCCTACTGGCGCGCCGCCGCGCAGGTGGCCATCCTCTACGGCGTGGTTTACGGCGTGCTCCGTTTCCTCAAGGGTACGCATGGAGAGGGGATCCTCAGGGGACTGGCCTTCCTCGCCCTGGTGGGATTCACCGTGCTCCTCGTCATCGCCCGCTGGGCCGGACTGGACCAGATCAATTTCCTGCTCACCGCCTTTCTCCAGACCTCGGTGTTCGCCCTCATCATCATCTTCCAGCCCGAGTTGCGGCGAGGCCTGGTCCGGATCAGCCAGACCCCTTTCCTCAAGTTCATGTTCAAGGGCGAGACCGACCCCATCGGTGAGGTCGTGGACGCCGCGGCCCGCATGGCGCGGAACAAGGTGGGGGCCATCGTCGCCATCGAGCGCGAGGACGGCCTCAAGGACTACATCGAACGGGGCACCTCCATCGACGCGGTGGTCTCGCAGAAGCTCCTCGAGTCCATCTTCTTCCCCGGGTCGCCGCTGCACGACGGGGCCATCGTCATCCGGGAGAACCGGGTGGCCGCCGCCGGCTGCCTCTTCCCGCTGACGGAGAACGTGGCGGCCATCAGGAACCTCGGCACCCGCCACCGGGCGGGCATCGGCCTGAGCGAGCAAGGGGACGCCATCGTCGTCATAGTGAGCGAGGAGACGGGGACCATCAGCCTCGCCCTCGGGGGGCAGCTCACGCGGAACCTCGACAAGGAATCCCTCGACCGGAGGCTCCGCGAGCTGTACGCCAACGCGTCCGACCGTGAGTCCGCCTGATGGCCCCGGCCGGTCGCACCGGAGAGGGTCCCGATCCGGCGGGGCTTCCGCGGCGGGCCTTCGACTTCATCTTCGGGAATCTCCGCGACAAGGTCTTCGCCCTGCTGGCGGCGTTCACCATCTACGTCTACGTCTCCCAGGAGACCTCCACCAGCTCGGGCGTCCTGCAAGTCCCCGTGGAGGTGGTTCCCCCGGCGGGGGTCATGTACACCATCTTGAAGCCCGGACCCCAGGTACGGCTCGAGCTGGTGGGGCCTGCCCGGGAGATGGACCGGGTCCTGGCCGCGGCGCGCCAGGTGGTGCGGGTGAAGCTGGAGGTGGCCGGTACCGGCGAGAGGGAGGTCCCGCTGGCGAGCTCCGATTTCCGTCTCGACCCGGGCAACACGCCCGTGAGCGCTGGCATCTCCGTCCGTTACCGGCCGGGGTACGAGAGCATCCTCGTCCTGCTCCAGGAGGCGCAGGAGGGCTGGCTCCCCGTGGACGTGGTCCACGACGGGGACCTGGCCGAGGGGACGCGCGTCCGCTCCATGGGCTCGCAGCCCTCCCACGTCCGGCTACGCGCCCCCAGGGACTTTTTCCGCAACCCGGGCCGTGTCCCCACGGTCCTGATACCGCTCGCCCGCCGCGGGGCCGGGGACTACACCGTGCCCGTGGCCCTGGATCGGACCCCCGGCGGGAGGGCGGTGCAGCTCGATGGGGCGGACGAGGTGATGGTCCACCTCGCCATCGAACCGGTGCCCGCGCGGCGCGCCCTCACCGGCGTCCCCGTCTACCTGCTGCAGCGCCCCGACCTCCCCTATCGCTTCCGGCTCAGCGTGGAGACCACCTGCGACGTGGTCGTGGAGGGGCCCCAGCTCCTGGTCGCCGGTGTGGACGCGGCGCGCCTGAAGGCCCTGGTGGACCCGGAGCGGGAGTGGGGCCCGGAGCCGGTCCCCCAGGACCTGAGCCCGTTCCACGTCGAGGGCCTGCCCGCGGGGGTGCAGTGGGTCGAGGCCTCGGAGGTGTCGGTGAAGGCGGAGCCCAGATGAGCGAGGAACCTGCAAGCGAGCAGGCGAGGCACGGCGAGCCCCAGCAGGTCTTCGGGACCGACGGGGTTCGCGGTCGCGCCGGGGAGGGAGACCTGGCGCCTGGCAGGCTCCTCGCCCTGGCCCGTGCCGTCGGGGCCCAGCTCCAGGGGGCCTGCGCGACGGGACGACCCAGGGTCCTGCTGGCGCGTGACTCTCGCGTGACGAGCGACGGGATCGCGGCCCTCCTGGCGGCGGGCCTCATGGCCCAGGGGGTGGACGCGGAGGACGCGGGGATACTGCCTACCCCCGGGCTCTGCCGCGCCACCGCCCGGCTCGGGTACGCCCTGGGGCTCGTGGTGAGCGCCTCCCACAACCCGGCCGAGGACAACGGGGTCAAGCTCGTGGGGCCCGACGGGCGGAAGGCCCCGGACGCCTTCGAGCGCGAGGTGGAGAGGCGGCTGGCCCGCGGCGATCCGGGGGCCCCCGGCGCGCCGCTCGCCTGGGGGGCCCTGCGCCGAGTGGACCTGAGGGAGGCCTACCTGGGCGAGCTGGCGGGCGCGGCCGGGGCCGGGGCCCTGGCGGGGATGCGGGTGGTGCTGGACGCGGCCCACGGGGCCACGGGTCCCTGCGCCGCGGAGGCCTTCCGGCGCGCGGGGGCCCGGGTCGTGGCCCTGAACGAGGACCCGGATGGGGCGCGGATCAACGACGGGTGCGGGGCCCTGCACCCGGAGTCCCTGTGCGAGCGGGCCCGGCTGGAGAGGGCCGACCTGGGCTGCGCCTTCGACGGCGACGGGGACCGGGCCATCCTCGCGGACTCCGAGGGGCATCTCCTGGACGGCGACCACGTCCTGGCCATCCTGGCTCGAGCCCTGCGTGCCCGTGGCCGACTCACGGGCGACACGGTGGTGGGGACGGTCATGGCGAACGTGGGCCTGGAGGTCTCCCTGCGCGAGCTGGGGGTGCGGCTCCAGCGCACCCCGGTCGGGGATCGGCACGTGGCCGACGCCATGGCGGCCGGGGGCTACGCCCTGGGGGGCGAGCAGTCCGGCCACATCATCCTCTCGGACGGGGACCGGTCGCCCCTCACGGGGGACGGGCTACGCACGGCCCTGACCATGGCGGCCCTGGTCCGCGCCGAGGGGAAGGACCTTCGCGAGCTGGCCCGCTGCCTCCGGAAGTATCCCCAGACGCTCGTCAACGTGCGCGTGGGCAAGCGCCCCCCCCTGGAGGAGGTCCCGGAGGTGCGGGCCGCGGCGCGGAGGGCCCGGGCGGTCCTGGGGTCCGAGGGGAGGCTGGTGCTGCGCTACAGCGGCACAGAGCCCCTGGCCCGGGTCATGGTGGAGGGCCCGGACATGGCCCAGGTGGAGGGCCTGGCGCGGGAGGTGGCCAGGGCCATCCGGTGCGCCCTGGGCGACGGGGAGGCCTGAGCTCGGTGTGGACCCTGGCGCGGGTGGGTCAGGCCTTCTGGCTCGCCCTCCCCGTCACCCTGGCGGGCGTGGTCCACATGGCGGTGGTGAGGCTGGACCTCCTCCCCACCCTCCGGGCGCCCCTGGACGGCGGCCGGACCTGGGGGAAGCATCGCGTCCTGGGCGACCACAAGACCTGGCGGGGGCTGTTCGTCATGGTGGCGGCCCCCGCGGCTCTGGGCCTGGCCCAGGGCCTCCTCGCGGGTGGGTGGGCGGCCCGCCACGGGCTCGAATGCCTGGACATGGAGGCCCTGGGTCGACGACTGGGGGCGACGGGGGCGGGGGCCGGCGTGGGACTGGCCTACCTGGCGCTGAACGGCGTCCTGGGGCTAGGCTACGCCCTGGGCGAGCTGCCCAACTCGCTGGTCAAGCGCCGCCTGGGGGTCGAGCCGGGACGCCGCGGGTCCGGGGTCGCGGGGACGGCCCTCTTCCTGGTGGACCAGGCCGACAGCGTGGTGGCCGCCCTGGGCCTGGCGTGGCTCTGCGTCGGGCTCCCGTGGGAGGTGGCCCTGGTCGGGGTCGTCTGCCTCACCGGATTGCACCTTGCCATGAACGTCGGGCTCTACGCCGCGGGGCTGAGGCGCGAGTTGTGAAGTCCGAGGGGCGTCTGGTCGGGCCGTCGGAGGCACCGGCGGCGGAGGAGGCGCCCCTCCGGCTCGGGGGCAAGGGGGCGGGCCTGTCGGCCTTGACCCGCGCCGGCCTGCCGGTCCCGCCCTGGTTCGTCCTCACCACGGCGGTGGGGGAGTCGGTCCTCGCTCCCCTGGGGTCCGAGCTGGGGCGGCTCCTCGAGGGCCGGGACCTGTCGGACCCGGCGGCGGCCCAGGAGGCAGCCGGTCGCATCCGCGAGGAGGTGCGCGCGCGCGGACTCGCCGCCGCGGACCGGGAGGCCCTCTACGCGCGCTACGACGCCGAGTTCCCCGGTGGCGCACCGGTGGCCGTGCGCTCCTCGGTCGTGGGGGAGGACTCGCAGAGCGACTCCCACGCGGGCCAGATGGATACCTACCTCCACGTGGGCCGCGCGGATCTGGAGGGCCGGGTCCTGGATTGCCTGGCCTCGGCCTGGTCGGCGCGCGCCCTGGCCTACCGGAAGAACCGCGGCCGCGACCCCCGCCGGGCCGTCCCCGCCGTCGTGATCCAGCGCATGGTGGAGAGCCGGGCCTCGGGCGTCCTGTTCACCCTCAACCCCGCCAGCGGGGATCGCTCCGAGCTCGTGATCTCCGCGGGCCTGGGTCTGGGGGAGGGGGTGGTGTCGGACCGGGTCGAGGCCGACACCTGGTTCGTGGCCCGCTCGGGCGCCTTGCGCTCCCGGCAGCTCCGCGCCAAGCGCTCCCGGGTGACCTCGGACCCCGGGGGCGGAACCACCCTGGAGACGGTGGGGGAGGAGGAGGCCCAGCGGCCCGCCCTGGGGGAAGAGGAACTGGGCCGGGTCGTGGACCTGGGTCTGCGGGTGGAGGCGCTCCTGGGGGTGCCGGTGGACGTGGAGTGGGCCCTGGACCGGGAGGGCACGCTCTTCCTCCTCCAGGCTCGTCCCATCACGGGGCTGGGCGAGGGCCGGGACCAGGTCTTCGACAACGCCAACATCGTGGAGAGCTTCCCCGGCCCCTCGTCGCCGCTCACCTACTCCTTCGCCCGCGGCGCCTACGAACAGACCTTCCGCCAGGCCTCGCGCATATTCGGTGTCCCCGAGGAGATCCTGGACCGCCACCACGCGGTCCACGCCAACCTCCTGGGCCTGGTCCACGGGCGCATCTACTACAACATAGGGAACTGGTACGGGCTCTTCCGCTTCGTACCGGGCTTCGAGGGCAGCCTGCCAGCATGGGAGAAGGCCCTGGGCCTGGCCCGCCACGGGGCCCGTCAGGGCGCCCCGGGCCGGGGGAAGGCGGGGCGCTGGGCTGTCCTCGCGCTCCAGGCGCGGGTCTGGTGGCGGATCCTCGCCCTGTTCCTCGGCCTTCCGCGCCGGGTGCGTGGGTTCCACGCCCTCATGGAGGCCGAGCGGGCCGCCTGCGACGAGGGTGCCCTGGGGACCCTGGACGCGGAGTCCATCCTGGAGGCCCACGAGGCGCGTTCGCGGCGGCTCCTTCCCGCCTTCTCGGTCTCCGTGGTCAACGACGCCTTCCTGCAGCAGCTCCACGAGGCCATGACGCGTGTCCTCTCCCGCTGGGGTGTGCCGGGGCCGGAGGCGCTGCGGAACGACCTCCTCGTCGGCGTCGCCGGCATGGAGAGCGTGGCCCCGGTGCGCTCGCTCCTCGGGCTGGCCGAGCGGATACGCCGCGACGGCGCGCTGGAGGCCCTCTTCCGGGGGGACGCGGCCCCTCTCGAGGTGTGGCGTGCGATCCATGCGGAGCCCTCGCACGCGGGCTTCCGGGAGGCCCTGGCGGCCCACCTCGCCCGCTACGGGGACCGCACCGTGCACGAGCTGAAGCTGGAGACGCCCTCCATCGAGGAGGACCCCGCGGTCCTGGTGGGGGCCCTGCGCAGCTACCTGGAGGGCGGTATCCGGGTGGAGGACCTGGAGGCGCGGGAGGGGGAGGTCCGGGCCGAGGCCGAGCGGCGGCTGGGGCTGGCCCTGGCGGGCCGGCCGTTCAGGGCCCTGGCCGCGCGGCTCCTCCTCGGCCGGCTGCGGCGCTCCGTGGCGGCCCGGGAGAACCTGCGGCTGGAGCGCAGCCGGGCCTTCGGGCTGACCCGGCGCACCTATCGGGAGCTCGGGGCGAGACTGGTCCGCGCGGGCCTCCTGCGGAGGCCGGAGGACGTCTTCTGGCTCACGGTCGAGGAGGTCGCCCTCGCGGTCCGGTCCAGCTCGGTGACCTCCGACCTGGGGGCCCTGGTGGGGCTGCGCCGGGAGGAGTACCGCGGGTACGCCGAGGGCGCCCCCCCCTCGCGGGTCGTGTTCCGCGGGCCTTCACGGTGGGCCGCCTCCCCGGAGCCCGCCGCCGGGGCCGCCCTCGGGGAGGTGGGCGAGGTCGGCGTCCTTCGCGGCATCGGCTGCTCCCGTGGCGTGGTGCGGGCCCGCTCCAGGGTCATCCTGGACCCCACCCGCGGGGAGGTGGTGCGCGGGGAGATCCTCGTGGCCCCCATGACCGACCCCGGGTGGGTCTTCCTGATGGTGGCCGCCTCGGGCCTGGTGGTGGAGCGCGGCAGTCCCCTCTCCCACACCGCCATCATCGGTCGCGAGCTGGGCATCCCCACGGTGGTGGCGGTGCAGGACGCCACGCGCCGCATCGGCGACGGCCGTATGGTGGAGCTGGACGGCGAGCGAGGCCTGGTGCGCCTCCTGGACTGACGGGGACAGGACCGCTATGCTCCCGCCTCCCGGAGGAGGCCCCATGTCCCAGCGCTTCGCGCCGCCCGATTCCTTCCGCGCCGGGTCGCACCTGTCGTCCCAGGAGGAGTACCTGGCGCGATACCGCCGATCGGTGGAGGACCCGGAGGGTTTCTGGGCCGACGAGGCGCGGCGAGTGCGCTGGTTCCGCCCCTGGTCGCGCGTCCTGGAGTGGGACTTCCAGCGGCCCACCATCCGCTGGTTCGAGGGCGCCACCACCAACGCGGCCTACAACTGCCTGGATCGCCACCTGGAGGCCGGCCATGGCGAGCGCACGGCCATCGTCTGGGAGGGCGACGACCCGGCCGAGGTCCGGCGGCTGAGTTACCGGGAGCTGCACGCGGAGGTCTGTCGCTTCGCGGGCGCCCTGCGCGGGCAAGGGGTGGGGAAGGGGGACCGGGTCTGCATCTACCTCCCCATGGTCCCGGAGCTGGCCGTGGCCATGCTGGCCTCGGCCCGCATCGGCGCCGTCCACAACGTGGTCTTCGCGGGTTTCAGCGCCGACTCCCTCCGGGAACGCATACTCGACTCCCGGTGCCGGCTGGTGGTCACGGCGGACGAGGGGCTGCGCGGGGGGCGCTCCATCCCCCTGAAGGCCACCGTGGACCGGGCCCTGGAGGGTGTGGAGTGCGTGGAGCGGGTCATCGTCCTCCGGCGCACGGGCACGCCGGTGGGCTGGGTGGAGGGCCGAGACCTGGGCTGGCAGGACGCGGTGGCGGACGCGCCGGGCGTCTGTCCCTGGGAGGAGGTAGAGGCCGAGCACCCCCTCTTCATCCTCTACACCTCCGGGTCCACGGGAAGACCCAAGGGGGTCCTCCATACCACCGGGGGCTACCTGGTCTACACCTCCCTCACCCACGAGCTGGTCTTCGACTATCACCCGGGCGACGTCTACTGGTGCACCGCCGACATCGGCTGGGTCACCGGGCACTCCTACATCGTCTACGGCCCCCTGGCCAACGGGGCCACCACCGTGATGTTCGAGGGGGTCCCCCACCACCCGGACTGGGGTCGGTTGTGGGACGTGGTGGACCGGCATGGGGTGAACACCTTCTACACCGCCCCGACGGCCATCCGGGCGCTGATGCGGCAAGGCGAGGGGCCGGTGCAGGCCCGGGACCTGGGGAGCCTACGCCTCCTGGGGACGGTGGGCGAACCCATCAACCCGGAGGCCTGGCTCTGGTATCACCGGGTGGTGGGCCGCGGGCGCTGCCCCATCGTGGACACCTGGTGGCAGACCGAGACGGGGGGCATCCTCATCACCCCCCTCCCGGGGGTGACGGAGACCAAGCCGGGGAGCGCCACGCGCCCCTTCTTCGGGGTGCAGCCCGTCCTCGTGGACGACGCGGGACGCGTGCTGGAGGGGGGCGGGGTGTCGGGGAACCTCTGCCTTCGGTTCCCCTGGCCGGGGATGATGCGCACGGTCCACGGGGACCACGATCGATTCCGCGAGACCTACTTCACTCGCTTCCCCGGTCTCTACTTCACCGGCGACGGCTGTCGCCGGGACGAGGACGGCTACTACTGGATCACCGGCCGGGTGGACGACGTGATGAACGTCGCGGGGCACCGCATCGGGACGGCCGAGGTGGAGAGCGCCCTGGTGGGCCATCGCTCCGTGGCGGAGGCGGCGGTGGTGGGGATGCCCCACGAGATCAAGGGGCAGGGCATCTATGCCTTCGTGATCCTGAAGGCGGGCTTCGAGGCCTCCGAGGAGCTGCGGGGGGCCCTGCTCCACCAGGTGCGCGACACCCTGAGCCCCATCGCCGTGCCCGACAGGCTGCAGTTCGTCCCGGGACTGCCCAAGACCCGCAGCGGGAAGATCATGAGGCGCATCCTGCGGCGCATCGCCGCCGGCGAGACCGCCGACCTGGGCGACACCACCACCCTGGCGGACCCGGCGGTCGTGGCTCAGGTCCTGGAAGGCCGGATTGCTTAGGCGTCCGTGATTGTCTTGCGGCGACCTAGGCGCGCCGGCCCCCCGAGCGATGGGCCTTGCGCGCCGCGGCCACCAGCTCGGCTGCCTCCACCCGGGGCGGGGCGGCGTCCAGGTCCACTCCGAAGCGGTCCTCCCGCAGGAACTCGGTGGCGTCGTTCACGGTCCGGACCAGGCGCTCCGCCGTGGCCGCCAGGCCCTCTACCTTGCGCCGGCCCCGGAAGGAGGCCAGGACCCCGGCCGCGATGCCCAGATAGGCCCGGACGTAGTCCCGGCGCGCCCGCCCCACCCGGGCCACCGCGCGCCTCCGATGCGTGCCCTGGATGCCGCGTCGGTCCAGGTCCTTGGGGCGCGTGAGGGCCGTGCGCTCGGTCCGGCGGTCCAGGCCTGGCGCGGTCGGCAGCTCGACGTCCCGCAGGACGCCGCGAGCGTCCACGCGCACGAGGGCGGTCCCCGAGTTGAGGAGGGCCTCCCGCAGGTCCAGGTAGATCTGTTCCGGGCCCAGGCGATACCTCCGCGAGACCTCCTGTACGAAGTCCAGCCCGACGAAGTCCTCCTCCGCGATGTCCTCCACCCAGGGTTCGCCGGGGGCCCCGTGGCGCGGGAAGACCTCCTCCCTCCGGGCCAGGAGGTCCTGGACCACGCGCTCCACCACCTCCAGGTGGATGCGTACGACCTCCGCGGAGGATTCCTTGAAGAGCTCCGGCCTCTCCCGCTTGATGTGGCCGTGGCGCTCCTCGAAGCGGCCGACCAGATACATGGAGAGCTCCATCCAGAGGCGCCAGGGCGGCGTCTCCGGTCGGCGCCGCGCGAGGTGGAACGCGTATTCCTCCCGTAGCTCCGGGTAGCGCCGGAAGCAGCGTTCCCGCAGGTTCGGGGTGTCGTCCTGGTTCGAGAGGCTGCAAAGCTCCTCGACCATCCGGCGGTGGGCGTCCAGGGCCTCGGCCACGGTGGGCTGGCAGCGCTCGGGCCGGTGCACCCCGGCGCCGTCCACGTGGAGCATGAGGGTCCTGGTCGCGCCGCCCCGGGGGATCGGTTCGACGAGCCCATCGCGGATCAGGCGACGGAACCCGACGCCCGAGGTGCGCGGGACGGCCTCCGGGACCTGGGCCACCTTCAGCCCCGGGTCATAGGCCGCGGCCAGCGCCAGGTAGGTCCGGAGCGCCCCCTCGTCCAGGGCGTGGACCCATCGGTCCAGGAAGGCGGGGGAGAGGTGCACGGCCCCATCGCAGGCGGCCTCCGGATGGCGCTGCCCCGGTGGGCTTCGCCGCTCGGGCCATCCGAAGGGGCGGCCCTCGACGGCAGGGGCGGCGGGAACCGCGCGGGGACCGAGGCTGGGCTTGACCACCACGACCGCATCATACGGGCCCGCGCTCGACCCTATCAAGCGGGTAGGAGGCGAGAGCTAGCGAGAGCGACGGCCGAGGCACTGGGCCAGGACGCGACCCCAGTCCGTGATGGGGTGCGAGGGGACGTAGACGACGTCCCCCGGTTCCAGGGGCAGGTCCGGGGCCTCGCCCCGGAGGATGCGGTGCAGGTCGACGCGCAGGGCCTCCGGCCGCTCGCCGTCCAGGCCACGCAGGACGCGCAGGTCCGATCGGTAGGCGGTGTGGGGGACCAGGTCCCCCGCGCGGGCCAGGAGGGCCAGGAGGGTGTCCGCCTCGTGCCAGGGATAGTCGCCGGGACGGGCCACCTCGCCGAGGGCGCGCACCCGAAGACTGGCCGGCCGCTCGAGGGTCACCGTCACCTGGGGGCGTCGCAGGTACTCCTCCAGGAGCCGCTGGAGGAGCTTCCGGGTCTCCGGGATCGTGAGGCCGGCCACCTTCAGGTCCCCCACCAGCGGGTAGCTGATGCGGCCGTCGGGGCGCACGACGAGGTCGCGGAGGAGTTCCTCCTCGCGCCACACGGAGACCTGGATGCGGTCGCCCGGGCCCAGGACCACGGGCGTGACGGGGCGATCGGCGGGGGCGTCCCAGTCGGTCACGGCCTCGGGGGTCGCGCAGCTGGCGACGAGGCCGAGGAGGAAGGCGGGCCAGGACGCGAGGCGTCTCACGGACCACCGCCGATGGGGATCCCCGCGCCGCCGCCGCGCAGGGCCAGGCCAAGGAGGTGCGCCCCCGATTCCGCCAGCCGCACGGCCGCCTCCTCCAGGGATCGAGAGGGGGTGCGGTCGTGGACCCCCAGGAGGACCAGGCCCCCGGCGCCCCCCGCGAGGCGCGCCGCATCACCCGTGGACAGGACGGAGGGGCCGTCCAGGATCACGAGGTCGAAGACCTCCTCGAGCCTGCGGAGGGCATCGACCATGCGCTGGGATCCCAGGAGCCGCGAGCTGTGCTCCATCGCGGCCCCGGCGGTGAGGAGGTGCACGCCCTCGACCGCGGTGGACCGCACCACCTCGCGCAGCGTGGCTGCCCCGGTGAGGAATTCCGTGAGGCCTCGCGGGCGGACGGGGCCCCGCAGGAGCCGCTCCAGCGGCCTGGCATCGCCCGCGCGGTCGCGCAGGTCGGCGCTCACCAGGAGGGTGCGGCGTCCGCGCAGCGCGGCCACCAGGGCCAGGTGGAGCGCCGCCGTGGTACGGCCCTCGCCGGGGAGGGCGCTCGCCAGGAGCACCGAGCGGCGGCCGCGGGCAACCAGGGCCTCCTCGATGGCCGCCGCCAGGGGCCGCCATGCGGTCAGGGCCTCGGCGGGAACCGGGAATCGGCCGGCCCGCGGGACCCTCCCCAGGACGTCCAGCCCCGTGAGGGCCGAGGCCTCGCCTGCCTCCATGAGCGGCCCCCGCCTCGTCCGCCGCCACGTCACCGCCGCCGCCAGGATGCCTCCCAGGACGGCACCGCCGAGGAGGGAGGGGCCGAGGGGGGGTGTCAGCCCCCGCGCCCCCCGGGGCTCGCGGGCCCACTCCAGCGCGCCTTCCACGGGCTCCTCCGCGGGCGACAGCCTTGCCAGGGTCGAGCGGACGGCCGCGACCTCGGCCTCCCGCTCGGCCCGCTCCGCCTCCAGGGCCTCCCCCTCGGCGTGGAGCCGGGGCATCTCCCCCAGGCGTTCCTCCAGGGACTGCCGGGCGTGGCGATAGGCCGCGGTCCGGGCCCGATGGGCCACGACCTCGGCCTGCAGCCCCGCGCGGCGCACCAGGAGGTCCTGTCGCACGGGGTTCTCTCGCCAGCTCATGTCGGCGGCCTCGGTTCGCCCTTGCCCCGCCTCCGCCAGGAGGTCCTGGAGCGCGCGCAGTCGCTCCCGCTGGGTCCGGACCAGGGGGTAGTTCTCGGTGTAGCGCGAGAGGAGGCCCAGGAGCTCCACCTCCAGGCGGGCTGCCTCCTCCTGGCGGGGGTCGTGCGCCAGGGTCCGGACCGCCACCTCGCGGGGCTGGCTCTCCCACTCGGCGTTCAGCCGGACGATGGCCGCCTCGGCGGCCGCTGCGTCGAACGAGGCCTGCCGCTCGCGTGCCTCGATCTCCGCGTGGCGTCCCAGGAGGTCGGCCGTGACCTGCCCCAGGTCCGGGATCCGGTGCCGCTCACGCCATGCAGCCAGGGCCTCCCTCGCCTCCGCCGCTCGTGCCTCCACCTCCTTCCGCCGGGCGGAAACCTCGTCGCGCCGCCGTGAGAGGGCCTCCCCGCGCCACCGGAGGTCCCGGCCCTGGAGGATCTCCAGCCAGGCCTGGAGGACATCCACGCAGCGGACCGCATCGGTGTCCCGGGCGCGCAGGATCACCGAATCGCCGCCTCCGGGGAGGGCCTCGACCCGGCCGGCGAGGGGGACGGCGGAGTCCGGAGACAGGGCCTCGGCGACCTCGGGGTCCAGGGCCTGCCGCGGGTCCAGGAACGGGGGAGGCGCCATCCCCGCGCGCGCTCGCACCTCGCCCTCGGCCTCGTAGCCCAGGGGGAGCATCGCGAGGGCGCCTCCGAGCAGCGTCGAGGTCGCGACCACGGCCAGCGCCAGGGGGGCGTGGCGCGCCATGCGCGTGGGGTGAGGGCCGGGGGGCGGCGACCGGGTCGCGAGGGGCAAGGGCGGGGCCGTGTCCGCCTGCGAGGGGGTGCCCACGACCAGGGCCCTTGCCTCAGACCAAGGATTCGAGGGGACGCGCCACCCGTTCGGTCGATCTCGCCAAGAGGCCGGCGAGCCTCGCGCGGAGGCGGGCGCCCGGGCCCCGACGGGGTGGAAGCCCGCGGAGCCTGGCGGCGGCCCACAGCGCGCTCGAGCCGAGGATCGCGAGGAGGGGCCGGGGGGGGAGGGAAGGGACCCGCCCTACCACCGCGCCCGCGGGGAAGGCCGGATCGGCGGACAGTCGAGCGTCGCCCCGGGTCCAGACCTGGCGACGGGTGGCCCGGAGCACGCGGTGCAGCGTCCAGGTGCAACCCCTGGCGAGCACGACCACCTCGCCTGCCCGCGGGCGGTGGGTCCCCAGGGGCTCGACCCGGATCCGCCTGCCGTCGGCCACGGTGGGAACCATGCTGTCGCCCCGCACCCTGACCTCCACGGGCGTGCCGGCGCGGACGATCTCGTCCAGGGCGAGCCGTGCACGCAGGGCCGCGCGCCGGGGGCAGGGGGGGCGGCTCAATCCCCCTCTCCTTCCACGTTGTCGATGAGGGTCTTCACGTCGCCGGTGAGGGCGTTGACCATGCGCAGGTTGGCCACCAGCTCCTGCAGCCACGTGGTCTCCTTGTGCGCGGCGAAGATGTAGTCCCCGTCCTGGACGGGGATGTTCTCGTCGAACTCCGCGTTCTCCAGGAAGTTCCTGAGGCTGGAGATGATGATGAGGTTCCGGTCGCCACGGCCTCGGCGGATGGTGGCGATCTGCTCCCAGTCAGAGCCGCCTTGGAAGACGCCGAAGGCCACATCGAAGAGCAGGTCGTTGCCGCGCAGCGGCACGACGGAGGTGGACCCGGCGCCGCCGGTGCTGATCTGGAAGGGGGCCGTGGCGGTGATGCCTATGACCGTGGCCCGCCCGGCCTCCACCGTGGGCTTGAACTCCGTCCCCTTCAGGTTCACCACCACGGTGGGAGTCACGTAGTAGCGCCGCAGGCGCTCCACCACATCCTGTTTGAACTCGGCAATGGACCGCCCCGCGGCGGGCACCTCGCCGGCCATGGGGAGGTCCACGGGTCCATCCGGGCGTATGCTCACCACCCAGCTCGCCGCCTTGTCGTCCACGACGGAGACCTCCAGCAGGTCCCCGGGCTTCAGGAAGTAGACCCGGTCCTCCCGGTCCCGCTTGAGGCTGCGGAGGACCTTCATGTACTCCGTCGCGTAGATGGCGATGGCCCTCCGCGGCTCCCTGAGGCTGCCGTCCTTGTTGATGTACTTGACGACCGCCGTGTGCGGGGTGGTCAGGCTCGTCCGGCAGCCGACGGCCGCGACGGGGACCGTGAGGGCGACGAGACCGAGGGCGGCGAGGCGGAGTCCCATGGGGCTGACCTTCCTGCAGGGTTTATCGTCCCCACGGCCACCACCCCTTTAGCTCGACGGAGGGACCTCCCGGTTCAGGACGTGGACTTCTGCCCCATGGCGTTCAGGGCCCGGGCGAGCCTGGACTGATCGCGCGCCACCTTGTTGGGGTGCAGGACCCCCTTCCTGCCCGCCTTCTGGAGCTTCTTCATGGCCCACCGGGCGTCGTCGCGCGCCTGCTGGGCGTTGCCGAACTCGATGGCCCGCTCCACCCGGCGGACCCAGGTGCGGACGGCGCTCTTGACGACGCGGTTGGCCGCCTTGTGCTTGACGCTCTGGCGCAGGGACTTCTTGGCGGCATGGGTGGTAGGCATGGTTCGATTCTCCTAGGGATCCGCTACTTGCCGGACAACTCCTCGACCTTCTTGGCCACGTCGCGGAACTTGATATCCACCTCGTAGACCCGATTGAACTCTTCCAGGGCCTTCGCGCGGTCGCCCCGGGCCTCGTGGACCAGGCCGATCTCGAACGTGATGTCCTTCATCCGGCCGCCCATGCCCGTCTGGCCATCTCGGGCGGACTCGAGCTGTTTCAGGGCCGCGTCGAAGTTCCCCTTGGCCTTGAAGCACTGGGCCATGGCGACGCGGGCCTCCATGCCGTGCCGTGGGTCCCGGATGGCCTCCTGGAACTCGGCGATGGCGTCGTCGTACTGGCGGGCCCTCATCAGGAAACTCCCGTACCTGAACCGGATGTTCAGGTCCGTGGGATACTGGTCCGTGCGACGCCGGAAATCCTCGACCCCGAACTTCACCCACGCCGCGAGGGCCTCCTTCGCCTTCACCTGGTCGCCGGCCTTCTGGGCCTGCTTGGCGACGTTCTCGTAGTGCTTGAGCTTGACGTCCCCTAGCGAGTCGCTGGCGAAGTGGTCGTCGGGGGATACTTCCAGGGCCTTCTGATAGGCCGCCCCCGCGTTCTTGAGGTCGCCTCGCTTTTCGTAGACATCCCCCAGATTGCGATAGAGCTTCGAGTTTCCGGGGGCCGCCTCGACGGCCTTCCTGGCGGCTTCGATGGCCCGATCAAAATCCTCGTCCGTCCGGAGGATGTGCTGCTTGGCCTCGAGCTCCGAGGCCTTCTCCTTGTCCTTGATGACGTCCCGGTAGCTCCCCTCCCCCTCCGCATGGGCCTTGGTGATCTGGCTGGTGGCGCCGGCGGCCGCCAGGTCGCGGACGGCCTTGGCGGCCTCCGCGTCGGTGGGATTGACCTGACGGACCCGCTCGTAATAGTAGGACGCCTTTTTCAGGTCCCCGGTGGCCTGGTAGAGCCGTCCCAGGAAGCGGAGGGCGGTGAGGTGGTTCTTCTTCACCTGGAGCAGCCACTCGAACGTGGCGATGGCGCCCTCGTTGTAGCCCTCGCGGAAGAGCGCGCCTCCCAGCTTGGTCAGGGCCAGGGCATTGGCCGGGTCATGGACGAGGAACTGCTCCGCGGCGATGGCGCACTCCTCGTTCTTCTTGATCGCGCCGAACAGGAGGAGCTTGAAGAGGGGGCCGAGACCCTTCACGTACGCCATGGGGCCCCCGATGGCGGTCCCGTTCTCCTGGGCATCCTTGATGACCGTCTCCCGGATTTGCTTGCGCGCCTCGACGTCGTTGGGGTCCAGCTGGAGGACTTGCTGGAAGAGGTCCACCGCGTAGTCGTAGTTGCGCTTCCGGAGCGCGTCCAGCGCCTTCTCGTGCAGCTTCTGGGTCTTCATGCGATCGCGGGGGGACCTCGCGTGGCGGAAGGATAGTCCTGCCATTGCCGGTAGTCAACGCCTCCGCGTCCGGAGGGGGCGGACGACGCGAGGGCCAAAGGTCCCAGGCGGAACCCTGAGGCGTGGCCGGCCCACGCACTGGAACGACCAGGACCCCATGCTAGAATCCCGGGATTGGAGGGCGCGGATGGAGATCGTGAAGTACCCGGACCCGGTGCTTCGCCGACGGGCGGAGGAGGTGGCGGTCATCGATGAGGACCTGCGGGCGCGGGTCCAGGAGATGTTCCGGACCCTGTACGAGGCTCGCGGTCTGGGGCTGGCTGCCCCCCAGGTGGGGTGGGGCGTGCGCCTCTTCGTCGTCGGGATGACGGGGCAACCCGCTGGCGAGCGAGTCTTCGTCAACCCGGAGGTCGTAGAGGCCGAGGGGGAGGAGGAGGACGAGGAGGGCTGCCTCTCCTTCCCGGACATCCGGGCCCGCATCCTGCGGGCCTCCCGTGTGAAGGTAGTGGCCACGGGTCTGGATGGACGCGACTTCGAGGTGGAGGCCACCGGATACGAGGCCCGATGCTACCAGCACGAGATGGACCACCTGGACGGCATCCTCTTCACGACGCGCATGCCGCCTGCGGAGCGCTCGCGCCACGGGGCGAGGATCAAGACCATGGAAGAGGAGTATCGCGAGCGCGTCCGCGTGCGCGGAAGCGCGCAGCCCGCCTGATCCTCCTTGAAGATTCACCGCGGGATCGATGGCCTGGCCCCCGGACAGTTCCGATCCCCCGTGCTCACCCTGGGGGTCTTCGACGGCGTCCATCGCGGTCATCAGCAAACCCTCCGCGCCGCCGTGACCTGGGCCCGGGAGCGTGGCGGGGAGGCCGTGGTGCTCACCTTCGACCGTCACCCCCTGGGCGTGATCCGTGGGTCGGAGCCGCCTACCATCTGCACCCTGGAGCACCGGCTGGTGCTCATCGGCGACCTGGGCGTGGACCACTGCGTGGTCCTGCGCTTCGACGCCGCGTTGGCGGCCGTGGAGCCGGAGGACTTCGTGGAGAGGGTCTACGTGCGCGCCCTGGGCGCCCGGGGCGTGGTCATGGGCTTCGACAGCCGGTTCGGTCACAAGGGGCGCGGCGACGCGGCGCTCCTGGAGTCCCTGGGCAGGCGGGACGGTTTCGAGGTGCGCGTGGCGCGGCCGATCCAGGCGGAGGGCGGGGTGGTCTCCAGCACCGTGGTCCGGCGGGCCATCGTGCAGGGGGACCTCGCCCGGGCCGCCTCGATGCTCGGGCGGTCCGTGGAACTCTACGGGGAGGTGGTGACGGGTGACCGCCGAGGTCGGCTGCTGGGGTTCCCCACGGCGAATCTCGACCTGGGCCACGAGGCCCGGCCCCCCCGGGGCGTCTACGCCGCGACCGTGGGCCTGGACCAGGGGGAGTACGGGGCCGTGGTAAACATCGGGCGGCGTCCTACCTTCGAGCGGCAGGACGGGTCGGGCGCCATGCCCCCGGAAGACCTCGTGGAGGTGCACGTCCTGGACTTCGACGGGGACCTCTACGGGAGGAGCCTCCGGGTGCGATTCCTGGAGCGCCTCCGGGACGAGCGTCGCTTCGAGGGGCCCGAGGCCCTCGTGGCGCAGATCCGCCTCGACGTGGCCACCTTCCGTGTCCGGCACGGCGGCCGTCTGGCCGGAAAACCGGATTGACGGCCATGGAGGCCGGGCTACGATGGGACCCCTCCAGCCGGGACCTGCTCAGGTAGCTCAGTTGGTAGAGCAGGGGACTGAAAATCCCCGTGTCGCCGGTTCAACTCCGGCCCTGAGCACCAGACGACGGACGACCTCCGGGGCGACGACCACGGAGGCCGTTGTGTCTGTTGCCGCATTCGTGAGAGGCGACCCCCTTGCGACCCCCCCTTGCCGCCGCCCTGGCCGCATCGGTCCTCGCCCTGGCCGGCGGCGAGGCGGCGGGGCCGCCCGTATTCAGCCACCGTCGCCATTTCCAGGCCACCGGCGACGAGGGCTGCGCCCCTTGCCACGGCGCGGCGAGCCGGGGAGAGGGTCTGGGGGCGCTGACACGCCGGGCCGTGGCATCCTGCGCGGGTTGCCACGACGGGCGGACCGCCCTCCCGGTGGAGGTCCGCTCGGAGGCGCGGCGGGTGGAGGACCCATTCCCCGGATTCCTCCACCACGACCACAGGGCCCACGACTGCGGCCGATGCCACACCCTGGACGGCGCCAGGGACCGCCATGGCGGCCCGGGCTCCCTGGCCTCCGCCTGCGGGACCTGCCATGCGGAGCACCCGGTGAGGCAGTACCCGGACGGGGCGCGGCGGTGCGGCGCCTGCCACAACTCCCGGTTCCTCCAGACCGGCGACACGGAGGGGCGGGTCTTCCTCCACACGGAGCACCTCTTCGCGCGGGGCGCCGCCACCGCCGCCGAGTGCGCCGCATGCCACGCCACCGCCGCCGAATCGGACACGGCGGGGTCCTCGCTGGCGCCCCTGGACGAAACCTCCTGCCACCGCTGCCACCGGGCCGAGGCGGGGGCCGCGGTCCAGGGGCCATGGCCCGCCGACCCGCGTCCCTTCCACGCCCCCGATCGGACCTCCCGGTTGCCTGGATTCAGCCACCGGCAGCACCTCCGGACCCCGGGGGGCTGCCTGGCCTGCCACGTCCCCGGCGAGGACAGGCACTACGTCTACGCCCCTGCGGGCATGCCCCTCTACGCGGGCTGCGGGGGCTGCCACGCCGGATGGCTCTCGGAGGTGGACGAGCATGGGCTCGGGGGCCGCGCCTGCTCGGTCTGTCATGGTCCCGATGGCGTGATCCCCCCGACCGTGAGCCTGGGACGGGTCGCCGTGGCCGGCTCCTCCTTCGGCACCGTGGCCCACCCCTTCGACCCGGAGGCCCACTCCCTGGGCCGGCCGTGCGAGCGGTGCCACCGGAGGCCTCCCGCCTCCACCCCGTCCCGCATCCGGAACGAGCGGTTCCGGCACGACGCGCACCTCCCGGCCGCCCTCCCGCCGGACCATGGAGACGAGGCCTGCCTGGGATGCCACCGGGCAGCCGCCTCGTCGGACGCGCCCGTAGACGAGCACGGGGCGCTCCTCGCGACCTGCAAGGCCTGCCACCCGGCGGGGGAGACGCCGCCGGTCCACCGCACGGTGGCCCGCGCCGTCGCAGCCGTGGCCTTCTCCCACGTGGACCACCGAGGGCGGCCCTGTTCGGCCTGCCACGTCCTGGACGTGGCGCGCGGGCCCGCCTACGCGCCCGGCGTCCTGGATTGCGGGGGCTGCCACCTGGGCCACGCCGCGGTGGACCTGGGTCGCAGGCGCGCCTGCATGCGCTGTCATTCGGGGCGCGACCTATACGGGGCGAGGGAGCCGCAGCCCGCGGTGGAACTCGATCTCCCCGCCACGGTCCACGACCTTTCGGGCGAGTGCCTCCCCTGCCACGGGCCTCCCGTCCCCGCGGAGGTCCCGGTCGTGACCCGATCGGGGGCGGGGCCGTGAGCACCCGACCCGGGGGAGGGCCGTGAGGACCCTGGCCTGGTTCGCCGCCACCCTTGTCGCCGGCGTGGCCCTGGTCTACGCCTTCGAGCACCTCGGCGTGGCAAGGAGCCTGGAGCTCCGTCCCTGGCGTATCTGGGGCGCCGCGGCGGCCGGCCTCGTCCTCCTCTCGCCGGTGGCGCTCTACAGCCTGCGCAAGCGCAGCACCTACTTCCTCTACCTTCATTTCCGACGCATGGCGGACTTCGACGCCCGGGTGGCGGCCGTCCGCTCCGGGGTCATGGACCTGCAGCGGGAGGTCTATAACCGGGTCCATACCCGTCACCGGCCGATCCGCCGGCTGGCTCGCGGGGTCCTCCGGGCCCACGGGCTGGGCCGGTACTTCCGCGTGGTGGTGGAGGCGAAGCCCACGGGAGAGCCCGGCGGCGGGACGGTGCCCGAGGTCCGGCTGGTGAAGCGCGACCCCATGGGGCCGCTGTCCCTCTGGCTGAAGATGCACGTCTGGCTCGGTCTCCTGGCCTTCGTCGTCATCGTCCTGCACACCGGGCTCGAGGTGCACGGCGTCCTGGCCGGGGCGGCCCTGGTCCTCTTCGCCCTGGTGACGCTCACCGGGCTGGGGGGGGCGCTCCTGTTCCGGCTCCTGCCCCCGCGCCTCACCCCCCTGGAGGGGGAGTTGCTTCCGGACGAGATGCGCCGCAAGGGGGAGATGCTCGACGCCCGCATGGCGGAGGTCTGGCATGAGGCGCCCCAGGAGGTCCGGGAGGCCGCGGGCGGACGTCTGGCCGTCCTCTCCACCCGGGAGGCCTCGCGGCGCTCGGAGGCGCTCTGGTCGCTCCGCGGCGAGGTGGAGGCTGCCGCCCGGGCCCTGGGCGTCATGCTCGTGCAGCGCGCGCGCCTGGACGCCCGGTACCGCCTGGAGCGGCGCCACGAGGTCCTGCTGCACGGGTGGCTCGCCGTGCATGTCCCCCTGGCGGCGGCCATGGCGGTGGCCGTGGCGGCCCATGCGATCTCGTTCTGGTACTATTGAGCCATGGCCCAGGCCGTGGCTGACCTCGTCTCCCGCCTCAAGGCCGTCCCCGTCCTGGGGGACCTCACCCCCGAGGGCTTCGAGGGGCTGGCCGCCCAGTGCACCGTGCGGGACGTGGCCGAGGGGGAAATCGTGTTCCGGGAGGGCGACTACGGCTTCGAGTTCTACGTCGTCCTCGAGGGCGCCGTCCGGGTGGTGAAGACCACCGCCACCGGCGGCGACGAGGTCCTGGCGACGATCCAGGCGGACGGGTTCTTCGGGGAGATGGGCCCCATGGTGGGCCAGCCCCGGAGCGCCACGGTCGTCGCGGGGCGTGCGAGCGTCCTCCTGGAGGTGGACCACGACGGCTTCAGCGCCCTGGTGGAGAAGGTCCCCTCCTTCAAGCGCACCATGGACGAGGCCTACCTGGACCGCGCCCTGGCCTCCTACCTCCAGGTGATCCCCCTGTTCCGGGGCGTTCCCGCCGAGCGCCTCAAGGCCCTGGCCGCCGAGGCGCGGCTGGTGAGCTTCCAGAAGGACGCGGCGGTGATCCGGGAAGGCGAGGCGGGGGACGCCTTCTACCTGATCCGGCGCGGCTTCGTGAAGGTCACGCGGGCGATGGGCGGCGTGGCCAAGGTCCTGGCCTACCTGCGGGAAAACGGGTGGTTCGGAGAGATGGCCCTCATCGACCGCACCCCTCGCACCGCGACCGTCACGGCCCTGGGCCCCCTGGAGGTGGTCCGCATCGGCCGGGACGCCTTCGAGGGGCTCTGCGCCGGGCACCCGGAGGTGCGGCGGACCATCGAGGCGTCCATGGCGGAGCGGCGGGCCGGGGAGCAGGACCTGGATCAGGAGGGGCGCGACGAGAAGTACGCCGTGCTGGTGGAGAAGGGGCTCATCCAGGTCAACGAGGTCCTGGCCATCGACCTGGACACATGCACGCGCTGCGGGAATTGCGAGACGAACTGCGCCATCACCCACGACGGTTACTCCAGGCTGGTCCGCAAGGGGTTTCGCGTGAAGGACACCCTCTTCCCCGCCTCCTGCTACATGTGCCCCGACCCGGAGTGCATGAAGGGGTGCCGCTTCGGCGTCCTGGCCAGGGAACGAGACGGCTCGGTCTACTTCCGGGACCACTGCACCGGCTGCCAGGCCTGCGTGAAGGCCTGCCCCTACGGGGTCATCACCATGGCGGAGCGCGCCGCGGGAGAGGGTGGCCCGCCCCGCCACCCGGTGATCGGCCTCCTCCAGGAGGCGGCCCGGGGACTCTTCGGATGGGGCGCGGGGCCCGCGGCCGTCGAGGAGGGCGAGAAGCCCCGGCGCATGGCGGTCAAGTGCGACATGTGCAAGGGCCTGGGCATGACCGCCTGTCTCTCCAATTGTCCCACGGGGTCCATCATGCGGGTCAGCCCCCAGTCGCTGCTCGACAGGCTCTAGCATGAGTCACCGGCCATGACCCGCTTCGAGTTCTCCGTCCGCGCCAAGGGTCGCCCCCGCCCGGTGGAGGTGGAGGGACCGCGCGTCCGCATCGGCCGTGTGCAGGTGGACAACGAGGTGGTGGCCGACGAGGAGACCGTGGACGCCCACCACGCGGAGCTCCGCTCGCGGGACGGGGGCTTCGTCATCGCCGACCGGGCGAGCGCCGTGGGCACCCTGGTCAACGGCCGGCCCGTGGACGGGGAGCACCCCCTGGCCGATGGGGACGTGGTCCACCTGGGGGCCTACCGCATGGCCGTGCGGCTGGCCCCGGACGGGGTCTTCCGCGCGGAACTGGAGCCGGACCCTCCCCTCTCTCTGCGCAAGCTGGCGCGGGAGCAAGGCCCCCGGCGGAGGACCGGGGGACGGCCGCCCCTGCGCTGGATCCTGGGGGGGGCGGCCCTGTGCGCGGCGGTGCTCGCCCTGGCGGCGGTCCCCCTGGCGGGGTGGCACGCGGCCTTCCTTCCGGCCCCCATCTCGCCGGCGCACCGCGACGGCCCCGGGGCCCCATCGGGCTGCGGGGCCTGCCACACGCCCTTCGGCGGGGGCTTCGCCGAGGGCTGCATGGCGTGCCACGGCCAGGTCCTGGCGGGGGGGCCCCACGGGGCGGCCGCCTTCCCGGCGGCGGGGGCCAACGAGTGCAGCGGATGCCACGCGGAGCACGAGCGCATCGAGGGCGGCCTCCTGGGGGCTGGGACCCTGCCCGGGACCTGCCGAGGCGCGGGCTGCCACGAGGAGGCGCACCCGGCGCCGCGGCCCGTGGCCACGGCCCTCGTCCCCGTGCCAGGGAACCGCCCCCCCTTCTCCCACGCGGACCACGCCCGGGGCCCGAGCGCCCCCGGCTGCGCCGGGTGCCACGCCCCGGGTCCTGCGGCAGGGGGAGACTGGCGGGACCACCGACCGATGGACTACGAGGGTTGCGTCCGCTGCCACGACTCCTGGGCCGTCGCCGATCACGGCTTCCCGAGGTACTGCGGCGACTGCCACGCCCGGCCAGCGGAGCCGGAACTGACGCGGGTCCGGCGCGAGGTGGCGGTGCCCGCCGCCTTCGCCTTCGGAGGCTTCCGCCACGACCTCCCGGTGGGGGCCTGCGGGGGCTGCCACCTCCGCCCGGACGTGGAACTGGAGAGCCGCTTCCGTGGGACCCCGTTTCGCCACGCGACCCACCTGGTGGCGGGGCCCCGCGGGGTGGGGGCCGGGGGGACCGCCGAGTGCGCCTCATGCCACGGGGAGGTGGCCCGCTCGACCGAGCTGCCCTCGCGGGCCTCGCCGGGGGCCGAGGCCCCCATGACCTGGGACCCGTCGAGTTGCAAGGGTTGCCACCTCGAGTCCCCCCACATCACCCGCTTCGACGTGGTGGCTCGCCCCTCGGTTCGATTCGGCCACGACGGGCACGCAGGGGCGGGCCTGGACTGCGCCGCCTGCCATGCCCCGGGCGAGGAACCCGACCGGCCGACCCTCCTCGCCGGCGTGGCCGACTGCACCGCCTGTCACGCGGGCCATGCCCGCACGCCGCGTCTGGAGGCCTGCGCCCGTTGCCACGCTGGGGCGGATCTCTACGCCCGCGGTGTCCCGGTGCGGAGGTTGGAGGTCCCGGAGGGCTTCGACCACGCCACCTGGGACCACCGGCGCTCCCCCTGCGAGGCCTGTCACCCGGGGGCCTCCGCCGCGACCACCATCGAGGACGTCCCGACGGCGAGGGCCGACTCGGAGGCCTGTACCGGCTGCCACGAACCGGCCCACCTCGCCGGCCCCTGTCTGGACTGCCACGCCTACCATGAGGCGGCGACCGGGGCCGGCGTCTCCGCCCCTCGGGAGCCCGGGGGCCACTGAGGGAGGGCCGCACATCGCCGTGAGGGTGGCCGCGGCCGGGGGCGCGGCCGTGGTCGCGTGCGCGGCCGCTGGGGCCTCAGCGCGGGCCCAGCAGGCCCCCCAGGACGCGGACCAGCTCCGCCGGGTCCACCGGCTTCGCCAGGTAGCCGGCCGCGCCGCGGCGAGGGGCCTCCAGGGCCAGGAACGGGTCGTGGAACTGGGTCATGAGCACCACGGCCACCGAGGGGTGCCGCGAGCGGACCCGGCCGAGCAGGTCCAGGCCGCCCATGTCGGGCATCCGGATGTCCGCCAGGACCACCCCGTAGGGGCGCTCCCCCAGGGCTCGGAGGGCCTCGGCCCCCGAGGCCACGGCGCGCACCTCGCAGCCCAGCTCCGGGACGCCGCCCAGCATCCGGACCAGAAGGGACCGGACCTCCGCGTCGTCGTCCACCACCAGGACGGAGCGCTCCTCGTCCGCCGGGCGGGGGCGGAGCATGCCGAGGAGGGTGCCCTGGACCGCCTCCACGGCGAAGGGCTTGAAGTGCACCGGGCGGCCGGTGGCCTCGAGGGACCGCACCACCTGCTCGTCCGCCACCCGGCCGGTGATGAAGACCACCCGCCGCGCCGCCTCGGGCCGTTCCCGCTCCAGCCTGCGGTAGAGGTCGTGGCCGCTCCCGTCCGGGAGGGCCACGTCCACGATCAGGGCGTCGAAGGCGCTCGAGTCCAGCGCGGACAGGGCGGCGGCCACCCCCGGGACCGCGTGGGCGGCGCAGCCCCACTCCTTCAGGTAGCGGACCATGAGCTCCCGGATATCCGCCTCGTCCTCCACCACCAGGACCCGGTGGCCGGCCAGGACCCCCGCCTCCTCGGGGCGTCCCACCGGTTCCGGCGCCTCCCGCAGGGGAAGCTCCAGCACGAAGAGGGTCCCCCCGCCGGGCCGCCGTTCGGCCCAGATCCGCCCCCCGTGGTCCTCGAGGATCCGGCGGCAGATAGGGAGCCCCAGCCCGGTCCCCTTCCCCGGGGGCTTGGTGGTGTAGAAGGGCTCGAAGACGCGCTCCAGGGCGTCCTCCGGGATGCCGCAGCCCGAGTCCTCCACCTCGACCCGCAGGCCGACCCCGGGGGAGCGTCGGGTCCGTACCGCGACGCGTCGCCTCGGCTGGCCGTCCACCGCGTCGGCCGCGTTCTTCACCAGGTTGACCAGCACCTGCTGCATCTGGAAGGGGTCCAGGGCGGTGGCGGGCAGGTCCGGTTCCAGGTCGCGCACCAGCTCCAGGCCGTAGCCCGCCAGGAGCTGTTCCTGCTCGTCCAGGGTCCGCTCCACCAGGGCGTTGATCCGGGTGGGGACCGGGGCGGGGGTGCGCTTGCGGGTGAAGAGGAGCAGCTCCTGCACCACCCGCTGGGCGCGGGAGGCCGCCCCGTGGATCCGTCCCAGGTCGCGGCGCATGGCCTCGTCCTCCACCGTGGCCATGGCCAGGTCCGCGTACCCCAGGATCACCGTGAGGGGGTTGTTCAGCTCGTGGGCGATGCCCGCCACCACGTTCCCCAGGGTGGCCAGCTTCTCCATCTTGACCAGCTCCCCCTGGGCCGCTCGCAGTTCGCGGACCGTGCCCTCCAGCTCCCGGGAGAGGGACTGGGCCCGCTCCTTCTCCTCCCGCTCGCCTCGCAGGAGCCCCTCGTACTTGGCGTGCATCCGGGCCTCGGCGGTCAGGTCCCGGAGGTGAACCAGGGCCCCCGCCGGGGCGCCCGAACCGTCGAAGAGCGGCAGGGCGCGGCTCACGAGGGAGACGGGGTTGCCCTCCCGATCGCTCCCGGAGACCTCCCGCAGCTCCACCGCACGGTCCGAGGGGGCGGCGCGCGAGCGCAGCTCCTCCTCGGCCCAGCGGTCGAGGACCAGGACCTCCCGGGCGCGGGGGCGCGCCAGGAGCTCCGGACCCGTGGCCCGCGAGAGGGGCAGCAGGGCCCGGTTGTGGGCCACGATGCGAAGCTCCCGGTCCACGATGTAGACCGGGTCCGAGACGGCCTCCAGGAGCCCCGGGTTGTCCAGGAAAGGTTGCAAGGAGTGGTGGCCGCGGGCCGGCATCAGCGCTCGTCATCCAGGAAGGCGAAGTACTCGGTCTCGAACTCGCGGAAGGCCATGGGCTGGCCGCAGCGAGGGCAGGGGGCTTCGGGGGCCACCCCCCGACGAAGCTCCTCCCGGTGGGCCTCCACATGGATGAGCACCCCCTCCCGCGCGCGGCATGGGGCGCAGGCGTAGGGGCCGTAGAAGGAGGCGATGCGTCCCCGGGGGATGAAGTTGGAGATCTGGTTGGCCTGTTCGACGATGATCTGCGGGCAATCCAGGAAGTCCAGGTCCACCGACGGCGGAACCGCCCGGAAGGTGTTGATCCAGACACGGATCCCCGCCGAGTTGATGCGCGTGACCCCCGCCAGGTGGACGCGCACCCGCCCCCCGAGCGCCCCCAGGCCCTCCGCCAGGAGGGTGTCCTCGTCGATGGGGCCGCTCAGGTAGAGGTCCACGCCGTCGGGTCCATCCCGGCGCTCGACGCGGAGCGCCTCGTTCATGCGAGGCCCCCGTGGCGCAAGTGGAATGCGGTGGGCTGCCGGCGGTAGTCTCGCAGGCTGAGGCTGGCGTCCAGGACCGCGAGCACCTCGGTCGAGGCCCCGGGCTCCACGTCGATGGCCAGCACCGAGGCGGCCTGGTAGACGCGGTGGAGCCCCAGCCCGGCCCCCCCAGCCTTTTCCTCGAGCTCGGCCTTCCCGCGGGACAAGGTCCTCCCAAGATAGTCCAGCACCGTCTCGGGGCGCAAGCTGCCGAAGGGGTCGCGCACGTCCACCAGGATGCGCCCCGGCGCCACGGCGCACCGGAGACGCGCGGCCTCGCCCGGTTCCAGGTGCACGGCCTCCCGGCGGTCCAGGTGGGCGTGGCGCGGCGCGCCGGCCGGGTCGACCGGGGCGTTGAAGACCGCGTTGGTGATGAGCTCGTCGGCCACCGTCTGGACCTGGGAGCGCAGGAACTCGTCCACCCCCGCGGCCAGGAGGAACTCGTCCAGCCCCTGCACCGCCCCGGCGCGCTCGCGGCTGCCCCGGATCTCCGCCTCGTGGAGTCGCTCGCCGCCCGGGAGCCACGGTCCCCACCACCCGCGGACGGGCCCCAGGCAGGCCTGGAGGGTGGCCCGCAGGTCCTGGAGGGCCAGCGAGGAGGGAAGGAACGTGGCGTGGGTCGAGGAGGCCGCGCGAAGGGCGTCCAGGTGGCCCGCCAGGCTGCCCTGGGCCACCAGGACCCGGAGCGAGGCGCTCGCCGCTCGGGCCGCCTCTCCGAGGACCTCCTCCCGATCGGCGATGACCGCGTGGAACGCGCCGGTGTCCAGGAGGCGGGGGACCTCGCGGGCCTCGACCTCCTCGGACCGCAGCGCCAGCCCATCCAGGTAGAGCCTACCCGCGCCCAGGAGCCCCCCCACGTCCCCCACCACCAGCGCCCGCCGTTCCGGCATCTCGCGCACCTTCCCGACCACCACCGTCACGTCGTCCTGGGGCGGCGCCCCCCGGGCGTGCGCGGCCGCCTCCCCCACCAGGCCCTCCAGTATGGGGAGCGCCCCTTCCCGGGCGCGGCGCCGCACCGCCTCCACCAGGCGTCGTTTTCCGAAGGGCTCGCCGTCCGGACCCGGGCGCTCCGGGACGCCGTCCGAGTACCATACCACCACGTCCCCGGGGGCGAGCGAGACCTCCTGCTCGCGGTAGTGCGCCTCCGGCCCCTCGCCCAGCCGCACGCCCCGGGCACGCAGGAACTCCACCTCGCCCCCCTGGGCGCGCAGGAGCACCGGGAAGCAATGCCCCGCGTTCGCGTAGCGCAGGGCCCCGGTGTGGAGGTCCAGGGTCGAGGCGAAGAAGGTCATGCAGAGCCGGCGGTCGGCCAGCTCGGCGATGACCCGGTTGAGGCGCTCCAGGAGGGAGGCGGGGGAGAGGAGGTCCCTCGGGGGCGTCCCCGCCGTCTGGACTAGGTCCTGCAGCTCGCCCAGGGTGCGCACGAAGCTGTCCGCCGCCGCGGCGATGAGGGCCGAGGGGACGCCGTGGCCGGTCACGTCCCCGATGAGGACCGCGAGCCTCTCCCGCCGGGGGTCCATCAGGTAGCCGTACCAGTCCCCGCCCACCTCCGTGGCCGCGGCGAAGTGGCCCGCCAGGTCCATGACGCGCGTGCTGGGGTGCGAGCGGGGGAGCAGGGTGCGTTGCACCGCCTCCGCGGTCCGGAGTTCGGCCTGCATGCGCGTCTTCTCGATCATCTCCCCCAGGAGCCGGATGTTCTCCACCGCCACGGCGCAGGCCCCGGCGATGATCTCGGCGAACTCCCGGTCCGTCCGGCCGAAGGGGAGGCCGTCCTCCCGCTCGTGGCACGCCAGGACCCCGAGGACGCACCCCTCGTAGACGAAGGGCACGCAGAGGATGCGCCGCGCGTCCTCGAACAGGACCTCCATTCGGCCCTGGCCCCCCTCGGCCGGGACCGGTTCCTCGAGCCCCTCCGCCGCGCGATAGCCCGCGGGGCTGGGGGCATTGAGCAGGACCGAGCGGGTGCGCCCGGCGACGAAGCCCACGACGCCCTCGCCCTGCGAGAGCGGCTCGTCCCCGGGCTCCTCGCCCTCGGGCCAGCCCAAGGCCGCCACGACCCGGAGGACGCCGCCTTCCAGCACCCCGAAGGCCAGGCGACGCACGCGCAGCACCTCGTGCACGGACCGGAGGGCGCGCGCCGCCAGGGGTTCCAGCTCCAGCATGGAGCCCAGCTCCCGCGCCGTCTCGTGGATGGCCTCCACCTCGCGGTCGCGCGCCAGGAGGGCGCCCCCCATCCGATTGAAGGAGCCCGCCAGGACCGCCATCTCTCCGCCGCCCCCCTCGGGGAGCCGGTGGCGCAAGTTCCCGACGGCGAACTCCCGGGTCGCCTCCACCAGCCGGTAGACGGGCCGCACGATGCGCGCCGCCAGGAGGAGTCCCGCGGCCACGGCCGCCAGGACCGTGGCGACGCCCAGGGCCAGCGTGACCCACGCCATCTTGCGCGCCGCGTGATAGGCGTCGTCCTCCGGCTCCACCACCAGCACGCCCCAGTCCACGAGCGGGTCCCGGACGCGCGCGTATCCCACCAGGAGCCGCTCGCCCCCGGGGCCCGTCACGCCGGTCGTCCCCGGGATGCGTTCCTCCCGGAGCTGCCGGCGCAGCCCCTCATCGGCCCAGGGCAGGGGTTCCCGGGCCATGGCCCTCTCCTGGTCCGGGTGGGCGAGAAGGCGCCCCTCGGCGTCCAGGAGCGCGGCGTAGCCCCGGCGGCGGAACCCCGCCGAGCCCAGCGCGCCCATGAGGGGGGCCAGGTCCAGGGCCGCCGCCAGGACTGCGCCCTCGCCCAGCGGGCGCGCGTAGGGCAGGAGCAGTCTCTCCAGGCGAGGACAGGCCTGTACCTCGCCCAGGCGCTCCCCGCCGCCCGCCAGGACCTCGCGCGCGGGGACGGCCTCCAGGAAGCGGGCCAGTTCCTCCGGGGAGGGCCCGTCCTCGCCCTGGCGCACGCCCACGGCCACGACGCGCCCCTCTCCCTCCAGGACGGCCAGGGCCAGGAGCTCCGGGTACTGGCCCAGCAGGAACTCCACGTAGCGCTCGAGGGCGGCGGGCTCCATCCCGACGAGGTCCCGGTCGTAGGTGCTGGCCGCCAGCTCGGAACGGGCGCGGCCCAGGAACGAGGACACCACCTCTTCCTGGTGCTTGGCCCGGTCCGTGTGGCCCTCCTGCACGCTGGCCTGCAGCTCCTCCTTGTTGATGTCTATGAGGGCATACCCCGCCGTGGCCAGCGGGACGACGCCGATGACGAGGGTGAGGCCGATGAGCTGGTAGATGAGCCTCATTCGTGGCGCCCAGTCTCCGCCCCGCGCCCCCGCCAGGCAAGTCCCCGAAAACCGGATTTCCTTTGACCCATCCCGCCAGCCTATGGTCACATGTGAGTCACAGGTGAAAGCGTGGCGGCCTTTGGGGGGACAGGGGGCGGCCGCGCTGGAAGAGGGGGGCCGGTGCGTCTTCCGGGACGCTGGCATGCCTTCGGGCTCTGCCTCACCGCGCTGCTCGTGTCGAGCTGCGCCGGAGGGGGAGTGTCGGGTCCCCCTGGCACCCTCACCATCACCCTGGTCGATGCCCCCTCGCTCCTCCCGCACCTGGCCGAGGTGCGCGTGGGTATCGCGCGACTGGAGATCGTCGCGGCCGTGGAGGGAGGGGACCTGGTGCTGCCCCTCCTGGATCGGCCCACGGACCCGCTCGTCTACGACCTCCTCGCCCTCCAGGGCGGTGTCACGGCCCAGGTGCTCCAGACGGAGCTGCCCGCCGCGACGTATCGGGAGCTGAGGCTCCATCTCGCGGGAGACCAGGCGCGCGTCACACTGGTCCAGGGCGACGGGGTGCGGGTCTTCAGCCCCTCCGACGGCAGCCTGATCCTGACGGCGTCCGCCCTGTCCGCCATCGTGCTCCCCTTCCAGGAGCCGGTGGTCGTGCTGCCCGGGCGGCTGACCGAACTGGTGCTGGACTTCGACGTGAGCGCCTCCCTCCGGGCCGTCCCCACGGACTACGCGAGCATCGCGGAGGTCCGGGCCCTGGAGCTGGGACCCGAGCTGCGCGTCTCCAACGTCCAGACCACCGCCAGCCTTCGGGGGACCGTCCTTTCCGACGCCGGGACACCCGGCAGCGCCATCGACGACACCGGGCTGGACGACGTGCACCTCACCGTGGCCACCGAGGGGGCGGAGGTGGCCCATACCGCTACCGCCCCAGGCGGTGGCTATCTCCTGGCCGGCCTCCCCGCGGGGGATTACCACCTGAGACTGGAGAGGCAGGGGCACCGGACCACCTTCGCCTCGGTGTCCCTGGCGGCGGGCGAGTCGCGCCTGGACCTCGTCATGCCCCTCGCCTCGGGGTCCGACCCCGGGACCTGGACCCTGACGGCGTCGGCCGGCGCCCCTGCCGCCCGGGCCTTCCACACCACCGTGTGGACCGGGGGCCAGGCGCTGAGCTGGGGCGGCCAGACCGCCATGGGCGTCACCGCGACGGGGGCCCGCTACGACCCGGCCACCGACGGCTGGACGCCCACCTCGACGGCGGGCGCGCCCGCGGCGCGCAGCTTTCACACGGCGGTCTGGACGGGCTCCCGCATGGTGGTCTGGGGAGGCCGGGACGCCGCCGGGACGATGGTGGGGAGCGGGGCCCGCTACGACCCGGCGACGGACGCGTGGACACCCACCGCCCTCAGCGGTGCGACCCTCCCGCGGGCCTTCCACACGGCGGTGTGGACCGGGACCCGGATGGTGGTCTGGGGTGGCATCGATTCGACCGGCCAGCACTCGTCGGCCGGCGGGGTCTACGACCCGCTCCAGGACACCTGGACCCCTGCGGCGTCGGCCGGCGCCCCGGGCTCGCGGCAGGAGCACACCGCCGTGTGGGCCGCGGGTCGCATGGTGGTCTGGGGCGGGCGCAACGGCGGCACGCTCCACGGCAGCGGCGGGGTCTACGACCCGGTCGCGGACCTCTGGTCGCCCACGTCCGCGGCGGGCGCGCCGAGCCCGCGCTTCCTCCACGCGGCGGTGGCCGCCGGCCGCGTCATGGTGGTATGGGGCGGGCGAGAGGCCGGCGGCCAGGCCACCGATTCGGGGGCCGTCTACGACCCGGACCTGGACACCTGGGTCCCGACCGCCGCCGCGGGCGCCCCTCCGGGCCGCATGCGCCACGCGGCCGTGTGGACCGGCGTCGAGGTGCTGTTCTGGGGTGGCCAGCGTGGCGTCTACCTCCTGGGGTCGGGCGGCCGCTACGAGCCCGGGACCTCCACCTGGGGAACGATGAACGAGGACGGGGGGCCGTCGGGTCGAATCCAGCACACGCTCACATGGACTGGCCGGGAGGCCCTGGTCTGGGGTGGACGGACCGGGGCCGGCCTGATGGGAGACGGGGCACGATACGACCCGCACGGCACCCTCCCACCCCCGGAGCCTCAGGGACCTCCGCAGAACGGGAGCATCCGCATCGACCTGACGGACCCCTCGCCCATCATCCGGGACACGACCCCCCCTGCGATCCAGGCCCCGCCGGACCTCCTGGTGGAGTGCGCCGGCCGCGGAGGCCAGGCCGTGTACCTGGGCAGGGCGACGGTCATGGATGACGTGGACCCGACGCCCTCCCTGGTGAACGACGCCCCGGCCCTCTTCACCATGGGCGTGACGGTCGTGACCTGGACGACCTGGGATGCCGCCGGCAACCTGGCCACCGCCTCCCAGCGGGTCACGCTCCAGGACACGACGCCGCCGGCCCTGGCGGCGCCGCCGGACCTGGTGGTGGAGTGCGCGGGCCCTGCGAGCCACGCCGTGGCGATCGGCCAGGCCACCGCCACGGACCTCTGCGATCCGGCCCCGGCGGTCTCGAGCGACGCCCCGGCCCTCTTCCCCATGGGCGTGACGGTCGTCACCTGGACCGCCACGGACGGCGCGGGGAACCGAGCCACCGCCTCCCAGCGGGTCACGCTCCAGGACACGACGCCGCCGGCCCTGGCGGCGCCGCCGGACCTGGTGGTGGAGTGCGCGGGCCCTGCGAGCCACGCCGTGGCGATCGGCCAGGCCACGGCCACGGACCTCTGCGATCCGGCCCCGGCGGTCTCCAACGATGCGCCGGGCTACTTCCCCCACGGGACCACCAGCGTCCGGTGGACGGCCCTCGACGCCAGCGGCAACCTGGCGGTGGCGCTGCAGCGTGTGACCTTGCTGGATCGCACCGCCCCGGTGGTGAGCGTCGAGTGGGAGCGACTGGGGCTGACCGGCGACCGCAGGGGCGACCGCGCCACCTTCCGCGTCCATGTCACGGCCCGGGATGCCTGCGACCCGGCTCCGGCCGTGCAGGCGCTCCTGGCCATCCCGGAGATGCCAGAGGGCACGACGGTGCACGTGAGGACAGAGGAGGCAGACGACGGAGCGCTGGAGGAAACCCTGCGTTTCTGGCCCGGACGCGCGAAGATCGACCTGGAGGGCGCGGACGCCGCGGCCGTCCGGGCCCGGCTGGACACGGTCCTCGCGGCCGGCGGCGTGGCCGTGTCGGACGGCCAGACCATCGAGGTGCGCCTCAATCGCCATCCACACGACTGGAGGCGCTTCCAGTGGCTGGAGGGTTCGGTCTACCGCGTGGAGGGCATGGACAACGTCCGGCTGATGGTCTCGGCGACGGACGCCTCCGGCAATCGCGCCACGGCCGAGGCGGAGACCGCCCTCGAGCCCCGTGCCCACGGTGGCGGCGGTGACGACGACGGGGAAGGGGAGGATGACGAGGACGCCCACGACCACGCCCACGACCACGACGACGCCCACGACCACGACGACGCCCACGACCACGCCCACGCCCACGCCCACGCCCACGACGACTAGGGGTGTAGCAGTTATCCTTGCACGGCGACCTGGGCCCCCGGGGCGCTGCGCACCCACCGCTCGACCTCCGCCAGGAATCGCCGCAGGAGGTCCTCCACGCCCGCCTCCGTCGAGAGCCCCTCCCGGTACTCGAAGACGACCTCCGCGCCCCGGTCGTCGGTGGTGAGGACGACGCCCACTCCAGGCTGTCGCTGGATAGAGCCCCGGATCCACGCGCGTTCCACCGCGAGGCCCTCGGGCCAGGCCAGCCCTGGAGGGACCCGGATGGTGCTGACCAGGAGCGAGAAGAAGAACGAGCGCGGATCCAGGTCGAAGCGCCGCAGGGCGCGCCGGAAGAGCCAGGGCGGGAGCACGGCGCTCAGGACCCCCAGGTTCACGGGCGTCTCCACCGCCTCCTCCAGGGTCCTGCCCTCCCGCACGCGATCCCGGATGAGGTCGGGGAGCGCGGGGGAGCGCACCTCGGCGGGGGTGAACTCGGCGCGTACCACCCCCACGTAATTCCCTGCCGAGGGGCCCAGGCCCAGTAGCGGCCGGAGGTCGGTAGGCAGGAGGAGCCGGAACGGGCGGTCGTCCAGGGATCGCGCGCGACGCCAGGCATCCGAGGCCACGAGGACCGAGGCGAGGACCAGGTCGTTGCGGCTCGACCCACGCCCGTGGGCCGCCGCCCGCAGGGCCTCCCAGGCCTCGGGTCCCAGGCTGGCCTGCCGGTGCCGCGTGAGGCCGGGCCTCGCGTCCTCGCGCTCGAGGACCGAGGCGTTCCTCACCCCCACCTTGTCCATGGGCCGGAGGTGGCGGCGGACCATGGCCAGGAGCCAGCGGCCGCCCCGGGGCGCGAGGAGCCGCCGGAACCGCGGCTGAGGCGGCGGGCCTCCCGCGGCCGGTCCCGCCACCGCGTAGCCGGCGAGCAGCCGCTCGAGAAGGACCCACTGGCCGGTCCCGTCCGCGGCGCTGTGGTGCACGCTCATGACGAGCCTCCAGCCCCCGCCGGGCCGTGGGCCCACCCGGAGCCGGAAGGGCGGCCGGCGCGCGAGCCGGAACGGGGCGTCCAGGGCCTCGGCCTCGGTGCGCTCGTCCTCCGCCCCGTGCCAATCCACCAGGGCCTCGGGCCGGAAGGTGCCCCGACTCGTCACGGCCCGCATCACCCCCAGGGGGGCCTCCCAGACCAGGCTCCGCGCCACGGGCAGATCCTCCATGAGGCGCGCCACTGCCCGCAGCAGGGCGGGGCGGTCGGGGGGAGAGAGCAGGTCCAGGAAGAGGTGGCTGTTGACCCGCATCCCCGGGTAGTCGTGGGCGACGAAGAACCGGTCCAGGCCGTTCGGCGGCGCGGCTCCACCACCCGGACAGGCCCACAGGGCCCAGGCGGCGAGGCCCGCCGCCCAGGGGCCGCCGCCCCAGCCCAGGGGCCAGAGCCCCAGGTGGGCCAGGGCCGTGGCGGCCAGGGCGGGGCGGGACGGAGGCGACAGCAGGAACAGGGCGCCGAGCGCCGCGGCGGCGGTCGCGGCCCCTGGGGGGAGCGCCTCCGGGACCGCCCAGGGGACCGCGAGGAGGGAGGCGGCCGCCAGGGCGGCGGCTGTGCGTACGCGGAGCACCCTCACGGCAGGGCGACCCCGCGCTCCAGCGCGAGGGCCACCACCCAGCCCACCTGGGCCAGGGCCGCGTGGGCCTCGGCCCAGGGCCGCAGCTTCGCACGCCCCGGGGCTGGCGCGGCAACCAGGCGCAAGGACGCCCAGACAGGCAGGCAGGCCGCGGTCCCGAGGAGGAGGGGCAGACCCCAACCCAGGCCGGCCCCCCGTGCGACCCATGCCCCCAGGGAGGCGGAGCCCAGGGCGAAGACCGCGCAGAGGAGGGCGGCGGCGCGCCAGCCCAGGGCCCTGGAGTAGGTCGGGTAGGCGGTCTCCGCCTCCGGGAGCCGCAGCTTGCGGGAGGTCTCCCAGGCGGCCGCCTGGAGCCAGAAGGCCACCAGCAGGGCCCAGGTGCCCTCCGGCGGCCGCGCCACGTGGAGGTCCCCCAGGGCCACCGAGGCGGCGTAGGCCGCGATGACCAGGGCGAGGGGGTTGTGCGTGACGAAGGTCGCGAGCAGGCTCCGGGCGATGGCGGGGCAGAAGAACCAGCGGCCCGAGAGCCACACGAGGCCGAGGGCCGTGGCGAAGGCGGCCCCCGGGAGGGGCCAGCCCAGGCGCAGGTTCAGGAGCAGGGCGGCGAGCGAGGCCACCCACCAGAGGAGCTGGAGGTCCAGGGGGGTCACACGCCCCTCCACGAGCGGCCGCCCCCGGAAGGCCGGGTCGCCCGCGGTCGCCAGGCGCAGGTCCGTCTCCAGGTCCTTCAATTCATCCTGAACGCGCAGGAGCAGGGCCAGGAGGATCACCGTGGCCGATCCGGGGAGCGACCGCCAGCCCAGCAGGACCGGGCCTTCCCATGCCAGGGCCTGGACGGCCAGATAGACCGCCAGGAAGTGGACCACCCCCATGGGGACCGTGAGCCGGAGGGGGAAGGTCTCGTCCAGGTAGACCGCCAGCCTCCGGATCCAGCTCACGGGCTCCCCTCGCGAGGGCCCACGGGCGGACGCCAGGCCGCCAGGAGCACCGGGGTGAGGAAGACGTCGGCGAAGATGGCGACGAAGAGGGTCAGGCCGGCGACCAGGCCCAGGAAGGCCGTCCCCTGGAACCGCGAGAGGCAGAGGATCAGGAACCCGAAGGCGACCGAGGTGGAGGTGACGAACATGGGGAGCCCCGTCTCCCGGAGCACGGCCAGGGAGGCCTCCCGGTGGGCCGCCTCCACCCCTCGCCCACGCAGCTCCAGGTAGCGCCCACGGAATCGCGCCAGGAACTGGATCGTGTCGTCGTCGGCGATGACCAGGACCATGGAGAAGACCAGCACCGTGGAAGGGCGTAGCGGGATGCCCGCCAGGCCCATGAGGGCCAGGAGCACGGCCACCGGGGCCAGGTTGGGCACCAGGCCGACGACCGCCAGCCGCGCGCTCCGGAGGACGAGCCCGAAGACCAGGAGGGTCACGAGGACCGCCGCCCCCAGGCTCCGGGCCAGCCCCGCGGTGAGGAGGGTGGTGACCCGATCCGCGATGGCCAGCACCCCGGTGACGTGGGCCCGGTACCCCGGGGGCGCCTCCGCGCGCACCCAGGCCTCCAGGTCCGCCACCAGGGCGCGCACCTGGTACGAGGGCATGTCCGGGAGGTGGGCCAGGGCCGCCGCCCGCGTCCGGTCGAAGGAGAGGACGTCCCGGAGCAGCCTCCCGTCGTCGATGAACTCCAGCTCCTGGGCCGCCGCCTCGCGGCTGGGCGGGAGCCCCCCGTCCGCCTCCGCCTGGACCGGACCCGCCAGGAGACGGTGGGCCTTCCGCAGGAAGCTGGCGGGGCTCTGGGCATTCCGCACCCCGGGCAGGGTCTCCAGCCGGGCCTCGGCCCGGTCCAGGAAGCGCAGGGCCTCCGGGGCCAGGGCGTCGGCGCCGCTCGAGCCGGGCTCCAGGTAGATGGCCAGGGGCACGACGCCCCCGTGCACCTCCTCGGCGTAGCGCAGCCTCTGGACCAGCGGGGAGTCGGGCCAGAGGTCGTCGAAGACATAGTGCAGGGTGCGCACCCGGCTCCCCGCCGCCAGGGAGAGCCCCACCACCGTCGCGGCGACCACGGCCACCCGGGCGGGGCGCAGGGTCACCTGCCGTTCCACCCAGCCCAGGAAGCGGCTCAGGGCGCCGAGGAGCGCGGGGGGCCTCCCCGCGGGGGCGGGGGCCGCTTCCGGGCCCAGGGAGAGGGCCAGGGGGAGGACGCTCATGTTGGCGGCCCAGGTGAGCAGCATCCCGGCCGCGGTCACCATGCCGAACTCGAAGATGGCCACGATGTTCACCAGGCCCATGGTGACGAACCCCGCGGCGATGGTGAGCTCCGTGAGAAGGCAGGGCACGGCGCTCTCGGCGCAGGCGGCGGCCAGGGCCTCGAGTCGGGTACGGCCCGCGGCGTGGCGGCGGTGGAAGTCGTTGACCACGTGCACCGTGTCGGAGACGGAGATGATGAGGACCACGATGGGGCTGAAGGAGCTGAGGACCGCGACGGGCACCCCCACCGCGCCCATGAGACCCAGGGTCCAGACCACGGAGGCCACGATGGTCAGCGTGGCCGCCGCCACGGTGCGGGCGCTGCGATAGGCCGCCACCAGGATGGCCAGGACCCCCAGCAGGGCCAGCGGGAGGAGCACCGCCGCGTCCTTGTTGACCATCACGATGTAGTCGGCCCGGATGACCGGGATGCCCGTGAGGACCAGCCGCCCCCAGTCCCCCCGGCGCTCGTCGAGGAGGGCCGTGGCCGCCCGGTGGAACTCGGCGCGGTCCTCGGGCCGGGACCCCTCGCGCACCTGCAGGCCCACCTCCACCGCCGCCACCGGGCGGTCGGGGTGGGCGAGCCGGTGGGCGAAGAGGGGGTCCTCGCGGGCCCTGCGCACACGGGCCTCGAGAGCCTCCCCGCTCCGCTCCCCCGGGGGGAAGAGGGGCTCCAGGGAGATGCCCGTCTCGTCCCCCACCACGTCGTCCACCGAGAGCGGGCCGCGCACGTCCGCCACCCTGGGCAACCGGCGCAGCCCCTCCTCCAGGAGGCGCAGCCTCTCCAGCCCCTCCGGGGTCCAGAGGTCCGCCGCCTCCACCAGGACCACGGCCCGGGCGTCCTCGTAGGGGAAGGCGGCCCGGTAGCGGTCGCAGACCTCCCGGGCCGGGTCCCGCACGGGGAACATGTGCTCGATGGACGCGTCGGTGCGAAGACGCGAGACCCCCGCCAGCGACAGGCCACACGCGACGGCCAGGACGGCTGTCGCGAGGGCCCTCCGGCGGAGCATGGCCCCGAAGAGGGCCTCCAGGCTCAAGACCCCGCCCCGCGCGGGGACACCACCACCGGCGTCCCGTGGACCGGCGTCGTGATAATGCCCTTGCGCCGCGCCCGGAGGGTGGGGGTCCCCGCCAGGCGCAGGTCCACTCGTGCGAGGACCGTGGCCAGGATCACCTGCATCTCGTAGACGGCGAAGGGGGCCCCGACGCAGAGCCGTCCCCCGCCCCCGAAGGGATAGAACGCCGAGGCCGTGGGCCTGGGCCCCAGGAACCGCTCGGGCCGGAAGCGGAGCGGGTCCGGGTGGACCCGCGGGTCCCGGTGGGTGAGCCAGGGGCTGGGGCAGACGTGGGTCCCGGCGGGGACCTCCAGGCCGTCCAGGGCCGCCGGGGCCGCCAGCCAGCGCAGGGCGATGGGGATGGGCGGGTGGAGCCGCAGGGTCTCCTGCACCACCGCCTCCAGGTAGCGCAACGACGCGACTCGCCCCGGGTCGAAGGGCCCCTCCCCCAGCTCCTCCCGGATGCGCCCCAGGACCCCCGGCGTGCGGAGGACCCGCAGGAAGGCCCAGGCCAGGGCCGCGGTGGTGGTCTCGTGGCCCGCCCCCAGGAGGGTCATGAGCTCGTCCCGCAGGCCTTCTTCCCCCCAGGTCCCCAGGGCGCCCTCCTCCGCCACCAGGCGGGCAAGGATGTCCTCCCTCCCCTGGGGCGCGCGGTGGGCCTCCCGGATGGCCTCCACGAGCAGGGTGTGGAAACGCGCGCGCGCTGCGAGGAAGCCGCCCCAGGGGCTCCACGGGCCCAGGTCCCTCCGGAGCGCCCCGACGAAGGGCAGGACGGCCCCGGCACGCCCGGTCATGCGTTCCACCAGCTCGCGCGCGCGCGCCAGGCGGCCCGGCTCCCGCTCCCCGAAGATGGCCCGGAGGATCACCTCCAGCGTCACCTCGTGCATGGCCGCCTCCAGGGGAAAGGCCCGGCCGCGCGGCCAGCGCCCCACCTCCTGCAGGCTGAGGTCCCGGATCAGCTCCCCGTAGGCCCGCATCCGCTCGCCGCGGAAGGGGCCCAGGAGCGGCCTCCGGTGGGCCCTGTGGGCCTCGCCGTCCAGGACGAACAGGGAGTGCTCCCCCAGGAAGGGCCGGAATCCCTGGTTGGCCTGGCCCGAGAGGAAGACCTCCGGTGGACCCCGGAAGACCGCCTGCACATCCGCCGGGTCCGAGACGATGAGGAAGGTGCGGCCCCCCACGAAGCGCAGGGTGAAGCGCCGGCCGTGGCGCCGGGCGCATTCGTCCAGGAAGGGGCCCGGCCGGCGGATCCAGGCCAGGGTCTGGAGCAGGGGCGGGAGCCGGGGGCCGGGGGGCAGTGCCATGGGGAGTGACCGGAGTATACTGCCGCGTCCGGAGGGCACGTGCAAACCTCCCCCATCGGCCCCGCGCGTCTACCGGAGTTCATCGACCTCGCCCGCCGCCTCTGCCGCGACGACCCGCGCCGGGTCCCTCCGCTCAGGCAGGTCCTGGAGGTCGAGCTGGGCGGCGGCGGGGCCTTCGCCCGCCGAGGCACGCTCCAGGCCTTCCTCTGCGAGGAGGGAGGCCGCCTCCTGGGCCGGGTGGCGGCCCTGATCCACCCCCGCCTCCTGGACGTCGGCGGCGCCCCGGTGGGCCAGGTGGGGTACTTCGAGTGCGCCGACGACGAGGCGGCGGCCGGCTCCCTACTCGGGGCCGCCATGGGGTGGCTCCGCGCTCGCGGGTGCCGCGCGGCCTGGGGCCCCATGAACGGGGGGGCCCACCGCGCCCACCGCCTCATGACCCGGGGCCACGAGGGGGCACCCTTCCTCTTCGAGCCGCGCAACCCGCCGTACTACCCGCGGCTCTTCGAGGCCCACGGCTTCCGGCCCCTGCACCGCTGGTCCTCCTTCGAGCTGGACCGGGCCTCGGTGCGCCCCGTCCTGGGGGTCCTGGCGCGCGGGGCCCGCGGGGCCGAGGCCCGGGGGCTCTGCATCGACGCCCTGGACCCGCGGCGTGGAGGGGAGGTCATCGCCCGGCTCCACCGCATCCTGGACCGGGTCTGGGCGGGCCACGTGGGATACGTCCCCCTGGAGGCCGACGAGTTCGCCGAGGTCTTCGCCGGGGTCCTGGCCCTCATGACCGAACGGAACATCGGCGTGGTGGTGGACGCCGAGGGCCGCGACCTGGGCTGCGGCTTCACCTACCCCGACCGCGCCGCCGAGGCGCGGGCCCTGGACGGGGACGCCGCCGGCTGGGCCGCCGTGGCGGCGGGGCCGAGGCCGCGTCGGGTCGTCTACCATACGGTGGCCTTCCTCCCCGAGGCCCGCCGGACCCAGGCCCCGTTCCTCCTCATGGAGCGCGGACTGCGCTACATGGTGGAGGACGGCTACGAGGAGTTCCTGGTGGCCCTGGTGACCGAGGAGCTGGGGCTCTTCCACCGGGTCGCCCAGCCCACGCGGGACTACGTCCTCTACGAGCGCGAGCTGACTTGAGGAGTCGCCGGACAATCACTGCGTGAAACACCGAGGCCGATCGAGGCGGCCTAGGAGTCGTGAAAGAATCACTGCGTGAAACACCGAGGCCGAGCGAGGCGGCCTAGTCCGCCGCGCCTAGGATCCCGTGGTATCGCGCGGTCCAGTAGGCTGCCAGGTATCCCAGGGGCGCCACCTCCACCAGGGGCTGGTTCGCGCCGCCCCGGATCTTGCGGGGGTGTTCCTGCCAGACGAAGCGGTGGCGCTCGCGGCGGTCCAGGCCGAAGTGCCCCACGGCGTGGTTCCCGCCCCTGCCGAAGCGGTCGATCCAGGGGCTGGGCACCACGTAGGGCAGCGCCGAGTTGTCGATGACCACCGGGTGCCGGTCGTCGGGGTAGGTCGCCAGGGCCAGGCGCACCGACGCGGCCGCGCCGGGCCAGGGCCTCGCGCCCCAGCCGGCCTGGATGGCGTCGGCCCAGGCGTTCCCCTCCGAGGCCACGTCGCCCTGCACCCGGTCCAGCATCCGGCCGTAGGCCGAGCGCAGGGCTGGGTCCGTCTCCAGGTGGCAGGAGGTCGCCAGGGCCAGGAGGCTCAGGTTGAGGCCCACGTAGGAACGCATCTGGTGGGCCAGGTCCACAAGGCCCGCCGGGTGGAGGTGCGCCCCGTAGGTCGTGACGAGGCCGCGCAGCGTGCGCGCCGGGTCGGGGAGCCCCACCAGGTCCAGGACGTCCGCCAGGAGCCGGAGGTCCGCCAGGACCGCATCCCGCTCGGCCTGGCGCGTGGGGTCGTTGAGCCAGGCCACCAGGCGCAGGGCCACGTCCCCCAGCCAGCGGGAGAGGCCCTGGGCCAGGGGCCCGGCCAGGGCCCGCACGGCCGCGTGCTGCCCCCGGGCCTGGAGCCAGAAGTCCAGGAGCTGCGCCAGGACGTCCGCCAGCCCCGCCAGGGCGGCGCGGACCGCCGGGAGGTTCCGGCCCCGCACGGCGTCCTCGAAGAGGGTGAGGTTGCGCTCCGCGTGGCCCAGGAGGTCCTTCGACCCCAGGAGGACGTGCCGCCGGTAGGCGGCGATGGCGGGGTCCGACGTGACGTGCTCCGCCACGGTGAAGAACATGAGGGCGCGCAGGGCCTCGCCGCCCCGCACCGGCGGCCCGCGCAGGGTGAGCAGGCGCTGGGCCAGGGCGGGCGAGTAGGGGACGGACCGGGCCAGGACGTTCAGGGGGAAGTCGTCCACCGTCGCCCAGGCCTGCGGGGTGATCTCGTCGGCGAAGAGGTTGTCCGGGTCCAGGTCGAAGTGGTGGAAGGGCGCCCCGGCGAAGGACCCGCGCAGGGCGAGGTCGTTCATCATGAGGTTGTAGGCGATGGCCCGGGCGTCCTCCCTCAGGGCCGCGCGGAGGGCCGGGTCCGCGATGACCTCCCAGGCCAGGCCGACGCCGTAGAACCAGCCGCTGTACTGGTCGCGGGAGAGGTCGCCCGTCTCGTAGTTCCATCGGGCGTAGGGCCCCTGGCCCGGCAGGCCGCCGGAGAGGAACCGCGGCTCGCCGAAGCCCCTGGTGATGAGCCCCGGGACGCCGGTGATGGCGTGCAGGTGGTGCAGGGCCCAGAGTGCGCGCTCCATGGCGGCGAGGGCGTCCGGGTCCCCGGTGGCGCGCCACCGCAGGGCCT
Organism: Planctomycetota bacterium; assembly: GCA_016209495.1. Taxonomy (GTDB): domain Bacteria; phylum Planctomycetota; class JACQVX01; order JACQVX01; family JACQVX01; genus JACQVX01. The sequence goes on from JACQVX010000187.1 coordinate 42,399, forward strand.
CTACCCCGGCCCAGGTCCCGGTCCAGATGGCCGCGTCCCCGTAGCCGTCGTAGCCCGCCACGCCGCCCGTGGCGTCCAGGCGAAGGTCCAGGACGAGGCCGTCGGGGGCATGATGGGCGGCCATGGCCTCCTCGAACCGGCGGGCCCGCTCGGCCAGGGGTCCCCGGGGCGGGACCGTGCCCGCGCCCGTGGAGGCCGCCGTCGTGGCCGCGGTGGCGGGGGCCTTGGCCGGGGCCGCGCCCGCCCCGCGGCGGCGGTCGAGCCCGGCGAGACGCTCGGCGGGACCGCACGCCGCGAGGAGGAAGAGGAGGGATGCCGAGGCATGGAGTCCACGCGAGGCCATGGAGGCCCTCCTTGGACCCGACTCCCTCGGGGGGGGGAATCCTACGAGCCCGGGGGGGGAGAGTCCAGTGGACGGGATCGGTGGCGACATCGTTTCGCCCATGCGAACATGCAGCCCGCCATGGCGCTCGTGACCACTGTGCTCTTCGCCTGCGTCCACAACGCGGGACGTTCCCAGATGGCCGCCGCGTTCTTCAACGCCCTCGCCGACCCCGCGCGGGCCCGGGCCATCTCCGCGGGCACCGAGCCGGGGCAGCGCGTCCATCCGGAGGTCGTCGAGGTGATGCGCGAGGTCGGGATCGACCTCGAGCGCGCGCGGACCCGGAGGCTCACCTCCGACCTGGCATCGCGGGTGCAACTCCTCATCACAATGGGGTGTGGGGAGGCGTGCCCGACCGTGAGCGGCCTCCCGCGCGAGGACTGGTCGCTCCCCGATCCGAAGGGTCTGCCGCTGCCACGAGTCCGTGCGATCCGCGATGGGATCCGCGAGCACGTGCTCCGGCTGATCGACGCGAGGGACTGGGGTTGTGGGTTCCCTTGACGCCGAGTCGCCGCTAGGATCCGGCCATGCGTGGGTTCCGCCTCCTGGCCACGGCCCTGCTCCTGGCGAGCGTCACCGGTTGCACGTCCAGCGGCGAGCGGGAGCGCGTGGGACAGCCCTCGCGGCTGGAGGGACGCTACACCTGCCGCGTCCACCCGGAGGTGCGCCAGTCCGCCCCGGGAGATTGCCCCGTGTGCGGGGAGCCCCTGGAGCGGGACGGCGCCGGGTACGGTCGTCACGGGCGCTGAGGAAGGCGTCCCGGACGTGGACCCGGGGCTCCGGGTCCGGGCGAAGCTCCGCTGGTGGCGATCCCTGAGACCCCGGCGCGAGGTCCGGCGGGGCCTCGTCCTGGCGCTCTGGGCCTCGGCCACCGCGCTCCTGGCCCTGGAGCTGTCGGTCGCCGCGCTGCGGCTGACCGGTCTTTCCGGAGGCGCGGGGTGAACGGACCGAGGGATGACCAGGGCGCCCTGGCGGTCCGCCGTGTCCTCGACGAGCCGGGGGGCGCGCGCGTCCGCGGCCGGATCGGCGAATGGGCCTTCGCGGCCCGCAGCCTGTTGCCCATACCCTTCGTCGCCCTGGGCCTGGCCCTGGCGGACCCCACTCCGGCCGTATTCCTGGCCGGGTCCGGCCTCGCCGCCCTGGGGGCCGCCCTGCGCCTGGCGGCCCTGCGCCACTCGGGCCCCAAGACCCGCTCCACGGGCAAGGTGCGGGCGGATGGCCTGGCCGTGGGTGGGCCCTACGCCCACCTGCGCAATCCCCTCTACGCCGGGAACCTGCTCTGCGTCCTCGGGCTCCTCGTGGCCACGGGCTCCGCGTGGTTGGCCGCCCTGGGCCCCCCGGCCTTCTTCCTCGTCTACGGACCCATCGTGGCCACGGAGGAGCGATACCTGGGCGAGCGGTTCGGCGAGCCGTACCGCGAGTTCATGGCCCACGTCCCCCGCTGGCTCCCGCGCCGCACCCCGTGGGTCCGGCGCGCAGCCTCCCACGCCCTCCTGGAGGTCCTCCCCGGAGAGGCCAGCTCCCTCCTCGCCCTGGAGCTGATCCTCGGCCTCCTGGGGGCGCAGGCCCTGGGCTGGGTCCCGGTCCTCGGCGGTTGAGGCCCGAATCGGATTGACCCCACGCCCCCCCGAGCATAATCTTCCGCCCCCGTTGAACGCGATCATCGTCGTCAACAACCCACACCGCTGGTCCCTGGAGATCTCGGGGGCCGAGGTGGTGGCGGCCCGCTCCTACCTCACCGACTCGGCCTATAGCGAGAGGCGCGGCTGCCGGGTCTACAACCTGTGCCGCAACTACCACTATCAGAGCCTGGGCTACTACGTCTCGCTCCTCGCCGAGGCCCGCGGGCAGAAGCCCCTGCCCACCATCTCCACGGTGCAGGACCTGAAGGGCGTCGCCATGGCCCGCGTGGTATCGGACGAGCTGCAGGAGCTGATCCAGCGAAGCCTGGCCCCCCTCGTCTCCGACGCGTTCGTCCTCTCGGTCTACTTCGGAAGGAACGTGGCCCGCCGATATGACCGCCTGAGCGCCCAGCTCTTCAAGATGTTCCCCGCCCCGCTGCTCAGGGCCTATTTCGCCCGGGAGGACGGGAGCTGGGAGATGCACAACATCGAGTCCATCCCGGCCAGCGAGGTCCTGGAGGAGCACCGGGACTTCATCGCCGAGGCCGCCCGGGACCACCTGGCCCGCGGGCACACCCCGCCCCGCCGCAGGCCGGCCCGCTACGACCTCGCCCTGCTCTACAACCACGAGGAGCGCGAGCCCCCATCCGACGCCAAGGCCGTCCAGCGCTTCCTCCGCGCCGCCGAGAAGGTGGGGATGTCGGCCGAGGTCATCGAGAGGGAGGACTACGGCCGCCTGGCGGAATTCGATGCCCTCTTCATCCGGGAGACCACCGGGGTCAACCACCACACCTACCGCTTCGCCCGCCGCGCCGCGGCGGAGGGGCTGGTCGTCATCGACGACCCGGTGTCGATCCTGCGCTGCTGCAACAAGGTCTACCTGGCGGAGCTGCTGGAGCACCAGCGCATCCCCACCCCGCGCACCGTCATCGTCCACCGGGACAACGTGGACCTCATCCAGGGGAAGCTGGGCCTGCCCTGCATCCTCAAGCAGCCCGACTCCTACTTCTCCAAGGGGGTGGTCAAGGTCGAGCGCCCGGCCGAGCTGGAGGAGGAGGTCCGGCGCCTCCTGGAGCGATCGGAGCTGGTCATTGCCCAGGAGTTCGTCCCCACCGAGTTCGACTGGCGGATCGGCGTCCTGGACCGGCAGCCCCTGTTCGCCTGCAAGTACTTCATGGCCCACGAGCACTGGCAGATCGTCAAGCGAGACGGCGCCGAGATCACCTCCTTCGGCCGCGCGGAATCGGTCCCGGTCGAGTTCGCCCCCTCCCACGTCATGAAGATGGCCCTGCGCGCGGCCAACCTCATCGGCGAAGGCTTCTACGGCGTGGACGTCAAGGAGCAGGGTGAGCGCTGCTGCGTCATCGAGGTGAACGACAACCCCACCGTGGAGGCGGGCATCGAGGACTCGGTGCGCAAGGAGGAGCTCTACCTCACGGTCATGCGGGTCCTCCTCTCCCGCATCGAGAGGCTGAAGGACAGGGGTGCCGGCCGCTGACCCTCCCGAGGGGGAGTGGCCCCTGGGTCTCTTCCAGGGCTTCGGCATCGAGCTGGAATACATGCTCGTCCGGAGCGAGTCCCTGGACGTGTTCCCCGCCGCCGATCGGCTCCTGGAGGCCGCGGCGGGGCGGCCGGCCTCGGATGTGGAGATGGGGGACGCCGAGTGGTCCAACGAGCTGGCCCTCCACGTCGTCGAGTTCAAGACCGCGGGCCCGGCCCCGGCGCTCGCGCCCCTGCCGGGGCTCTTCCAGGAGCAGGTCCGCCACGCCAATGCCCTCCTGGCCCCCCTGGGGGGCCGGCTCATGCCCACGGGGATGCACCCGTGGATGGACCCGCTCCGCGAGACGCGCCTCTGGCCCGACGCCTGCGGCCCCATCTACAGCGCCTTCGACCGCCTCTTCGGCTGCTCCGGACACGGTTGGTCCAACGTCCAGAGCATGCACATCAACCTCCCCTTCCACGACGACCGGGAGTTCGGACGCCTCCACGCGGCCATCCGGCTCCTCCTGCCCCTGCTCCCCGCCCTGGCCGCCAGTTCGCCCCTGGTGGAGGGGCACGGGACCGGGAGCCTGGACAGCCGGCTCACCTTCTATGGCGGCAACTGTGCGCGGGTCCCTTCCATCACCGGCCGGGTCGTGCCCGAGGGGGTGTGGACCCGGCGTGACTACGAGGAGGGGCTGCTCGGGGGCATCTACCGCGACCTGGCCCCCCTGGACCCGGAGGGGGTGCTCCGCCACGAGTGGGTGAACGCCCGGGGCGCCATCGCCCGCTTCGATCGGGGGGCCATCGAGATCCGGGTCCTGGACGTGCAGGAGTGCCCCCTGGCGGACCTGGCGGTGGCGCACCTCATCGTGGAGGTCCTCCGTGCCCTCGTGGAGGAGCGCTGGCTGGACCTGGAGGCCCAGCGGGCGTGGGAGGTGGACCCCCTGGCGCGGATCTACCGGACCGTGGTGCGCGACGCCGAGCGCGCCCGGGTGGAGGACCCGCGCTACCTGGAGGCCATGGGCCTGGAGGGCGCGCGTCCCGTCTCGGCCGGAGAGGTCTGGGCCTCCCTGGCGGAGCGGACGGCCCCTGCGGGTCGTGCCGCGGACCCGGCCATGGGGCGCGCCCTGCGGCGGATCCTGGAGCGGGGCTGCCTCTCGAGGCGGATCCTGGAGGCCCTGGGACCATCGAGCCCGCCCGAACGCCAGCGGGAAGTCTACGAGGACCTCTGCGACTGCCTGGCCGTCGGGCGGCTCTTTGAAGCCCCCTAGCGGGGTCGTCCTCTCCTGCGAGCACGGGGGCCACCGCGTCCCCGCGCGGGTCTCGCACCTCTTCGCGGGCCTGGCCTCCCGGCTCGAGAGCCACCGGGGCCACGACCCGGGCGCAGCGGACCTGACCCGCCGATTGGCCCGGGCCCTGGGGGCGCCGGCCTTCGTGGCGCGGGTCTCCCGGCTGGTGGTGGACCTGAACCGCTCGCCGGGCCTCCCCGCCCTGCGCGCGGGCCCCGCGCGGGGGATCGTGGGAGCCGACCGGGAGCGCCTCCTGGACCGCCACTACTGGCCCTTCCGCCGGGCGGTGGAGGCCGCGCTCCGGGAGGCCCTGGCCCGCGGGGGCGGCCCCGTGCTCCACCTCTCCTGCCACAGCTTCACCCCGGTCCTGGACGGCCGCGAGCGGAGGGCCGACGTGGCCCTGCTCTACGACCCGCGCAGGCCCGGGGAGCGGGCCTTCGCCGACCTCTGGCTCGCCGGGCTGGCCCTGCGGCGACCGTTCCTCGTGCTGCGCCGGAACTACCCCTACCGCGGCGTCGCGGACGGCCACACCACCTGGCTACGGAGGCGCCTCCCCCCCGGATGCTACCTGGGGCTGGAGCTGGAGGTGAACCAGCGCTTCCCCCTCGGTCCCCGCCCCGAGTGGCGCCGCCTCCAGGAGGACCTGGAGGCGAGCCTGCGCGAGGCCCTGGGCGGAGGCCTGGGACGTGACACGAGGGCGTGACCTGGGGCGGCAGGCCGCCGACCACCGCGATCCGGAGGGCCTTCGGGGCCCCGCGGGCGCGCTCGGCGTCGCGGCGCATGACGGTGCGGTTCCCGCGTGCGCCGGTGGAGACGCCGCGCGGGCCCCACGCGCGTCCCCGGGGGCGCCGACCGGGACCGCCTCCCGGACCGCCACCACTGGCCCGTCCGCCGGGCGGTGGAGGCCGCGCCCCGGGGCGCGCCTCAGGGCGCCTGGCGCCGGAGCCACGCGGCGGCCGAAGAGAGGGCCCGGGCCACCCCGAGTTCCGCCTCGATGGGGAGGAGCCCGGTCCCGCAGGCGCCGGTGAGCAGGGACCCGGCCAGGGCGCGAGCTACCCTCACCCCCGCGCCTTCCAGGGCGGAGACGAGCGCCTCGGCCGTCACCTCCGGGTCGAGGCCCGCGGCTGGCGGCCCCGTGGGGACGAGCCCCCAGGCCATGGCGCGCCCCTCGTCCAGGCGGCGAGTCAGCTCGCCGGCTGCCTCGCCCAGGAGCGAACCCAGGTAGCGGCCCGTGTCCACGGAGACCCAGTCCGCGGTGGATGCCAGGTATTCCGCCCACGGGGGGAGTGCACAGCAGTGCACCCCCACCGCCGCGGCGCCCGCGGCCCGCGCCGCCTCGATGGCGGGCTCCAGGTTCGCCGTGCCGCCCGGACCCAGGAGCGGCTCGTCCAGGAAGACCACCGGGAGCGCACCCGCCTCGGCGATTCGGCGCGCGCACCCGGCGGCCCTTCGGGCCGTCCGCGGGGGGTCCTCGCCCGCGGTGGCGGGGCCTGTCACCTGGACCTTGAGGACGCGCACCGCCCCGGCGCGCGCCGCCTCCAGGGCCGCGCCCCAGCCCGCCTCGCGGGAAGGGTCCAGGCCGTCCCTCCCGGCCTGGGCGCGCAGGTCCTCGTCCGGGTGCCGCCGCGGGAGCTGGGGTACGAAGGGCAGCTCCGGGTAGGCGGCCAGGACGTGGGCCATGGCGGGGCCCGGCTCCCGGTGGGGGAGGCTCCCCACCCCGGTCCAGGCGCTGGAGGCGAGTCCCGCGCGGGAACTCACCCCACGGGTTCCTCCACCACCCGGCACCGGGGGAGGGAGTCCAGGAAGACCCGGCCATAGGGGCGCGTCCGCACCCGCGGGTCCAGGATGACCACCATGCCGCTGTCGGTGGCCTTGCGGATGAGCCGGCCGAAGGCCTGGCGGAGCCGGATGACGGCCTCCGGGAGCTGGTAGTCCCGGAAGGCGTTGCCGCCCGCGGCGCGCACCCGCTCCAGGCGCGCCTCCACCAGAGGCCGGTCGGGTACGGAGAAGGGGAGCCGCGTGATGATGACGTTGCGCAGGGCGTCCCCCGGCACGTCCACGCCGGCCCAGAAGGAGCTGGTCCCCAGGAGGACGCTGGTCTCGTCCTCGCGGAAGGCCTCCAGGAGCAGGCCCCGCGGCAGCCCCTCGCCTTGCCGCAGGAGGCGGATCCCCCGGGCGGCGGCCCAGCCCTCCAGCTCGGCCTGCACGGCCCGTATCTGACGGTAGGAGGTGAACAGGACCAGGGCCCGGCCGCCGGTCCGGTCCAGGTAGCGCGGGAGGCGCTCCGCCAGGGCGTGGGTATAGGCCTCCTCGTCCGAGGGGTCTGGCATCCCCGGGACGAGGTGCAGCTCCGCCTGGCGCTCGTAGTCGAAGGGCGAGCCGAGCGACAGCGTGGTGGCCCGCTCCAGGCCCAGCCGTCGCTGGAGGAACTCGAAGCTCGCCTCCGGACCCACCGAGAGGGTGGCGCTGGTGAGGACCACCGACCCCACCTGGCCGAAGAGCCGCTCCCTCAGGAGGGGCCCCACCTCCGCCGGGGCGCCGCGCAGGACCACCCTGGTCTCGCGGCGCCGCCGGGCCTCGGCCTGCACCCACCAGACCATCCCCTCGCCCTCGTGGCCCACGAAGGCCCGGACCGCCGCGGCGGTCTCCAGGGTCCGTTCCGCCAGGGAGGCCAGCTCCACCTGCTCCAGGGGCCGGTCCTCGGCCGCGTCCCGGAGCAGGGCCAGCTCGCCGTGAAGCTCCACGAGCGGCCCCGAGAGCGGGTCGGGGAATGCCGCCGCCTCCCGCACCCGCCGGGCCTCGCCCCTGCCCGGGGCCTGCTCGAACCACCGGAGGGCGCCATCGAGGAAGAGGTCCACGGCGGCGCGGGCCCTGTCGGCGCTGGCCATGGCGCCGGCCGCCCCCGGTATCCCCGACAGGCGGCCCTTGGCCGTGCGGGGCTGGTACAGGGTGTCCAGCAGCCAGCGCAAGGCGTCGGAGGAGACCTCCACCCCCAGGTACTCCGCCGCCACCTCCTCCGCCGTGTGGGCCTCGTCCAGGACGAGCCGCGTGTAGGGCGGCAGGACGCCGCCCCCGGCCTGGGTCCTGAGGGCGAGGTCGGTGAAGAGGAGGTGGTGGTTGGTGACCACCAGGTTCGCGCGCTGGAGCCTGCGGCGGGCCCGCTGGTAGGGGCAGGGCTCGTAGGTCGGACACCGCCGGCCCAGGCAATTGGAGCGGTCGCTCTGGACCGCCCCCCAGACCGGTCGCGCGGGTTGCCAGGGGAGGTCCGCCAGGGACCCGTCCTCGGACGCGGCGGCCCACCCGGCGAGGCGCTCCAGCTCCAGCCGCTCGGCCGGGTCATCGAACAGGGTGGCCTGGCGGGCACGCGCCACATCCAGCCTCCGGAGGCTGACGTAGTTGCCGCGCCCCTTGGCCAGGACCGCGCTGAACTCCACCGGGAGGACGGCCCGCAGGAACGGGATGTCCTTCTCGACGAGTTGCTCCTGGAGGGCGATGGTGTGCGTGGAGATCACGACGGGCAGCCCCGACGCGGCGGACCACTCGATGGCGGGGAGCAGGTAGGCGAAGGACTTCCCGACCCCGGTGCCGGCCTCCACCGCCAGGTGGTGGCCCTCCCGGAAGGCCTCGCGCACGGCCTCGGCCATGGCCACCTGCTGGGGCCTCCGGGAGTAGTCTCCCAGCCGGCGCGCCACGGGCCCGCCTTCCCCCAGGACCCACGCGGGGTCGGTGGCCTGGTTCATTCCCCTTGCGGCAAGCTCAGGGTGAAGCGGCTCCCGCGGCCCACCTCGCTCTCCACCTCCACGTTCCCCCCGTGGGCGGCCGCCACGGCCTGCACGATGGGGAGTCCGAGTCCCATGCCGCCCACCTCGCGGGTCATGGGATTGGCCGCCTGGGAGAAGGGGGCGAAGATCACGGGCCGCAGTCCCTCGGGGATGCCCTCGCCCTCGTCCTCCACCGCCAGCCGCAGCCTACCGCCCCCCAGCACGGCCCGGAGGGCCACGCGCCCGCGCTCGCGGCCGAAGGCCACGGCGTTCCGGAGGAGTTGCACCAGCGCCGGCTGGAGCAGTTCCGGGTCCACCTCCGCCACCGCCCCCGGGGGGTCCACCGCCGCGTCCATGAGGACCCCGCGACGGGTGGCCAGGGTGCGGCATGCCTCGATGGCCGCCGCCACCATCTCGGAGACGGCGATGGGTCGTGGTTCGCTGCGGGTGTCGCCCGACAGCAGCCCCCGCAGGAGGAATATGTCCTCCACCGCGCGGGTGAGGCGCTCGACGGACTCCCGGCACATGGCCAGGCCCTCGTCCTCGGGCGCCCCCTCCCGCCCCATCCCGGCCAGGGCCCCCTGGAGGACCGTGAGGGGGGTGCGCAGCTCATGGCCCACGATGGAGAGGAAGGCGTCCTTCTCCGAGTTCACCCTCTCCAGGGCGTGCACCCTGCGCAGGAGGTCCCTCCAGGCCAGGCCCCGGCGGACCGCCAGGGGGATGAGCCGCAGGTCCTCCACCGGCTTCAGGAGCATGTCGTTGGCCCCCAGGCGGAGGGCCTCCAGGGCCACGTCCACGCTCGCGAAGGCCGTGATGAGGATGACCGGGACCTCGGGCGAGCGGGCGCGGACCTCCCGGAGGACCTCCAGGCCGCTGGCCCCGGGCATGCGGACGTCGGTGAGGACCGCATCGACGGTCTCGCCGTCCAGGGCCTGGATGGCCTCGGTCCCGGTGGCCGCGAGCCTCACCAGGAAGCCCTCGGATTCCAGGACAGAGCGGCACACCTCCCGGATGGCCGGTTCGTCGTCGGCTACCAGGACCCGCACCCTGCTGGTCGGATCGCCCACGGGGCCCGATTCTAGGCCGCCCCGCGGGGGGCCACAAGACGGTGGCGACCCTCCCTACCCCTCGCTATCATCCGGGCCCATGCTCGCCCGCTCGACGGCCGTGTGCCTGGGCCTGGCCCTGACCCTGACGGGGTCGGCGGGCTGCGCCGGCGACCCGCCCATCACCACCATCCCGGACGTCAGCGCCGAGAGGCGCTGGGTGGCCATCCCCCCCTCGGCCTGGGCGAGGGTGGAGGTCGAGCCCCACCGCGGCTACGTGGAGCACGAGTACCGCCAGCACCCCGAGGGCCTGGTGGAGACCTACTGGGTCTACGACGAGAACATGGAGATCCTGGGCTTCTATACCGGCGGTGGGACCACCTTCCGATACGACGTCCGCGACCGGCCCGTCGCCCTGGGACGCCACGACCCGGACGAGTCGGTGCGCATCATCTTCGACCCGGCCTCCGTGGGTCTGAAGACGGAGGTGCGCCACCTCCCGCTGGAGGGTGGACGCCCCCGGTGACGGGCCTGGGAGGGATGCCCACCAGGCCCTGTCCCCAGACCGTCGCGGCCATCGACCTCGGCTCGAACAGCTTCAACCTCCTGGTCGCCAGCCTCGCCGGGGGCCAGATCCAGACCATCGATCGTCTGCGCGAGCGCATCGCGCTGGCCGCGGGCGTCGACGCGGACGGGAACCTGACGGAGGAGGTGCAGGGCCGCGCCCTCGGCTTCCTGGGGCGCGTCGCCCAGCGGGTCAAGGACCTCCCGGCGGCGGGCATCCGTGCCGTGGGCACGAACGCGCTCCGGGCCGCCCGCAACGCCGGGGCCTTCCTCGAGCGCGCCGAGCGGGCCCTCGGCTATCCCATCGAGGTGGTCTCGGGACGCGAGGAGGCGCGGCTGGTCTACCTGGGCGTGGCCCACGGCCTCGAGCCGGACCCCGGGAGGCGGCTGGTACTGCACATCGGCGGGGGCAGCACCGAGTGCGTGATCGGCGAGCAACTCGAGCCCCTGGAGACCGATTGCCTGGAGATGGGCTGCGTCACGTGGAGCCGGAGGTTCTTCCCGGACGGCCGCATCACCGCCGGAGCCCTGCGCCGGGCCGAGATCGCCGCGGGCGTGGAATTGCAAACCATCGAGCGGCGCTACCGCGCCCTGGGCTGGACGAGATGCATCGGCTCGGCCGGGACCATCCGCGCCGTAGACGACGTGCTCCATGCGAACGGGTGGAGTCACGACGGCATCTCGGCGGAGGGATTGGCGCGGTTGAGGCGCGCCGTCGTCGAGGCGGGACAGGTGGACCGGCTCTCGTCCCTGCGCGGCCTCCCGGAGGACCGCCCGGACGTGCTGGCGGGAGGCCTCGCCATCCTCATCGCCGCCTTCGAACTCTGCGGGATCGACCGGATGCGCGTCTCGGCCGGGACCCTTCGGGAGGGGGTCATCCATGAACTCTGGGCCCGTCACCGGCAGGAGGACGTCCGCCACCGTACGGTCCGCGGCCTCGTGGAACGCTGGGGCACCGACACCGCGCAGGCGACGCGCGTCGAGCGGACCGCCCTGACCCTGCTCGACCAGGCCGGTCCGGGGTGCTCCGCGGAAGGCGAGACGCCCCGGGTCTTCCTCTCCTGGGCCGCGAGGCTGCACGAGATCGGCCTCGGACTCTCCTACAGCGGCTACCACAAGCACGGGGCCTACATCGCGGCGAACGCCAACATGCCCGGCTTCTCGCGCCAGGACCAGGCGCTACTCGCGGCCCTGATCCGCACCCACCGCCGCAAGCTGGACCTGGAGGCCTTCGTGGGGCTCCCGCCCGCGTGGATCGCGCTCGCCCCGCGCCTGTCGGTCCTCCTCCGGCTCGCGGTCCACCTCAACCGCAGCCGGAGTGCGCGCCAGCTCCCGCCCTCGTTCTCCCTGCGGGCGGCCTGGCCCCACCTCGAGCTCGGGCTGCCGCCGGGCTGGCTGGACGGCCACCCGCTCACGCGCGCCGACCTGGAGGAAGAGTCCGCCTTCCTCGGGGCCGTGGGTGTGGAGCTGCTCCTGGTGGAGGCGGGCCCCTAGGTCGCCCGGCGCGCCCGCGAGCGGCGAAGCCGCCGCACCCCCAGCAAGGCCACGGCGAGGTAGAGCCCCGCCACGGCGAACCCGGCCGCGTCGGTGGCCTCGGGCGCCTCGAGCAGGGCCACCCTGGAGAGGGCCACCAGGGGCCTCACCACCCCCAGGCGGACCGCCGTGCACAGGGTCGTGGAGCCGCGGATCCCCTCCGCCGCCGCGGGACCCACGCCGTAGTAGAGGTCCACCAGGGTCCGCCCCGCGGTGCTCTGGCAGAGGACGCGGTCGCGGAGGCGCCTGAGTGTGTTCAGCTCGTCCAGCCGGTCCGGACTGAGGTAATGGCGCCCGGTCCGGTCCTCCACCAGCAGGTCTGCCGGGCCCGTCGGCTCGGAGGCCAGGGCCGCGGTGGCGATGAAGCAGCCCTCGTGGCCCCTGGCCCGCAGGGCCGCCCCCAGGTCGGGGACCACCACCACGCGCAGGGACTCCATGGTGGAGTTGCCCGCGGCGTCGCTCACCCGCACCAGGGCGTCGTGGGACCCCACCTCCGAGGCCGAGGGGCGCCAAGTCAGCCTTCCGGACACGTCCAAGCCCATGCCCGCGGGGCCGCGGACCAGCTCGTGGCGTAGGGGCTGGCCCTCCAGGTCGATCGCCCGCACGTCCCAGCGGTAGGTCTCTCCCATGCGGACGACCCCGTCCGCCGGGTTCAGGACCTCGGGGGCGGCGTCCGCCCCGTCGGCGCGGTCCGCCTCCACCACGAAGGAGAGGGCGCTCACGCCCCCCCGGCCGTCGTCGGCCTGCACGCCCACCGGGTGCCGCCCCACCTGGTCCGCCGAGGGCGTCCAGAGGACGAGGCCGTCCCTGGGGTCCACGGTCATGCCCGCGGGCCCTACCAGCAGCCGGTATGCAAGCCGGTCGCCGTCCTCGTCCTCGGCCCGGGCGTCCAGGCGATACTCCACCCCCACCCGCGCATTCCGGGGAGGGCGGACCTGGAACGCCGGTAGGTTGTGGCCCGCCACGGCCACCTTCACCACCACCTCGCGGGAGCGCAGCCCCTCGAGCCCGTCCTCGTGGACCGCCGCCACGGAGAGCCGGTACCTCCGTCCCGGGGCGAGGTCCAGGAGCTCGGCCTGGGCCTGATCGGCGCCCACCGTCTCGTAGCGCTCGTAGTCCGGGCTGCCGGTGCGCCCCGTGACGTAGACCCGGTAGCCCAGCACCCGCGGGTCGTCCAGGGGGCTCCAGGAGGCCACCACCCCGCCGTCCTCCCGCACCAGGGCGCCGAAGCCCTCCGGCGTCCCCGGGGCGGCGGGGTTGCGCACCGCCACGGTGCCGGGGGCCGAGGCGAAGACCGGGTAGTTGCGCCCGTCGTCGATCTTGGCGTAGACGCGCCAGTCGCCGCTCGGCAGGCCGGCCGGGTTCCAGCGGTAGGACCGCACGAAGTCCACGTCCAGACCCTGCGCGATGGGACTGCCGTCGCCCGGGCGATCGTCGTCGTCCCAGTAGAGGGAGACCCGGGTATCGCCGTGGTTGTCCGCGTCCACGGCGTCGAATCGCAGCTCCACCTCGCCCGTCACCGGGTCCAGCACCGGCGCGCGGAGGCTCACCGAGGGCTCCGCGTCGGGCTCGTAGCGCTCCAGCCAGTAGGTGCCCAGCTCCTCCGAGCCCTGCTCCAGGAGCATCTCCCAGGTCCCGCCCACGGGCTCCTTCACGCTGACCCAGGCCTCGTGGATCTCCTCGTTGGTCCGGGCGTAGGTCCCGTGGGAGGGGTCGCAGTCCGCGAACCGCAGCACCCGCCCCGAGGGGTCGCGCAGGGCGAAGTCCGCCTTCAGGTCCCTGGCCCACTGCATCCGGAAAATGGTGTAGGGGAGCCCCGCGGGGACGTGGAATACCTTGGGGTCGGCGTCCGTCGCGGCCCGCGCGTCCATGAGGGCCACGGGCTTCACGGACCACTTCTCCCAGTCGATGAGGTCCTCGGCGTTCTTGGGCGGCTTCACCTCGAACTTCTCGATGTCCCGGATGTTCCCGCCCAGCCTCACCTGGCCGCCCCGGTCGATCCGGAGCACGAACTTCATCCAGAGGAACCTCAGCCCGGCGAGGATCTCGGTGTTGTCGACGTAGGCCGCCGTCCGGGCGAACTCGATCCCGCCGATGATCTTGATCCGCTTGGGGACGTAGACGGCGCCCTGCAGGCTGCCCTGGAACTCCTGGGTGGTGGAGAGGCGCATGCGCCCGTCCATGTCCAGGACCTCGAAGAAATTGAGCTCGCCCTGGAGGTAGAGCCCGTAGGCGGGGTCGTAGATGAGCTTCGCCCCGGCCACCTTGAAGTAGTCGTTGATGATCTTGACCTTGCCCGCGGCCCCGATGCGACCCGTGACGTCGATGGCCACCATGACGTCGCCGGACATGAGGGCGTAGTTGCGGCTGCCCACCGGGACCTTCGGGCCCGCGGTGAACTCTACCATGGCGCGCAGGGTGATGGCCGGCGGCCCGGGGGCCAGGTGGTCCAGCTCGCCGTAGATCTTCTGGATCAGTATGGGCGGGGCGGGATAGATGAGCTTGTTCAGGTAGTCCACGCCGAAGCCCACCTTGTTCAGGCTCCCGTGGCGGATGCCCACGGTCGCGATGAGCCCGATGCTGCGCGGGATCTTCAGGGTGGTGGAGCCCTCCCAGATGTCCTTGAACTGGTCGAATTCGATATAGGTGTTGCGCAGGGAGTAGCCCCCGGCCAGCGGCAGGGCCGGCATGGTGACGCGGGTGTGGATCTTGATCCCGTCGCCCCGGGTGATGGTGAGGCGGTTGATGTGCACCTTCACCTTGCCCAGGTTCTCAGGGAGGGTGATGTAGCCCCCCACGTCCACCCCGTCCTTGAGCACCTTCAGCCGGTTCCACTTGAAGTCCAGCCCCCCTAGCTTCCAGTCCAGAGGGTTCTTCTTCAGGCGGCGGCCGATGAGGTTCCCGTTCTCGATGACGTAGTCGCCGCCGTCCCAGAGGACGAACTGACGGTGCACCGGCTGCATGTAGATGCTCCCGGTGCCCACGAGGGTGACCGTGTCCGCCTTGGTATCGATGACGGCATCCCCGGTAACGTGGATGACCCCGTTGATGGTCACGTTGCCCGTGGCCCGCTTCGTGTGGCTGTCCACCGTCACGATCTGGTCGGCCTCGATGGTGACGCCCCCGGCCACGATGCGCATCCGCCCCACGCCGGTAGCGGGGGGAATGGGGGCCGGGGCGCTCGTGGGGGCG